>CAXBDA010000024.1:0-44712 GCA_963974595.1 uncultured Oleiphilus sp. | reverse complement strand
GATAGTTTTAGCACTGATAGTTTTAGCACTGATAGTTTTAGCACTGATAGTTTTACACCGATCGTTTTTACTCATATTTTATAGGATAAGCAAATGAGACCTAGTGGACGCCAACTTGACCAATCTCGCGATATTAAAATTACTCGCCAATTCACCAAACATGCTGAAGGCTCTGTGCTAGTCGAATTTGGTGATACCAAGGTCATTTGTACTGCCAGTATTGATGAAAAAACACCGCCCTTCCTGAAAGGTACGGGAAAAGGTTGGGTCACAGCTGAGTATGGCATGTTACCTCGTTCTACGGGTTCTCGTATGAACCGTGAAGCCGCGAGAGGCAAACAAACAGGTCGAACCATTGAGATACAACGCTTAATTGGCCGTTCTTTGCGCGCTGCTGTCGATATGAAAGCACTTGGTGAACGCTCAATCCAAATCGATTGTGATGTTATTCAAGCCGATGGTGGAACTCGAACTGCTTCTATTACTGGCGGTTGCGTTGCACTGGTCGATGCACTTCAAAGCCTGGTTGATTCCGGCAAGCTGAAAAGCCTGCCTCTTAAGCAAAAAGTTGCTGCTGTCTCTGTGGGTATATACAAAGGTACACCGGTGCTTGATCTAGACTACCCTGAAGATTCTGCAGCTGAAACAGATATGAACGTAGTGATGAACGATGCAGGTAAGTTTATTGAAGTCCAGGGAACAGCAGAAGAAGAGGCGTTTGATCAAGAAGAGTTTAATGCCATGCTTGATCTTGCTAAGAAAGGCTTGAAAGAGATTTTTGAATTACAAGAAGCGGCTTTAGCTAAATAGATATAAAGGGCAGACACACGGGCCTGCCCCTACACCTTAGATGGAATATTTAATGTCCATCAAACACAATATTTTGTAGGGGCGGACCTATGTGTCCACACTATCTCTTGTTTACATAAAAATATCGTAGTCCATCACCACGGGAGCATGATCAGAGAAACGGGTATCTTCATCAATAAAACCATCTTCAATCAAGTTTTTCATTAATTGCGTGGTGATTTGGTAATCAGTCCGCCAACCTGAATGTTTACGCCAGCCTTTTGCCCATTCTGGCCACCAGGTATATTGATTTTTTTGGACGTTAATTTGTCTGAACGCATCAATATAACCAAAGTCATCAAATACCGTATCGAACCATTCCCGCTCATGCGCTTTAAAGCCACTGACGTCTAGCTCGTGGTATTTTTTGCTGGCATCCATCACTAAGTGTGCTGAATTAAAACTTCCCGCAAAAATAAACTGGCGTCTTTTGCGAAGGGTTTTTTCCAGGTGCCCTAGAAAGGCGTCTTGAAAGGCGTCTTTGTCCGCTTGTTTTTCAGGCTTGCCTAATGCGCTTGGAGCAAGCATGGAAGCAACACTGACATTTTCAAAATCGGCCTGAATAAACCGACCTTCTGAATCCGCAGGGCCATAGGCAAAACCATACATGATGGCTTTTGGGAAATGTTTGGTATAAATCCCTACCCCCCCATCTTCTGGGTTTTCAGCATCGATAAAATATGCCTGATAGCCTTCGGGATGATATATTTCATCATCAAAGTCGTAAATCTTACCTTGTAGATCTTGAACACATACCACATCGGCATCGATTTCACGCATCCAATCAAAAAAACCAAGCTCAGCCGCCCGTTTTAAGCCGTTTACATTAATTGATACTACTCGCATAACTGCCTCTTCACTAATTTGCGTGGTATGATACTTGTTTCACATTTTTTGAAAAGAAAAACACTGTAATATTTGATAATTTAGGCGCAAGCAATGCTCGACAACTCTATTTTAAAGTCACACCAACGCGATTTTATTCGTTTCGCCATCCAAAAGAACGTCCTTAAGTTTGGTGAATTTACCCTGAAGTCAGGCCGAGTCAGCCCTTATTTTTTTAATGCGGGTTTATTCAATGATGGCTTATCCTTAGCGAATTTAGGCGCATTTTATGCGCAAACACTTGTTGATTCTGCCATACCTTACGATGTTCTGTTTGGTCCTGCTTACAAAGGTATTCCACTGGGCACGGCCACCGCCGTTAGCCTTTCATCACTTCATCAAAAAAATATTCCTTTCGCTTTTAATCGTAAAGAAGCAAAAAATCACGGCGAAGGTGGCACTTTAGTTGGCGCCCCCTTATCTGGCAAAGTCATGATAATTGACGATGTCATTACTGCAGGAACGGCCATACGTGAAGTCATTGATATTATTCAGGCTGCTGGTGCAGAACCTGCAGGTGTCATTATCGCTCTGGATCGCCAAGAAAAAGGTAAAGGTGAACTCTCTGCAATTCAGGAAGTCGAACGGGACTTCAATATTCCTGTACTTAGCATCGTTAACTTAACTCAAGTATTAGACTACATTCAGGATGATGCAAGTTTATCCCGGTATGCAGATGCAATTTCGCTGTATCGTTCACAGTACGGTATCGTTTAATCATTTCTGAACCCTTTACTCAACTACGGCATCTCGCTTGAAGACAGGTTAGATGCCGCTATCAATCAATAATGATAAGCCCACTAAAATGGTCACCATCTCAAAACAGCGCTTCACCAATTTATTGCCCTTCGCCAAAGAAAGGTGAGCCCCCAAATATCCCCCTAAAAGTGCACCGAGTACCAGCGGTAACACCCACTCCCACTTTACAGGTGACTGTGTTGCTAAGGTAATGGCTCCCATACCATTCCAGATCATGCCCACTAAAATCAAGGTATAGGCAACCGCTCTCTGGTAATCCAGACCGTACCACCTAACTAACCAAAGCGTTACAAACAAACCTGTTCCAGAGGTAATAGAACCATTTAATACCCCGATCAGAAATAAAACAAAACCACCGACCAACCATTGTAATGCAGAGAAGATTCTCGGCTTTGCATGAAGACCAAGCTCTGGCTGAAACCATGAATATAGACCCAAACCAATAGTCAGCGTGCCTAAGGCCATCTTTGCCAGATCATCCGGCACAGACAATATCATCAAGGCACCTAAAATGACGCCTGGCAGGCCAAATATCAAAATATGAACAGCAAACTTCCAACTGAGCCGTTTTTCTCTAATATGCCTAAATGTGGCTCCTACACCCAAGGCGACACTCGCCACCTTATGGGTCACTAAGGCAACAGAGAAACTAAGCCCCAGAAATAATAAGGCTGGGAATTGCAGCAAGCCAGCGCCTCCACCCGCCATCGCACTTAAACCATTTGCTATGATCGAAATGAAAAAAAGCAATATTTGTTCAAAAAAATAGTCCATATTTATCTGTATTTTCTTATATCAATACTGCCAGTAAGCTACTCACTAGCTTGTTTGAGTTAAGGCAATAAGTAGGCACGGCAAGAAGCTTGCATAAAGACCTATAACAGGCTCAATAAAATCAGCTATACTCAAGATATAATCTTAATTTTTAACGTTTTTGGTTACCTAGGATATCAATGAGCAGGCCGTTCAACTTATTACCTTCTTTTATCACCCACGCGATGCGGCGCAGTATACTTGATAGAACACTCTTTTTCGTGCTTTTATCATCAATTACTTTTTCATCTATTGCTGCTGGCATTGCAGGGCAGTTTTATCGCTATAAGAATGAACATAATCAACTTGTGTTAACACAGACATTACCGGCTAAATATGCAGAAAAAGGCTACGATATTCTAAATGAAAAAGGCCGCCTCATAAAAACGATTCCCCCTGCGCTAACCGCCGAGCAAATTACCCAGCGAGATGCGGCCATTGAGGCCGAAAGGCTTGCGCTGATTGAAAAACAAAAGCAAGACGCCATAGACGACGAGCTTAAAAAATTATATAGCCAGTCAAATGATGCCGTACGCGTACTGAATCGGCGAGTTCTTGATATCGAAGACATTATCAAGATCAAACGCACAACAATTAAAAACCTTGAATCCCAGGTCTTCGATGAAGAATCGCTTGCTGCCAAGCGTCAACGTAAAGGCTTATCTGTTGGTGATGACGCGCTAGCTAAGCTGAGCTCTCTAACACAAGAAATAGCGCATACTCGTGCAGATATTAAAGAGCTTTATCATGAATTGGATAGAGTCGTTATTGAGTTTGATAAGAAAATAAAGCGCTTAGAAGTCATCACCAAGCATAAAGCTACTGACTATCCTGATGTGCTCGAATCTATTGCAAATATACGCCAATCTATATCTATGGAGTAGTTGTCGCTATTTCACCCTGCGCATGCACATCAAGCCAAAGCTTAACACGCCGACTTAGTGTCTCATTAAACACTTCGCTGTTACTCATCGTTAGAAATAACTGCCTAAATGCCTGTACCCCAACCCTGTGCATAGCAAACTCTCTACTTTTCGCTTGCTCATTCGCTTCAGCATTACTCCGATTTATCACTTCCAGAATCGGAGTATTAAATGACTCTCCCAACCAATCCGTTAAATTTAATAAATAAGTATCATCGACCAAAGGCTCAATAAACACGAATGAAAAGCCGGGTGTCGCTAATTCATTCTGACGTGCTTTTATGTAATGAAGGGCAAGCACTACCGAATTCCGATGCGCGATGATGACAATATTCTGATAGTTCTTCGATTTAAGGTAGTCCAATGCCGTTTCTATATGGCTCAACGCTCTGACCTCATAAGGAATCTTGTTCTGATCCTGCGCCTGTGCAGCTGCCAAATTGATATCTACCGACTCGTCTGGATCTGGGCTTTCCTCGACATTTTCATTTATCGCTTGCGCATCTACTGCGGTGTCATTTGGGGCCATAGTTTTATCTTCTGGTGAACTTTCCTCTCGAGTACGTTGACCTGAATCCAAATTCATCTTCAAGTTATCACTCAATATCACTTGATCAAATACTTTTGCTGGCAAGCGTCTTTCAGGTAATTTAATTCGTGTGTCATCGGGCAAGCTAACAGAAAGCGTGAACCAGCCAGCTTCAGGTAATATTTGACGCAAAGGACGTATAATTTGAGGCCAATCGGCATGCTGCTCTTTATCATGTATGAGTAAAATAGCGCCCTGCTCTTTTGCAATAAGTGAAGGATGAGCAATCGCCAAGGTTTTCTGTGGTTGATCACTGTTGGGGTAACTTACGTCCAGCCAAACGATTTCATGCTCTTTTAGGGTGTCTGCAAGCGCAAGTTGTTTTTTTAATTCCGGGTCTAAATAAGCGGGTCTTTCACTATTTTGCGCTTGAATCGAAGTAGTTTCTTGCTCAGGTGCTGCATTCAAAGCGCCCATTAAGAAAAATAACACTAATACTAATACTCGTTTTTGCATACCGATGATCTACTCTTTATGAAGTACTTTGGAATGCACGTGATTCTGACTATTCCCACACGCCTGTGTCAGTTAGAATAGCTTAAATTTCAAGCACTGAGGACACTATGAGCCAATTTTTAATCGCCCCATCTATTTTATCTGCCGATTTTGCCCGTTTGGGAGAGGAAGTCGATAATGTTCTCGCTTCTGGCGCTGACATTGTCCATTTTGATGTAATGGACAATCACTATGTGCCCAATCTAACCATTGGCCCAATGGTGTGCGCAGCCTTACGTAAACATGGAGTGACTGCCCCCATTGATGCTCACCTAATGGTCAAGCCCGTTGATGATATGATAAAAAGTTTTATCGATGCTGGCGCAACCTATATTACCTTTCATCCTGAAGCGTCAGATCATATTGATCGCTCATTACAACTGATCAAAGATGGTGGCTGCAAAGCCGGTTTGGTATTTAATCCTGCTACACCTTTACACTATCTTGATCATGTCATGGATAAGATTGACATGGTGTTATTAATGTCAGTTAACCCAGGCTTTGGTGGCCAAAAGTTTATTCCTGCTACACTTGAAAAACTTAAGCAGGCCCGTACAAAAATTGATGCGTATGACAAAAATATTCGTCTTGAAGTTGATGGTGGTGTCACTGTTCAAAATATAGCTGAAATTGCAGCTGCTGGAGCAGACACCTTTGTTGCAGGTTCAGCTATATTTAATACCGACGACTATCAAACAACTATTTCAACAATGAGAGCAGAGCTAGCGAACGTTAGGGGGTAAGTTTTAACACTTACTTTTTCTACGACCGACACACAACCCAAGCAAAGCCAAACTCATCAACCCAAGTTGCCCTGGTTCATCGACACGCTGTACCGGCACATTAGGCATAGTTTGGCTGTAACGCTGACCCGCATTCAACTCACCAAATGATGACTGACCGCTGACCCAGGTAAAGTCTTCAGAGTCTGTGCCCGCGCCCGTTAATTGTAAGGAATAACCCACCGGTACACTGCCACCTTCTGTTAATCCGACATCTTGACTTGTGATACCCAAAGCCGCGCCTTCAGTTCCCGTCACAATACCTTCATAGCTAATAAATTGAACTAAGAAGCCAAGGTCATTGACCAACGCGATGCCATCATTCGGGCCATTTTGTAAACCTGATGACCCCGAAAATGACAGCGCTCCGAAACCAGCCACTTCATCATCTATCACACCCGATAAAGCCCAGGAAGAATATATTTTACCATTTGTTCCATTATAAAAATCTAAATACCAACCGTTTAGGTCTGAGCCAGCAAGCCCTGCTATTTCGACAAATTCGAATTTGTCGGCACCACTATTATCATAATGAAATTCGTTAACATATTGAGGAAGGGCTGAACTAAATTGGCTGATCGATAACAAACATAGCGAGCTAGTAATTAGACGAGGTAATTTTATAGAGGCGAGTTTAATACGAGAAAGCTTCATGCTAAATCCTTTTATTGAAGATAAAATAAACTGACGAATCAGTATTTATAAATAAACATCCGGTTTATTTGAAGTTGCTAATTTATTGGGAAATGCCTTAGCAACTTATCCAATATACTTAAATTCACTTAGGTTTTAAATCTTTGCGTTATTTTTTGTGAATCATCGATACTTATATGAGTCTAGAGATTGATTGCCTCTCTAGCCTGTTGTAATCTTTGAGCTAATTAAATTCTGAACAGGAAGCTCAGAATATTTACTAGCCCATTTCAAACAAGAGAGACTCTCAAGTGTCTACACTTTCTCACCGTGTGCAAAAATTGCCTGTTACTTTATGCTTTATCACGCATAAGGGTCGTTTTGCATGTTCAACTCGTTGGCGTCACTAGCTTCAATTCTGCTTAATAATTTGGATGTATTGTCATCCTTGTGAAGTTTGCTATTCGAGATTTGGTATTTCTATGACACCTGAACACTTTTCATCCTTGGCCGCCCAAGGTTATAACCGTATTCCCGTTACCCGCGAAGTCTTAGCGGATTTAGATACACCCCTCAGTACTTATCTGAAACTGGCCGACGGTAAATATTCCTATTTGTTAGAATCTGTCCATGGTGGTGAAAAATGGGGCCGCTATTCTATTATTGGTTTACCTTGCCAACAGGTTTTAAAAATATCTGGTAAACATGCGCAACTAGAGCTAGATAATAAAGTTATCGAAGAGCATGATCTGGATGACCCTTTAGCCTTTGTTGAAACATTCCAAGCACGCTTCAAGGTACCTGAGCTGGAGGGTTTACCACGTTTTAATGGCGGACTTGTTGGCTATTTTGGATATGATACAGTGCGTTATATAGAACCAAAACTTGCTGATAACTGTCCACCGGACCCGCTAAACACGCCTGATATTTTATTAATGGTATCGGATCAGTTAGTGGTGTTTGATAATTTAAGCGGTAAATTAATGCTCATTTATCATGCTGATCCAAGTGTTGAAGATGCGTATCAATTAGCCCAATCGGTTCTGGATTTACTGGTGCACCGGCTTCGCAATACGGCTTCGATCAAGGCTGCTGAAAGTAAAACAGAGCAAAAGTCTGAGATTGAAGAAACTGATTTCATCTCTGGGTTTGCAGAAGAGAAATTCAAACGGGCTGTGGATTCCATTAAAGAATACGTCTTATCTGGCGACGTAATGCAAACCGTTATATCGCAGCGTATGTCGATTCCTTTTGAATCGAATCCTCTTGATTTATACCGCGCACTACGATGTTTGAATCCTTCACCTTATATGTACTTCTTAAATCTGGATGATTTTCATATTGTTGGATCATCACCCGAAATTTTAGCCCGTGTAGAACACGGTGAAGTCACTGTTCGGCCGATTGCCGGCACTCGTAAACGCGGTCTAAACGAAGCAGAAGATATCGCCTTGGAAGCAGATTTATTGGCAGATCCCAAAGAATGTGCCGAACATTTAATGCTGATCGACCTCGGACGAAATGATGCCGGTCGTGTCAGTGAAATTGGCTCTGTTAAGTTAACCGATAAAATGGTGATAGAACGCTATTCACATGTGATGCATATCGTTTCTAATGTCACTGGAACGTTAAAACCAAATACGACGCCTATTGATGTGTTACGTGCAACCTTCCCGGCAGGTACCTTAAGCGGCGCACCCAAAATTCGCGCGATGGAAATCATTGATGAGCTCGAACCCGTTAAGCGTGGTGTTTATGGTGGCGCTGTCGGTTATCTATCATGGAATGGCAATATGGACACTGCCATTGCGATTCGGACTGCCGTTATAAAAGACAAAGTGTTACATATTCAAGCTGGTGCCGGTGTGGTGGCTGACTCTGTTCCCCAAAGTGAATGGGATGAAACCATGAACAAGGGTCGAGCAATTTTCAGAGCTGTCGCCATGGCAACTCACGGTCTGGATGGATAAGGAGACATAAGATGTTATTAATGATCGACAATTACGACTCCTTCACCTATAACGTGGTGCAATACCTAGGTGAGCTGGGGGCCGATGTCCATGTTTATCGTAATGATGAAATTACCGTTGAAGAAATTGAACAACTGGCGCCGAGTAAAATCGTCATTTCACCAGGGCCTTGCACCCCCACGCAAGCAGGCATTTCCTTAGCGGTGATCGAACACTTTAAAGGCAAGATACCCATTTTAGGCATATGCCTTGGTCATCAAAGTATTGGTCAGGCCTTTGGTGGGAAAATTATACGTGCAGGCCAAGTGATGCATGGGAAAACCTCGCCCGTATTTCACAATGATGCCGGTGTATTTAAAGGCTTGTCTAATCCATTTACCGCCACACGTTATCATTCTTTAGTGATTGATAGAGCGCATTTACCAGATTGCCTTGAAATCACAGCGTGGACAGAAAACCAAGATGGCAGCGTGGAAGAAATAATGGGGGTTTGTCATAAAACCCTGGATATTGAAGGGGTGCAATTTCACCCTGAATCTATTCTGAGCGAACATGGCCACGATTTACTTAGAAACTTTCTAGAACGATAATTTTCCTGGCAAGCTATCAGTTTTTACTTGCCTTTTAATCAAAGAAAAAGACAACAGGTACTGACATGGAGATGAACCAAGCACTCGAGAAACTTGTTAATAAACAGGACTTATCGACCGCTGAAATGAAATCCGTGATGCAACAGATCATGACGGGTCAAGCAACAAATGCCCAGATCGGTGGTTTTCTCGTTGCACTTCGTATGAAAAGTGAAAGTATTGATGAAATCACAGGGGCTGTTGACGTCATGCGCAGCTTAGCTACTCCTGTTAATGTCTCGGGTGATTATCTGGTCGATACCTGCGGGACAGGAGGTGATGGCGCTGATTTATTCAATGTATCAACCGCAGCAGCCTTTGTCGTGGCTGCTGCTGGCGCAAAAGTCGCCAAGCATGGCAACCGCAGTATTTCCAGCACAACAGGTAGCGCAGACCTTCTTGAAGTGGCTGGTGTCAACCTTTCACTAACACCAGAACAAGTTCAACGCTGTATTGATGAAATTGGACTTGGCTTTATGTTTGCACCAGCACACCACAGCGCCATGAAACATGCGATTGGCCCGCGCAAAGAAATGGGTATTCGTACTATTTTCAATATGCTGGGGCCCATGACCAACCCTGCTAATGTTCAAAATCAGGTGATTGGTGTGTTCTCTGCTGCGCTTTGTCGGCCGATGGCTGAAGTATTAAAACGCTTGGGCAGTAAACATGTTTTGATTGTTCATGCAGACGTGGGTTTGGATGAAATCAGTATCTCAGGTAAAACCTTTGTTGCTGAATTAAAAAATAATGAAATCACTGAATACACAGTCTCTGCCAATGACTTTGGCATGGCAGAAAATAGCCTCGAAGGTTTGAGTGTTAGTAGTGCGGAAGAAAGTTTAGAACTCATTAAAAGTGCGCTGGGAAAAGCGTCTGATGAGCGCTCTTCAAAAGCTCGCGACATTATCACCTTAAATGCTGGTGCGGCCATTTATGCTTCAGGTTTAGCAGACACACTTGCTGAAGGTATTGATCGTGCAGCCGACGCCATTGGTTGTGGTTTGGCACTGACTAAAATAGCTGACCTAGCCAGCTTTACCCGCGTCTTTTCATCTTAACTTCAGTCATCTTAATTTTTAGGTTTACTTATCATGTCTTCTATTCAATACGGACCAAGCGCTTCTCTTGAATCAACGCCTACTATCCTGAAAAATATTGTAGCGCGCAAATGGGAAGAAATTGAGCAAAGACAAAAAATACTTAAGCTTGCCAACTGTAAAGCACAAGCTTTTGATTTACCAGATACACGTGGTTTTGTAAGCAGTATAGAAACAAAATTACGCGCTAATTTACCGGCGATTATTGCTGAGATTAAGAAGGCTTCACCTAGTAAAGGGGTGATCAGAGAAAATTTTATTCCTGAAGAAATTGCTGAGAGCTATGAATTAGCTGGTGCTGCATGTTTATCTGTACTAACTGATCACGATTTCTTTCAAGGCCATGAAGACTATTTGCAACAGGCCCGTGCTGCAAGCTCGCTGCCGATTATCCGTAAAGATTTCATGGTGGCGCCTTATCAGATATATGAAAGCCGAGTAGTCAATGCCGATTGTGTTCTCCTGATTGCTGCTTGTTTAAGCAAAGATCAAATGCAAGAGCTTGCTGGTATCGCTCAGGAAATTAACTTGGATGTCTTAGTCGAAGTGCATAATGAAGAAGAGTTACACCACGCGCTGGCTCTAGACACTCGCTTGCTCGGCATTAATAACCGGGACCTGCATAGCTTTGAGGTATCACTGGAAAATACCTTCAAGCTACTTGATCAAATTCCCCAAAATAAAATTGTCGTCACTGAAAGTGGTATTCATACTCCAGAAGATGTGAAGGCCATGCAAGCTAGAAATGTAAATAGCTTTTTAGTCGGAGAAGCCTTTATGCGGGCTAAGAACCCGGGGGATGAATTGAAGCGTTTGTTTTCTTTATAGCCCACTTTTAGCGCATTCTAATGATCGTTGATTATTATTTACCTTAATACTTTCCTGTAAACTTAGATTGATTTCATCAAACACAGAAGATGCGGGATCGGCCATTATATTGCCCAAAGGAAACCACATGGAACTAGACGACAAGATTTTCAATATTCTACAGAAGCACACTAAAGCCTTGTTGCTTGCACTGGGTTACCGTGATTTCCCAACAGGATGTCATTCTGAACGCGTACACGGTCTTTCCAAGGAAATTGGAGCACATTATGGTCTGTCAAATAATGAGATAAATGCCCTAGTTATAGCCGCGTCATTCCACGACATAGGGAAGATCGGTATACCCGATCAAATATTGTTGAAACCGTCCCAATTAGATAAAGCCGAGTGGGAAACAATGAAACAGCACTCCGAAATCGGCGAGAAAATAATGGGCTCAACAGGGCTAGAAGGCTCGCAACAAGCGGCTCTGTTGATCCGGCATCACCACGAGCATTACAACGGCATGGGCTATCCAGACAAACTTTCAGGAGAAAATATTCCGATTTGCTCTCGGATCATCTCTATCGCTGATAGCTACGATGCGATGGCCGTAACAAGGTCATATCACCGCGCGCGCGCACACCTCGAAATCATGGACATACTTCATAAAGAAACTGGAAGCAAACACGACCCAGAGCTAATGCGAGCTTTTTGCGAGATTATTGAATCCAGCAAATTTAAGACAACACAAATCTAGTCGGGAAATCTGTTGACCAGCCGAAAAGCTGGCCTACGGTTAAACCTTTAGCGTCTCAGTATATGGTGGCCAACCAAGTGGCTTGCCAGCCAGTAAATGCAAATGGATATGGTAAACAGACTGGCCGCCATATTCATTACAGTTCATCACCACTCGATAACCATCTTCAGCAAAACCTTGCTCTGCGGCTAGCTTTTTCGCTACCCAGAATAAATGCCCTAACAAGGGTTTGTCTTCCTCCGTCATATCGTTAATCGTGGCAATCGGCTTTTTAGGAATGATCAAACAATGAACCGGTGCTTGTGCCTGGATGTCGTTAAAAGCCAAGCTGAGTTCATCTTCATAAATGATATCGGCCGGAATTTCTCGATTAATTATTTTTGTAAAAATAGTATCTGACATAGTTCATCCCTTTTCTGTTTTTTGAAAATCAAATCAATGGTGTAGCGGCCATTATGCTTTAGCGAGTTTGGGTAAATCACCAGATGCTCCAATAGCATATTTCATGACGTTGTTTTTGACGAAGCCGGTAGTATTCGCCAAGCCTAAACCAATATTTCTCAGAATACGAAGTGGTAGCAGGTCATTGCTAAAACCATAATAAAAGGCATCCATCGTACTCATCATGACTTGGTTTTCAGTACGACGAGCCTTTTGGTAGCGCTTAAGGACTGTTTCCGATGCAATATCTTCATTATTCATATTCGCTTGAATAAGCACTTCAATCAGCGCTGCTGCATCGAGTAAGCCCAGATTCACGCCCTGACCAGCAAGCGGATTAATAGTGTGTGCAGCATCACCAGCAAGCGCAATACCTTGTTTGATATAGGCCAGCGCATGAGAACGAAATAGAGGAAAACTGGCACGTTCTTCAATGCTCAATAATAGCGGTAAGGTATCTGGGTATTCTTGCTGAAAATACGCTAACAATTGTCCATCACTGAGGGCTTTCATGCTGGAAATACTTTCAGGTGAGTCGTACCATACCAGAGATGCGTAATGGTTTTCACCTACGTCACTGAGCGGTAAAAAGGCAATTGGCCCATGCGGGGTGAATGATTGCCAGGTAATGTCTTCTTGAACACCTTGATAACGAACCGTACACACAAATGCCTGCTGTTCGTATTGTTCACGGGTTTGGCCAATACCTGCTTGAGTACGCACTTGAGATTGTGCACCTTCAGCACCAATCACTAATCGAGCACGTATTTCACCTTGTTTTGATAAGACAATTCTTTTCATGGTACTTTGAAGCTCCATAGACACAACGTCATCCGGGCAAAAAATGCTTAAACTTCCCATCTTATCCATTTGCTCATGTAAGGCTAAGTGGACAATATCATTTTCAATAATATGGCCGAGGTGTGTTTGGCCAATAACATCGGCATTAAATTCAGTTCTCGCCCAGCTTGAAATATCCGGTAATTTTGCAGCCAAGCCTTCTTTAGCCGGCATTTCATTGACAGCCAAACGTCGATAAGGGCAGGTTCGTTTAGAAGTAATATGCTGCCAGGCACCAACATGTTTGAGTACTTGTTCGCTAGCAAAACTAATGGCAGACACTCGAATATGAGGCACCTCATTGTCGACATAAGGTTTGGATTTTTGAGGATCAATGACGGCCACCTTTAAATTTGACCGTGCCAAACCACAAGCGATTGTCGCACCGACCATGCCGGCTCCAACAATTACCACATCAAATTCACTACTCATTAGC
This sequence comes from uncultured Oleiphilus sp., assembly GCA_963974595.1. Taxonomy (GTDB): domain Bacteria; phylum Pseudomonadota; class Gammaproteobacteria; order Pseudomonadales; family Oleiphilaceae; genus PZPK01. Next base: position 31,004 of record CAXBDA010000024.1, on the reverse strand, counting down.
GTTACTCTTTATTATAAAATACAGACATATTATGCTAGATGTTTGCTGAAATCACAGCTCATCGCATTAACTTTTCACATGAGGATAAACATGCACAATCATCGCTCATTACGCCTGCAATTTATAGGCTTGGTTTTGTTAATGACTAGCTTGGCGTTTACTTCAGTCTGTTTCGCTAGCGGTTTTCCTACTCGCAGCATTGAAGGCCAACTTCAACCGTCATTAGCACCTATCATCGAAAAAACCGCGCCCGCAGTTGTGAATATCGCAACTTATACCGTTCAAAAACGCTTTAATCCATTATTGCAGTCACCCTTCTTCAGGAATTTCTTTTCATTTCCAGATGATGTTGAAGAAACCCGACGCCTTCAAAGCGCGGGATCTGGTGTTATTGTTGATGCTCAAAAAGGTTATGTATTAAGCAATCATCATGTTATTGCAGGCTCAAATGATATTGAAGTCAAACTACAAGATGGGCGCAGTTTGAGTGCAACACTCATTGGCTCCGATGAAAAAGTCGATATTGCACTTTTACAGATACCGGCAGATAAACTTTCTGCCCTTGACATCGCTGATTCAGACTCTTTAAAAGTCGGTGACTTTGTTCTGGCCATAGGCAATCCTTTTGGTCTGGGTCAAACGGTGACCAGTGGTATTGTCAGTGCCTTGGGCAGAAATGGCTTAGGTATTCAGGGTTATGAGGATTTTATCCAAACCGATGCGTCCATTAATCCTGGTAACTCGGGAGGAGCCTTAATCGATTTAAATGGTCGCTTAGTGGGCATCAACTCAGCCATTATTGCCCCCGCGGGAGGTAATGTGGGCATTGGTTTTGCCATCCCCACTGCCGTGACTCAATCCATCATGAAACAGCTTATTAATTATGGGAAAGTCAGTCGAGGTGGCATTGGTGCACGTTTTCAGGACTTAAGCTCGGAGTTAGCAGAAGCATTCTCACTTTCAAACCAAAAAGCCACATATCAAGGCGCCTTAGTTGCCAGTATTTTACCGAATAGCTCAGCAGAAAAAGCAGGTTTAAAAGCGGGCGATATTATTATTACAGCCGGTACTCGCCGCATTACGAATGCCATAGATATTCAAAACAGAATTGGTCTTTCTGCAATTGGCGAACATTTACCCATCCGCTATATTCGTCTGGGTAAAGAGTATGATACCGAGATATTGATCAGCCCTATTCCGGTTCCAGAAGCCAACGGCGAGTTGCTTTCTCCTTATTTATCTGGCGCGCAGTTAATTGATCTAATCCCCAGTGATCAAGAAGAATCTATCGGTATTAAGCTTAAAGCATTGAAGAAAAATTCCAGTGCTGCACAACTGGGTTTCGGAGAGGGCGATATTATCTTTGCTGTAAATCGAACGCGCGTTCGCAGTATTGAGGAATTAAAACAGTATTTGAGTCAACGCCATGCAAAGGCCTTTAAAATACGCAGAGGCTACGAAGATTTTATTATTTATGTTCGGTGAATTGAATAATCTCAGGACAGCAGTCACGGCCCAGAGATTAGAATACTTGAATTGAAACTTAAGATACTTTCTTACGAATTAGCCAACTAGGCTTTTTAACCCCAATTTTTGCAAAGCCCTCATTGAGGGTCATAGGGTGTGCAAGATCCATATAATCACTAAGCTTCATTTTAATAACTTCATGATGGTTTCCGGCTCTGAAAGCGATGTCCGAGTCATAATCAAAGCCTTCATACATATAAATAGGGACATCGTAGAGGTTGCCAAATGGCGGCATGGCGCCCACTTCGCATGATGGAAATCTGTCTTGAAATTCTTCTTCACTCGCAAGCGACACTAATTCTGTGCCCATCGCATGCATAAATCGATCCCAGCGAATACGGCATGAAGCGGGCAATACAATCATCGACATACAGCCATCTAAATTTACCATTACCGTTTTGGCCATTTGGTCGCCTTTCACATTAATGCGTTCGGCTATTTCTTTTGCCGTATAGGCAATGGAATGTTCGACAGAAATATATTTAACCTGATGTGAATCAAGAAATTCTTTTAATTTTTCTACTGGCATGATCAAACCCTCACAACTTGCATGGTATTGTTCGACACACCCTTTCATCATCTTATCAGCACGTCTATGCCCAGAGTTTGTCGCTAGTTAGCGAATATAGTGTCAGAACAATCTATGTAAATGTTCCTGCGCGTCATGCCGATTTGCATCTTCACGCAATTTCAATTTACGGTTGCTACATATTTCTACAAGACCTAAAACATGTTTCAAATGTCTTTGTACTTATAGAGTCGTTCATTGTTCAGGATTTCGCCACTTTTAGAGTGCGTGTATTACATTTGTTTGCAAATATCTATACCTAGTTACTTTCAATAGGCTTTATCTTCACTAACCTCAACCTTCAATAGAAAGTCGAAGCCATAAAAAAGCGACCGAAGCCGCTTGTAATTTTCGTACAAAAATCTAACTCCAGGCTTATTGCACGGTATGCATATGGACATCTTGCTGAGGAAACGGAATACTAATGCCTTGTGCATCAAATTCTTTCTTAACCGCTTCAAACATAGCGAAATAAACAGCCCAGTAATCAGGCGTATTCACCCACACTCGCACTTTGAAATTGACAGAGCTATCTGCTAAGGCCTCAACGGCGATTAAGTGTGCGGGGTCTTTTAAGATACGTGTATCAGCTGCAACTAATTTCTCTAACGCTGCTTTTGTTTTATCAATATCATCGCCATAACCAATACCGAAAGAAAAATCGATACGACGTGTCGGCATCTCATTAATATTAACCAAGCTGCTATTTGATAGTGGGCCATTCGGGATAATAACAATACGATTATCAGCCGTTGTTAACACCGTGTTGAATATTTGAATATGCTTAACAACACCAACATGGCCTTGCGCTTCAATCACGTCACCGACTTTGAATGGTTTGAAAAGAAGAATCAGCACGCCACCCGCAAAGTTTGCCAAACTGCCTTGCAGCGCCAAACCCACAGCTAAACCAGCCGCACCCAGTACCGCTATAAACGAGGTTGTTTGAATACCAACCATTGACGCAACCGCAATAAACAGCATTAGCTTTAATAACACGGACACTAAACTGCTCATAAAAGAAGCTAGGCTTGGGTCTGCCTTGGCGCTAAAGTGCACACTTGTTTTATTGACTAGCTTTTTGATGATCCATAAACCAATAATTAACGTAAACAGTGCAAGCAGAACTTTGGGTCCATAATTAATTAAAGCTTCAAAGATGATTTCAATATATTTAGATGCTTGGTCGGTATCTAGATTTAAACTTTCCATGGTGGTTTCCCCGTTGTTATAGAAATTTTTAATGATCATAAAACTGTTGATCGTTATTATTATCGAAGCGTTAAGCCTTTATATGCTTAGAAAGCACAAAAAAAGTTGTTACAACCCAACACCTGCTTTTCCGGCAGATCTTAAAGTACCTCCATTGGTCGGTCAATATAAAACCTTATACATAGATGCGGCTATCGACTAAGGTCGATCGCCTGTAACCCAGAACTTGGCCAAGCCTGTACGCGTGTGAGAAATTTAATAAGGTGAGGGTTTATCTTTCAAAAAATGTCCAAAAAATATGAAATATAGACCTAGCCCTAAGATATCAGCCGCTAAGTCCCACATCGAAAAACTTCTATAAGGCAAATAGGCTTGAACTAATTCAATCGTTAAGCCGAAACAGCTTAAACCAATAAACAGAATCATAAAGCGTGTTTTAGGGTGGGCAAGCTGCGATGTGAAGGCCATAATAAAAAAGCCTGAGGCATGTAATAACTTATCATTAAACTTTGCTTGTATGCCGCCCTCGACTGGGGTAAATGCCATATAACATCCGACAAGTAATGATGCATAAAACATAACTTTAAACAGCCAAGCCCATGCTTGAATATGCTGTTGAAGTGAAAAAACTTTCAAAATGAGCTCATCTCTTTTATTTTAGCCGAGCATTATAAACTTATAATTCAATATAAGGCATTAACTATGAATGGAAACTTTTTTAAAGGGCTTGGGTATATGACTCAAGGTTTTCACATCATACTTCAACCAGGCTTTCGATTATTTTTACTGGTTCCCCTTCTGGTTAATATTGTACTTTTTACATTGATGATTATGTGGGCATACAGCCTCATCGATGGTTGGATGATATCATTGCTATCATGGTTACCTGAATGGCTGGCATTTTTAGAGTGGCTATTTTGGAGCGCTTATTTTGTTGTGATTGTCATGACGCTGTTTTACGGTTTTGTTGCCGCTGCCAACCTCATTGGCGCACCCTTTTATGGTTATTTAGCAGAACGCACTGAAAATTATTTACGTGGTAAAGATATGAGTGAACCGTTTTCATGGAAAGTATTAATCGCCATGATCCCCAGAACGGTGTTGCGAGAGTTACAAAAAATACTTTATTACTTACCACGTGTTATAGGCTTATTGATATTAGGCCTCATCCCCGGCATTAACCTGATCGTAGCCTTTGTCTGGTTTATTTTTTCTGCCTGGATGATGGCGATTCAGTATATCGATTACCCTGCTGATAATCATCAGATGAGCTTTAAAGATATGCGCAGGTATTTATCTTCATATCGATTTACCTCGCTCGGCTTCGGCATGCTGGCATTTGGGCTAACATTGCTACCCATCCTGAATTTTCTCGCGCTACCGGCGGCGGTATGTGGTGCGGTTGCATTCTGGGTAAACGAACCCAGGAGCTTTGATAATGTAAATATAAACTTAGATATTGAAGCCCAACGAAAATTAAATACTTAACTAGCCAGTTGATCTTCAGTACTTGTCTGAATATTTAATGGGAAGTGACAGGTAAACTCGCTTCCCTCACCTTCTTTACTGTGTATTTCCAAATTTGCTTTATGATTAATTAAAACATGTTTAACAATCGCAAGGCCCAAACCAGAGCCTCCCGTTTCTATATCTCTACTTGGATCGGTTCGATAGAAACGCTCTGTTAAATGTGGGATATGAATCGGATCGAAACCAAGGCCGGTATCTTTCACCGAAAAGTGAAAGCCACTTTGGTCCTGCCACCAAACCAGCTTTATGCTACCTTGGTTTGGTGTATATTTAACCGCATTAAAGACTAGATTAGAGAAGGCACTATAAAGTTGCCGTTCATCACCTAAGATATAAAGTCGTTTATTCTGCTTTGAACCCGCTTCTTGCTTGCTTAAGTCAAGAGGCGTGTCATTAAATGACAAACGAATAATGTGTTTTCTATCTCCGCTCAGGGTTTGTGCATCATGACAAATTAACCTTAGAAGGCTTTCTATATCAATCACGCCACGACTATTGGTAAGATCTGCTGTTTCAAATTTGGCGAGCAAGAGTAAATCCTGGATGAGTATTTCCATTCTATTGGTTTGAGAGGACATGCTTTTAAGAGGCCGCTGCCATTTTTGAGGCACATCTGAGGAATCTTGCAGCGTTTCAAGATAGCCTTTAATGACGGTCAGCGGTGTTCTTAAGTCGTGTGATACATTACTCACAAAATCTTTTCGCATTTGCTCTAATCGACTCACTCTCGTAATGTCTTGAGCGAATACTAGCCTATCCTCCTGTCCAAAAAGGGTGATATGAATACGTAGTTTTATATTGTTATTGATCGGTGAATGAATTTCGAGTGGGTCGCTGTAATCTTTACCATCAAAATAGCGCTTAAACGCAGGGTTACGAATTAAATTCGATATGAGTTGACCACGATCAGTATCTAGGCGAAAACCCAACAAATCGCCAGCGGCAAAATTCCACCAGTCCATCGCGCCTTCAGAATTGGTCATGATGACGGCATCTTTCAAGGCATTTGTCGACATCTGCACGCGTTTAACCAGTGACTTTAAATGCGTTTGCGTTTGTCTGTTTTGATACTGAAGTTGATAAATACCTTCAAACAAGTCGCCCCATAAGCCATAACTTTGCGGGATACCTTGTTCATCATGATGGCTATATAACCAACGGTGAAGACGAACCGACTGAATAATTGTCCAGACAAGATATACAAATACGCCAATTGCTAAGACCCAAGCGAGTTCATCGAATAACAAGCCAATCATCACAAGACTAAACAAAGCCCAAAAAAGAGATCGTATATGCCCAATACTGCGCTTGTGCATGTATATATCCTTTATCTATTTTATTTTCAGTTCTTATTTTTTCAGTTCTTACTCAGTCGTACTAAATTAACACTTTAGGACATGCCTCAAAACAGAGTCTAGTTACTTTATGACGTGCAGCAAAATTAGCACATTTAAGCAAATGCCTGCGCGGAAAAACGATAGCCTGTTCCACGAACAGTTTGAATCAAGTGTTCATGTTTCTCTCCCAAGGCCTTCCTCAAACGACGAATATGCACATCAACCGTTCGGTCTTCGACATACACATTGCCACCCCAAACCTGGTCTAACAACTGAGAGCGGGTGTACACCCTATTTTGATGCGTCATAAAAAACTGTAGTAATCTATATTCAGAAGGCCCCATTGTTAAAGCTTCTTTATGGGACATCACTCGATGGCAAACAGGATCCAAGAGGAGACCCTCAACCTCAATTTCACTTTCAATACCTTGTGGCGTCGCTCTGCGTAATACCGCTTTTAAACGAGCGACTAACTCCCTTGGTGAAAATGGTTTGGTGATGTAGTCGTCTGCGCCCACTTCCAAACCCTGAACTTTATTATCTTCTTCAGTTTTCGCTGTGAGCATAATAATGGGGATATCGGCCGTCGTTTCATTACGTTTAAGGCGACGCGCCAACTCTATTCCGCTGGTTCCTGGTAACATCCAGTCTAACAGGATCATATCAGGGCGCTTATCTACAATGGCAATGAAAGCATCTTGAGCATTGGATGCTTCGACACAATGGTAATCAGCCATCTCTAAGGCAACGGTGATCATTTCTCGAATAGCAGCTTCATCATCGACAATTAATACAGTTTTTTCTGGCATCATATCTACTCCAAAAGTCAGTCTGTATTAAACCTGTCTGCTGTTACAGTTTTATGACAACTAAAAAATCTACCCAAACAGACCAAAATTAGGCTTAAGGCACGGCATATTCTAGAAATATCCCACAAAAAAGCACCAAGCCAACCCAGTTATTATTTAGAAAAGCCTGAAAACAAGCCTCTCTGTCGCGGTGACGAATCAAATGCTGTTGATAAACAAAAAATACCGAAGCAACAGAAACGCCTAAATAATAAAACTCGCCCAGTGTTGCCTGTTGACCAATAACGCATAACGTCAGAATGACTAAAACCTGCAGGAAGGCGATAATCACTCTATCCAAACTTCCAAATAAAATGGCCGTCGACTTTACCCCAATTTTTATATCATCATCCCGATCAACCATGGCATACATGGTGTCATAAGCAACTGTCCAAATAAGGCTTGCCATATAAATGAGCCAAACAATACTGGGCAGGCTATTCGTTTGTGCGGCATAGGCCATTGGCACCGCCCAAGCAAAAGCAGCACCTAAAAATACTTGGGGTAAATGTGTATAGCGTTTCATAAATGGGTAGATAAACGCCAGGATAACGCCACCCACAGATAAATAAATGGTCAGCGTATTCATAGACAGAACTAATAAAAAGGCGACTGTGCATAATAAAACAAAACACATTAATGCCTGTTTTGGCGACACTAAGCCTGTGACTAAAGGTCTATCTTTTGTTCTTTTGACCTCACCATCAATTTTTCTGTCGGCAAAATCATTAATCACGCAGCCTGCGGAACGCATTAAAATAACGCCTAAGATAAAGACAGTAAGTACATTTAAAGAAGGGATACCTTCTGCGGCTAACCAAAGCGCCCATAAGGTTGGCCACAAAACCAGATAAATGCCTATCGGTTTATGCAGCCGCATTAAATGCAAATAAGCGATTAGCGTATCTTTGTTCATGACTAAATCCTGACTCTATTTCAAACTATTTTGCTGTATTTAATGGGCAAGCAGATAAAAATACAGGGGGCATAAAAAACTCACTCACAAGTATAGGCTTACCATGCAGAAAAAAAATGGATCGACGTGCCGATGCATTTTGCTGCATTTTATGTCTAAATGATGCGATTTGCAGCGGCCCTCGCGTCATCGTTTTTGACTTAAACAAGAATGCGCCCAAGGGGCGTGTCCCTAAATGCGCCAGTTGTTTTTCCGCCCCCGTTAATGTTCCTTTAGGGATAATACTTCTGGCTTTTACCCAGACGTCTCCGTAACAAAGCAAAGATACTTCTCTAATCAGGGCCCGTTGGCCTACAGGTAATGCTAGCAAGCGCCTTTCATCGAGACTGGGTAGTGCCCAGGTCTGACGACTAATTTCAACATTAAAATGCCCTTGGGATGCCTGGATAAGTCGTTTCGTTAAAGAACCTCGATCAAGTACCCAGTGACGCCGATGATAAGGCAGTTTGGCCACGGGAACACGCCGATAACGTCGCCAAATAATATCATTTTCTTTGTTGAGACTTTGTGGCATTTATAAACCTTTTACAGCATAAATGCCGGGTGCATTTCGCCAATAACCCCGATAATCCATACCAAACCCAAACACGAAACGATCTTCCAAGCGTAAACCACAAAAATCTGCTTTCAAACCTTGAGGGACCTTTCTAGCATGAGTTTTTTCAGTCAATACAGCGGACATCACCTCGCTTACACCTTGATCTTTGCAGTACTGAATAATGTCCAGAAGGGTTTTCCCTTCATCTAGAATATCATCAACAATGAGTACCGAACGACCTTGAAGTTGAGTCAAAGGCTGTACACGCCAATTCAACGACTCACCTTGAATGTTATCGCCATAACGTGAGGCATGCAGATAATCTACTTCCAGGGGGAAGTCTAAGTGAGATAAGAGCTGTCCACCAAAAACCAGTCCACCATTCATCACAATTAAAATAATTGGGTTTTTAGCTTTAAATGCGACATTGATTTTGTTAGCCAACACCTCAATCGCTGCAACAACTTGGGCGTGTGTATAAAGACAGTCTGCCTGATCGAATATTTTCTGCATGCTATCAGCAATCTTTCTTGGACTTTCTATCGTCATAGTGCACTTCCAGCTTTTGGGGTGTGAAGATTATATCGATGCCAGATCTTTTAGGCTAATAGTTACTCTTTTTTTGTAAACAACATTTTCTTTTTGCAAGCAGCGACGTTGAAACATCAAAATATTTGTACTCATGAAGTGCTTTCGGTAAATTACCGAAAACTTTTTAAACTCGCTTTAAACTTTACAAAAAACAGGAACTGAAAATGAAAAAATGGCAGTGTGTAGTATGCGGATTAATTTATGACGAAGCAGAAGGTTGGCCGGATGATGATATTGCACCTGGCACTGCATGGCAGGATGTCCCTGAGGATTGGCTTTGCCCCGATTGTGCCGTTGGTAAAGAAGACTTTGAAATGGTTGAAATCTAATGCATGATAACCAAAGCATCGTTGTGATAGGCAGCGGGTTAGCTGCCTATTCATTGGTCAGAGAATTTCGTAAGTTAGATACTCGGACACCCGTACTGATTATTTCTCAAGATGATGCACACTCCTATTCTAAGCCCATGCTATCTACCGGTTTTACCAAAAATAAATCGGCTGATGAGCTTTCTATGGCTGACCCAGGAAAAATGGCAGCACAGCTCAAGGCCTCTATTCGAAATTTCACTACTGTGACCAAAATTGAACCCGCAAGTTCATCTATTCATATCGGTGATGAAGTTATTACTTATAGCAAACTGGTATTAGCACTGGGGGCCAAGGTTAATAAACTTAATTTTCCTGGAAGTCAGTTATCTCAGGTTATGTCTATCAATGACTTAATGGATTACCGCCACTTTCGCACATCCTTAACACCCAAACAGCATGTCTTAATTATGGGGGCCGGCCTGATTGGTTGTGAATATGCCAATGACCTGCTTATCGGTGGTTATAAGGTAACGCTGGTAGATCCGGCAAAAACAGCGATGAATGGCCTGATTCCTTCTGAAGCAGGCGCGGTTCTGGCAAATGGACTAAGGAGTGCGGGTGCCGACATGCTACTTGAGCATTACGTGCAACATCTCGACACACTCGATGATGGCTCAATGTGTGCCACACTCAATACCGGGCAGAAACTACCCTGTGATTTAGTCATCTCAGCGATTGGTTTAACAGCAAATACTCAGTTGGCAGAGCAGGCTGGAATAGCATGTAGACAAGGCATCATCACCGATCAATTCCTTGAAACATCGGCTAAAAATATCTTTGCGTTGGGAGATTGCGCAGAAACCCATGGAGAGGTTCGGCTGTATGTCTTACCTCTGATGGCCAGTGCCCGAGCGCTCGCCAAAACGCTATCCGATGAAAAGACCGCCGTTAATTTTGGTATCATGCCTATTGCCACCAAAACACCTGCTTGCCCTGTAGTAACAGTTCCACCAAAGGATGTAACAGGTGCCTGGTCTTTTGAAAAAACAGCGAATGGCCTGATTGGAAAATTCATCAACGAATCAGACAAAACCTGCGGCTTTGTCTTAACCGGGGATGCTTTAAGCCAAAAAGCTGCACTGATTCAGGAAATGAATCAATAAAGACCTACTTTTCTTACACTTTGATTAAATGACAAAACAAAGGTATCGTCTATGCCCTTGTTTTGTCATATTATCTTAGTATTACAGAGCCAATTCATAATTACTTGAGAGAAACTATGTCGCGTGTAACAAGCAAATCACGCGCAGCAAAACAACTAAAAGATAAAAAAAATTCTTCTGCAGTAAAGCGACCCGAAGATAAAAACCAAACAACAAAAAATAATAAGGATGGTTGGGAAATGAGTGCGCGAGAAGCCCTTCTAGTCAATTTTGTTGTGAGTGAAATATGAATAATGTCCTGAATCAATTAATCGATGTACTGAAGCTAAAAAAACTCGATGAGTTTCATTTTGAAGGCTGTAGTGAAGACTTGGGGTTTCGCAATGTTTTTGGTGGCCAAGTTTGTGGCCAAGCCATGATGGCCGCTTACCAAACAGTTGAGAACCTTCAAGCACATTCCATGCATGGCTATTTTCTTCGTGCGGGTGACCCGACACTTCCCATACAATATGAAGCGCAAATAATACGTGATGGCAGCAGCTTTTCTGCGCGTAGAATTATCGCACGGCAATACAATAAAGAAATTTTTACCTTGAATGTGTCTTTTCAAAAGACAGAAAATGGCCTTGAACATCAATTTGATATGCCTGACACCGCTGAACCCGATGTACTTTTATCTGAATTGGAAATGCGCAGACGCTTCAAACACCTCATTCCTGAAAGTATACGAGAGCAATTTACTCGAGACAGACCTATCGAAATTCGCCCTGTTAAGCCGATTAATTATTCCAACCCCGATATACGATCACCCTATAAACAGAATTGGTTTCGGACTGTTGCAGAGCTACCCGATGATTTAGCCTTACATCATTGCATTCTGACCTATGCTTCAGACTTTGGCTTACTAGGCACCAGTATGCTTCCTCATGGCGTAAGCTTCGCGCAAAAAGACATGCAAGTAACCAGTCTGGATCATGCCATTTGGTTTCATCGGCCTTTTCGTATAGATGAATGGTTGCTCTATGATATGGATAGTCCAAGCGCATCCGGTGGACGTGGTTTTAATCGTGGAAATATTTTTAATCAACAGGGCCAACTGGTCGCATCAGTTTGCCAAGAAGCGCTTATCCGCCGCCGTGCAGCCAGTAAAGCTAAGTAATATCCAAGAGAAGACCTAATCTAAGACACAAAGAATTTCAAACAAATACATGCGCAAAATGTTGGTTAGCCTTATACTCATGGGTGTTCTCATATTTATATTTTAAGGAGACCTATATGAGTAGTGCCGAAGAAAGTAGACAAGCCAAAATCATTAGTGAGCTGCGAGTATTTATTCGCAAAGTACTAAGTGAACCAGGAGTGGCGACTACTTGCATGGAAATCGCACGCGAATTGAAAAACGAACCCGATGCTACTCAAAAAATAGCGGAGAAAATAAGTTCATCAACAATCGTGAGAATTCCAGAAGAGTTAAGTGATGCAGACAAAATATTTTTAGATATTATCCACGAAGTTTTAGATGATGAATCAGCGTTGTACTAGTACGACTCACTTAAAATACAATATAGAGACCTTTATACTTGCAAGGTCTCTATTAAATATTGTCTTTTGAACAAAGTGTCTTCAGAAGTTTAAATGCATTTTGGATATCTTCAGACTTCGTCGCAATATGCTTCTGCTCGATAAGAATATCTTTCAATATATCTAAAGTAGTCAGTGGATTCGCCAAGACGACTCTAAAGACGACACAAGGCCGCAAGTAATATTTAATGGGCTCTAATCTAGTTCTAGATACAAATGATAAACCTTTCTCACGCTGCGTCTTTTGAATAAACTTGGTGATTCGATCAAGTACAGCATTAATTTTATCCATTTGAATTTCATCAGCTTCGGCCAAGGCTTTCCTGGCAAAGTCTGGGCAATATCGATAGGTAATGATATTCAATTCTGGATAACTAATAACTTCAAAATTCTCATCTGCATCAATCATTTCAGCAAATGCTTTAGCTTTATCAATACCCTGATCAATAAGAATTTCGTAGCCTTCTTTAGCAATGATTTTCAGCCCGGAATGAATCAACATGGCCATGCCAGGTCTTGAGCCTTCTAATGTCGTGCTACCTAAATCTTTTGAGCCTTTACGCACAACATATTGCGCATGATGGGCAATTGATTTGAGTTTTTTAGGGTCTTTGAAAAGCACTAAGCCACTTCCCATGGGAACATAGAGCTGTTTGTGGGCATCGAGCGTCACTGAGTCAGCCTTTTCTATACCTTTCAATAAGCTTTTATAACGATGTGAAAATAGAGTCGGACCACCCCATGCAGCATCAATATGAAAATGCGCTTTAAATTCTCTGGCAATTTCGGCCATTTCTTCAAGTGGGTCAATATTGCCCGTTTCAGTGGTACCCGCAATGCCGATCACGCTGAGAATGCATATATTTTCTTTTTTCAAGCGGCAGCATGTTTCTCTGAGCGCATCTAAGTCGATACGATTATCGGCATCGGTCTCAACAGAAATAAGATAATCACGCCCAATACCTAATAAATCTGCGGCTTTCCTGAAAGAGTAATGGCCTCGTTTTGAAATAACGATCGCAGCACCTTCGTAGCCATAATATTTTAAAGCTCTAAATAAACCTTCATGTGCAACACCTTTAAAGTTACCTTCTGGCGGCAATGCAAGATTTTTAGCGGCCCACAGTGCCGTTATGTTTGCAATGGTTCCGCCTGAACACATCGAGCCTAAAGCGTATTCAGCATCATGCATCCAGTCTTTATAAAACTCGGTATCCTGCCCATATACGAGCCGATGCAACATGCCCAACACTTGGCGCTCCAAAGGCGTAAATGCTTTCGAGGTCTCTGTTTTAACCAGATTCTGATTCAAAGCAATCATGATCTTGGATAAGGGCAGCATGAAATAAGGTAAAGCCGATGTCATATGACCGACAAAACTGGGTGACGATGTGTGAACAGACTGTGCAACTAATTTATCGAGTAAGAAGCGCGTATGTTCCGATACAAAAATAGGCTTTTCGGGTATACGTGATTCTGAAAAATCCTTTTCCATCTCTTGAAGGTCATGTTCTACCGCAACAATATGCTCTTGCATAAAGCCTGCGAGATTATTAGAAACATCCTGATCAATACGACTCAAGGTCGAATCAGGCGCTTCAGGCACCGTGAAAACACGATACATACTCTCGATACTGGCTTGCGCGAATTTTTGCTTATGGAAATCGGAATTTGACATACGCTACTGCTATAAAAATGCCCCGTTATGAAAACGAGGCGTAGTATAGTCTGTCGTTCGAAAGATAACCAGACAAGGACACCTTTGACGACAATATTGAGCTAATTTTTCACCTATCGAATTCAAATTACCATTGAACGGGTGCCTCTGAAGACCCTGCTGTTGCCCTTACTTTTTTATTGGAATGATTGTTGTTAGCCTCTCCCTCTTGCTTTATCAGGCGAACAATGGCGCCTTTTTGCACGCTTTTATATTCACCACTAACCAGCTCTGCAATAGCATATTTGGGCAATACTGTTAGCACATTCAACTCACCCAATTTGCTACCATCGACCTGGATAGGCATTCCGGTGTCTGGGTCTATGATCTTGCGGCCTTTAGTAAACAACTCAAATCGGTCCCCAACATTAACCCTGTCACCGCCTTGATTGAGGTAAATTTCTGTGTTGCTGATCATATCCATTACTTTCACCGGATAAATGACATCCATAACGCCTGATACCACACTATTAGCAACAGCATCTAAGGTTACCGTATTCTTTTGGTCTTTTTTACGCGGAAATTCTTCTGCAACAGTATCGGCCCACATTATTTTCTGCGTAGCCACCTCTATGACCTGATAAGAAAGATCTATTCGATCAATCTTTTTAGTCTCTGTCATGCCATAAAACGTTTTTGTCTCAACCTTAGTCGACAAGTCAAAGATATTACCCACCACCATAAAGTCGGCACCTAATACTTGACCAAGCCGGCCAGCTTCACTTGCCGGTACATTTTCAGACGATAATAAGCTCGTTTCGGAGGCAAACTCTTTACCATAATCACGGTTTAAAACTGCAAATTTTCGAGATTGGGTAAAGCCCGACTGTATACTATCTTTTAATCGAATGGATAGTTGATAAGCATTAATAGCCGTACCCTGATCGTTAACAGAAAATGTGGCGGTAGCAAAACGAAACGGCATTATAGCAATACTTTTTCGTGTATCGTTTTTAACATCTGACTGATATTTTGGAATATTTGCCAAAATAGTTACCTGCCATGAGTTCTGACCTGACTGAGGCTTTACAACCTCTATCACCTCATAAGAGTCTATCCAGCCTTTCGAGCGTGTATAAATATTTTCTTTAACACCCGCCTTTGCTGTCGTTGTTTCAACAGAGCCCTTTGCAATTTGCGTAAACTCCGTCTGCAGTTGCTTTTCAGTGCCAATTTCCAGCCCACGCACTTGCCTGACAGCTTCAAGTAAAGCTGCGGCAAGCGCTTGCTGATAATCCGAACCAAAACCGGAAGTCTGACGTGACTCCATAAGCGTTTTAGCTGACACCGTAATAGAAAAGAACATTCCCACTAACACATAACACAGTATTTTTTTCATCTTAAAAACTCGCATCTGATTCAAAATCAGTACTTTGATGCATATTATTTTGAGGCACACCCACTTTCGCTTTATTTGGTCTTTCTGGTGCCCGATTAAACTTCTGAGATGCTGCATCTCGAGTAAACGGGCTCCACATCAATACTTCACCCACTATCAGATGGCCCGTATCAGGGTGATTAGCAGTCCAGGTTTTAATTGTGGTCATGCCGGTGATATTCGTACGGCTATTTTGCTTAACATAGTTATTAATGAGCTTCCCTACATTGGTTTTCTGCTCTTCTGTCAGGATCCCATCTTTATACACTTCATTAATCTGGGTACTGCTCAATAACTGTGTTTTGTCCTCAAGTGCGACGGTGGCATTTACAAACTCAGAAAATTGCGCTGATGCAAAACTCTGCGATGCAGACTTAGCCGCTTTAACGGCCATATCAATTTTGAACTTTGAATCAGTATTCGTTACTCGAACACCTGACTGGCCAAACGCCACAAGTGCAGGATTACCAAACTCGTCCTTTAAAATACGCACGCCATGCTGAAACATATAGTTTTGATTTTTACCAATGGTGGCATCTATCTGCTGTAAAACAGTCGGTTTACCAGCAATACGTTGGTGTTTGGAAACACCCTTTCCTCTGGAGATTTGTTTGGCTTGTTCTTCAAGCTTTTGAGAATAGACGATGATGACGCCCACCGACTTCAGATCTTCAAAAGACACTAATGCCCGAACGCCTGCCACGCTAGACATTGCGTTAACACTGATAGTCTTTTGAAACGAATCCTCTACGCGTAGCTTTTTATCTGCAAAGCCAAACTTGGATGGGTCTTCCCCAGCATCTTCTAGTAATTGATCAATTTTCGATTCAGTCAAGGTTGATAATTTTTCTTTCATTCTCTTGTAATAGCCGTCATTGGCTACGGCTTCTTCAGGGTCAAAATCTCGATCATCCTGAAAAAAACGCTGCATTGACTCAGTCGCAATTTGACGCCTCTTACTTTTTACAAACTCTCCTTTGGCTGCCAGCAATGCAGACTCAAAAGCAGCCACGCGTGCATCAGCAAATGCGATATCTGTCGAAGATACGCTAATGTTTGCTTGACTCCAACCAATATAATACTGCTTTACAGGCATTCCTTGGTCGTTATATTTAACATTCTGGCCAAGTACCATACCTCGCTTAGACAAGTAGTTATCGCGCTTTATTTCTAAATCATTTGCAGACAGCTGGTCTGCAATGGGAAATATGTTTGCCGGATTAGTGCTCTGCGCCTCTATTGAGTTATTAGTAACCATTGGCTGCACTGTAGAAACCGCAACCGATTTAGGCACGACAAGTGCATTTTCCGTTGGTAAGATATGAGCATCCGCTAGAGAAAAACCTGATACTCCCATCCACATTACTGCCAAGCACGCTTTCACTTTTTTTGTTTTCTTCATTATCTCATCCTTAATCATGAATTGTTATCCACCAAATAACTACCAACGCTTATGAGGATCTATATTACAAAGATCTATATTTTCAAAAAGCGTATAGCCACCAAGCAAAAAGCTGAAGCCCTGTCGAGAAAATATCTCTCCTAAGAGCTTCAGCTTATCAGGCTATGGTTAAGTCTAGCCCTTCTAGAAAAATGATTTCTCGCCGCTTTTACGAATTTCTTTCTCACCAGCCCACTCCATAATGCCACTTTCCAGATTTACAAGTTTAAGCGTAAACTTGTAGTAGACATCTTTAGCGTCGCTATTACGTTTTACAATGCTCGACATATTGCCATAAAGCATAAACTCAGCACCTGTTTGCTTACCAAATGCGGCTGCTTTACCAGGATCAACCATGCCGCTATCCATTTGGAACTGCATTTGCTCCTGAACCGCTTTCACAGCGGTCATATCGACAAAACGGAATTTACCAGACTGTAAAAGTTTAGTTTGAATCGTATCTGTAATTGATTCGGTATCAATGTGCTCGGTTGTTTTGTTTTTAACTTTATCCACAAAAACCACGGGACGACGTGCTGATGTCATCTGGACAATGGGTGGAAAAGCGATTAAATCATCAACTAATTTTGCAGCAATACTTTGTAAATCTGTTGAGCCAAAGCCCATGGTGGTTGTCTCAACAGATGTTGCATCGCCATAAGAAATTTTATTAGAACAAGCAACCAGCACCAAGCTAGCGACAATGACAGTTAAGATTTTCAGTAATTTCATGTGTTTCTCCATTGTTATAGGTCGTACAGTTTTAAAGTAATACTAAATTCAAAACCTTAGCTTAGTTTTGCATCAAAATTTTAAATGAGTTTGCAGTCGGATTAGGTGCGACTGCCTGAACACTTTTCGATTCAAAAGGCGTAATTAACATGGGTGTCCAAGGGCGACCATCTACTGCAATTTCAAACCCATCTTTATCTAACCATTTAAACTTATAACGAAAGTCCAAGTGTTCATCCGAGTCATTTGTAATGGTTACTTGTGCTTTTAGTAAATTGCCGGCATAACCTATATTGGTATCTGATATTCTTAAGTTATCTGAAAGAACACCACTGTTTGTTTCTATAATTTGGGTTGCTTGTGAACCGTCTACAGTCACGCTGGCAGTTTCGTTTACAGCACACGCTAACAACCCCATACTCAGGCAAGCAAGCGCCAAAGGCTTTAAAACTATCTGTTGAAAATCAATTTTTTTCATTTAAGCACCCCTTCTAAATAAACGTAATAAGCGACGTTAATTAATGTCGCCTATTGTGTACAAGTTATAAACTAAACACTTGTGAAATCAGTTGGTTATTAACCCCTACCACCCGCACAAATATGGTTCTGTTTTCTGGCACAGTCACACTAACCTTTGCTTGTGCTGTTGTCGTGGCTAAATTTAGTATCTGATCCCCTGAATTGATATTGAAACGCATGGCTTGAGCACTATGCGGCAACGTTAACCAACTCCTTCGATCCGCACTTTCTGATGCGACATTATAAAAGCTGGCAGCAAGCTGACCAGCTAAACCCAGATGATCACCCGACTGCTTTTGTAATTGATACTTAGCAAAGCCTCTTAATGCCTGGCGTACCAGTAATTGGGGTATCTGTTCTTTTAAGTCCTTAACTGCCAGCGCACTGACATCAACCAGCTCACTGGTGACCCCATATTCGTTAAAGTCACTTCCCATCACCCTAAGTTTTTGGGCAACGGGCCAAAAATTCGTTTCGTAATAGGGAAAAGCGAGTGAGATAAAGCCGCCATCAAAGGTTGGTACGGGTATTTTAATTTCACTTTTAGCGGGAACAAAACCATCTTCAAAAAAAATCACAACAGAACCCTGCCCTGGTTTTGCTTCGTTAGTCTCGGCAGCACCCAGCCGATCACCGAGTTTCTTTGAGACCCTTGCGATATCTTGCTTGATATAGGCGTTGTCGGGATTAATTTCGAAGGCTTTTTTATAATCGACCAAGGCCGAATTTAGTTCACCAGTTGCTTCCCAAAATGCTGCCGAGGCATAAAATGTGTAAGCATTTTGAAAGGAGCTTTTGACTTTCCCGGCAATGGTATCTAAACCAGAAAATTCATTTGAAAGGGTATCGACATCAATGCTGTTTTCTTCTGCCTCTTCATACGCTTCAGCGACTTCTTTTTCATATTTTTCAAGCAAGACACGCTGCTCTAACGCGACTTTACGAAACTCAACGGAGGCACCCTCAAGGTTACGCTCACCTAAATAGTTAAACGCTTGATGGTGGTGTGTAAATACCCGCTCATACGCTGAACCTTTATAGGCGATAGCATTGTCATTTGTCAGTAGCGAGGCAGCTTGCGAGGCCGTTTCGCCTACTTGGATCGTCGACGCTAGGTCTTGTTCTTCGAATGCTGCAATAACTTGTTCAAAATCTGTTTTGCTATCGGCAAACGCGTCGCCAATTTGGTTAATACGACCACGTTCCATCATATAAAGCATATGATCAGCACTCTCGCGCTCTTCTTCAAGTTCCAACAAAATAGCATTTTTATCGACACCAATATCGCCTTTATACATTGCCTGTTTAAAAGACTGTGCTTGATCGGGATAAGGCGTAAACATCGAAGACATCGCACAACCGCCTAAGAAAGAGACGGTTGATCCAAGAATGGCGAGGCGAGAAAGCTTTAAGAGTCGATCCATCATTAAAATTCCTTTTTTATGCAGGGAATAAGTTTATTATTAATCATTCAAAATTGCACCTTTTCTGTATTCTTTTGCCAATATTCAGCAAAAAGTTTTGTCTTCGTATCCACAAAAATAAAAACCGGACAGTTAGCGGCGTGGTAAAATGGCCAAGTCTCCTGCCTGTATTAATTCATCAAGTAAATGACGACGTGCCGAATTAGCACGCTGAAGTTCTAAGTTTTGTTTGATATGTTTCTTCACTTCATGAAATTGTTTCTTAATTCTATGTTTATTCTGTTCGAAAAAACTATTTATCTCTGCCTCTGAAACAGGCTCCCATTTGAGAATATTTTTGGCGACCTCTTCGACATCCAGACTCTGCTTCTTTGCCTCATCCAAGAAATATTGTTTCAGTGCGGCAGTTTCGATAAGCTTAATCTTCTGCTGATTAAGCTCGTTAATTTGGTATCGATCATGCTCAAACATCTCAGCTTGCGTTTTTTCAATACCACGATAAATAAATAGAATTTCTTGCCCATCATTACTTTCTGACTCTAAACTTTGAGTATTTAATAAATTTGATAAAATCATGCCGAAAGCAAAGGCAAAAAACATCATGATGAATTGGGTTCGTTGAGAGGCAGCTGCTTTTTTCATTGGTACAATTTAATACTCAAAAACTTGACTAATCCATTAGCTTAGCCCTTTTCTTCTTATTATCCAGATCAATTTTTAGTCGCCCAAATATGTCTATGTTGATTGATCGAATAGATTCCTTTTGAATTACTTTCTCTTATAATCAAACCTTGCCTAAAGCAGATGACTTTTATATGACCAGCGATCAGCAGATAATTGCACACATCCATGACTTAAAGTCATCCTGTAAGCACAGTTTCCAGCGCAGAATGGTGGTACTTTCTGGATCAGAAGAGTGGTGTTTTAGCACCGCAAAAAAGGTATCTAACGCTGGCTATCTAGCGGTATCCCAGAACAAACAATACGATTTCATGAATTTACAGGCGGCTGAAAAACTTCATTTAATCCTTGGCAGAGAATATGAAAATATCCTTTGGGATGGTTTTTCAAGCTTGAACCCTGATGGCTTAGGCATCGCTTCGGGTTTATTAAAAGGGGGTGGGCTATTTCTACTCTTATTACCACCCTTAGACTATCTGAAATCACATGCCGATCATGATTATGCAAGAATGTGTTCAGAAGGGTTCAGCATAAAAGATTGCCATACTTTCTTTCTTCAGCGTTTAGTCAATCACCTTCAAGATTCAGGTGATATTGTGATGTTTGAAGAAGGCAAAGCAGTTTGCCTTACAAACTGCGATGTCCAACAGAGTCATAAGCTAGAGAGTGCGCTAAAGAGGCGTTTACCCACAATTGATCAAACCGCAGCGATAGCGGCCATTAAAAAAGTCGCCTTTGGTCATCGAAACAGGCCCTTGGTGATTCAGGCTCATAGAGGTCGAGGTAAATCTAGCGCATTAGGCTTAGCCGCTGGGGAGATATTCCTGGAAAAGAAATTCAAGACAGTCATTACGGCACCCAGTAAAAAAACCTGTGAAGCTGCTTTTCGTCATTACAAAACATTGATCAAATCGACTGTCTCGACTCAACTTGAAATCGATACAGCTTTAGCAGCTTTTGCGTTTGTCCCTCTCGACATTTTGCTCGCGAACACGATTGATTGCCACATGCTATTCATAGACGAGGCAGCTGCCATACCCACATCGTCCTTGACTGCGTTATTAGGGCGTTTTTCTCGTGTCGTTTACTCAACTACGATTCATGGTTATGAAGGTAATGGTCAAGGCTTTGCTATTCGTTTTCAAAAAACTCTCGATACACATTATGCAACATGGAAGTCGATAACCCTCAACACACCCGTTCGTTGGTTAGAGCATGATTTACTCGAGCCTTGGTTTTTCCGTTTCTTATTTTTAGATGCAAAACTAACCGAAACCCGCGAATATTCGATCGACGCCCTTAAAACAACTTTGGTCTCACAAAGAGAGCTGTTTGAAGATGAAGCTTTATTTGAACAAATAACAGCCTTACTAGTAAGTGCTCACTATCAAACATCACCCTCAGATATAAGACTCATTCTTGATCATCCCAAGGTTAGTATTCTAATTACGCGCCAAACAAGCTCTCACAGCATTACACCGGCCGACTTGTGCGGCGTTTGTTTAGTCATTGAAGAAGGTTCCAGCCATTCAGAAGCGCTCGCGGAGGATATTATTTCAGGAAGGCGTCGACCACGCGGTCAATTATTCCCTCAGGCGCTATGCGCTAGCTCTGCCAATGCAGAGTTTTTGGCGCAAGGTACTTATCGTATTATGCGTATTGCCGTTCACCCTTCAGTCCAGCAAAAAGGGATCGGTTCAGAATTATTAAACGCACTTAAGTTAAAAGCAGAAGAAAGACATATAGACTCTTTATCGACAAGTTATGGCCTAAACCCAGAACTACTTTCTTTTTGGACTAAAAATCAATTTCAGATGGTCAAACTAGGTTCAAAAGTCGATGGAGCCAGCGGCCTACGTTCAACGATGATGATGCACGCAATCTCGGAGCCAGCACACCAGCTATTAGAAAATTGCTCTGAGGCATTTCTGAAGTCTTTCATTTTTAACCTCACCCGCCTTCATCAAACATTGCCATCAACAATTGTCTATAAGGTTTTACAGTCTCTTCCGCAACTTAAGCCTGCGCTGAACAAGCAAACCGATATTAAAAAGATATGGGCATTCGCAAATGCATCTCGGGCTTTTGAAGAAACAAATATTGAGTTATTCGAGTTAGTGCTTGGAAGCATATCTTCACCAATGTGGGATAACTTAAGTGAAGATAAGAAAGAATTATTAATCACTCAAGTGCTTCAAAACAGGGATTATAAAACCTGTTTGAAGCACTTAAAATTGACGGGAAAAAAGCAGTTGTTAACAGCCCTTAGGCAGGCTGTTGCAGAATTACTCAGGACTAAAGCTATTAAATACTAAAACTTGAACCACAACCACAGGTTGTTTCGGCATTAGGATTGCTCACTGAAAACTGTGAACCTTTTAAACCTTCAGTATAATCAACGGTTGCACCGACTAAATACTGATAGCTCATCGCATCAACCAAGAGCTTGACACCTTGATTCGGGATGATGGTGTCGTCTTCTGACTGGTCTTCATCGAACGTGAAACCATACTGAAAACCAGAACAGCCACCACCGGTGACATAGACTCTAAGTTTGAGCCCTGGGTTTTCTTCTTCTTCAACTAATTGTTTTACTTTATTCGCAGCAGCATCTGTAAAAATGAGCGGCGAAGGGATATATGATTCAACTGTGCTCATGTTTTCTCCAACAAAGCGGGGCTTATATTGGCATTATCCAATTAACCTAGTAAAACAGTCAACTATTTCCTGAACTCGTAATCGCTTTAAGTGAAACGGGCTCAGAACTCTCTTCGTCTTCAGTGTTTTTTTGCTCATCCAAAGAAACCGGCTCTTTATGATGAACGAGGTTACCATTAACTTCAGCGCCCATGGCCATTTCAATCAAATGATAATAAACATTCCCTTTAATAGAGGCATTTGAAGCCAGCTCAATATGTTTTGAGGCATAGACATCACCATGGACGGTGCCATTGACAATAATATGAGGGGCGATCACATCACCATCAATTTCACCGATATCACTAATACGTACTATCGCCTCACTCCCTTCTTCAGCTCGAATCGTACCTTGAATGAGCCCATCAATATGTAAACCACCTGAAAACTGAATATCACCCTGAATCTGTGTCTTGCTCGATACCAAAGTATCAAAATGAACATGCGGGCTCTGATAACGCTTACCTTTCGATTTTTTCTTACCTGCTCCCCACATTTTAACTCTCCTACTCATAAACCAATTTATTGAGATCTTTGCACGACTACTGCGCTCGTAACATCGCGCAAAGATCTTTTATCCGGATTTAGCGTACTAAATCACGCCACATATAACTTCTTTCCAGTTTAGACGCTTTTTTACCATCTGCTTGAGCAACCACTTGAATACTTTCTGGTTCAAACCCAGCTGGGAGTATTAATTCCCCCGTAATATCCTGAAAATATTTAAATTTAAACTTTATACCTAAAGACGACTGATCATCTGAAACATCTCTCAAAGGCAGTATAAGCTTTATACCTTCTTGCATTCCGGCAAGATTCACCGCCACCAAACCACTCACATAACGCTTATTGTCAGCCACTTGTGCCAGTACAATTTTATAAGAAAAACGTTTTTCATCATTTGTTGTCTTAAGTTCTAAATTTTGAACCTGTAGACCTTTTATATTTTCAGAAGGCGCCATGATACTTTGATAAAATGACACATCTTTTTTAAGTTGTTCGATGGTCGCTTTATACTCCCTTATGGTTCCTTGAATTTCTTGCTGAGCAGCACTGTCGATATTCCTGCCACTTTCTAAATTCAACGCTTGCTGTCGAAAACTCGCTTCACTTTTTTGAAGTAGAGCATACTCTTCCGATATACGGTCTAGCTGTTCAACAACTTTCTGATGTTGCTGGCGAATTTGATAGTTTCCTAACAGAAAACTAAGTGCACTCATTACCATGACACCGGTAATAAAAAACAAGCGCCTTTTACGCTTAATCCCTGGTTTATGTTTCACGACGATGAGTCGGTCATTGGCCTTTTTTGCCATGTAAATATTCCTTGTTAATACATTGGTTTTACTTGTTTTATCTAGCTTGCCAACTTTTATGGCATCAATGCGACCTGCTCCAGCCCCATCGTTTCCTCTAAACCAAACATAATATTCATATTCTGAATAGCCTGCCCTGAAGACCCTTTCACCAAATTATCGATCACCGCAAGGATGATAATTTGATTGCTTCCAGTTTGCTGATGAATCGCGATTCGGCAGAAATTTGAGCCCTTTACACTTCGCGTTTCAGGCAATGATCCTAAGGGCATCACATCCACAAAT
The DNA here is from genome assembly GCA_963974595.1 of uncultured Oleiphilus sp. GTDB lineage: Bacteria > Pseudomonadota > Gammaproteobacteria > Pseudomonadales > Oleiphilaceae > PZPK01. The sequence goes on along the minus strand of CAXBDA010000024.1, from coordinate 6,632 downwards.
TGCTCGTTAGCATAACGCTCTTCAAATAAAGCTTGGACATCTTCAAGTGATACGCCCAGTTCTGGCTTGAGCTCAGCATATAAAGTAGCTTCTATGCCTCTAATCATCGGCACAAGGTGTGGCACAAATGTCAGGCCCAAGGCTTCGCCTTGAATATCCCCCAAAATTTGTTTCATTTCAGGTAAATGCCTATGCCCTGAAACCCCATAGGCTTTAAAGCTATCAGAACATTCGGACAGAAGCATGCCCACTTTCGCCGCTCGGCCAGCACCACTGGTACCCGTCTTAGCATCGGCGATTAATCTGTCTGCCTTAATCCACTGTTTTTCAAGTAAAGGTAGAAAACCCAATTGAATCACCGTAGGGAAACATCCGGGGCAAGCAATTAACCTGGCGTCGATAATTTTTGAACGATTCATTTCGGGCAAACCATAAACCGCTTGCGGGATCAGTTCCGGACAAGCATGTTTCTGTCCATACCAAGACTCCCAAATATCCACGTCAGTCAAACGGAAATCACCTGACAGGTCGATAGTTTTAATCCCGGAATCAATAAACGCTTTCATCATTGATTGTGCAACACCATGAGGCGTCGCAAAAAACACCACATCGCAAAGAGAGAGTTCTTCAATGCTTGGATCTGTGAATGCCAGATCCAAATAGCCACGCACATGGGGAAACATATCGGCCACCGGCGAGCCTTTTTCTGTACGTGAGGTGACGACGATAATCTCAGCCTGAGGATGAACCACCAACAATCTTAATAACTCTGAGCCGGTATACCCCGTCGCACCCACAATACCTACTTTAATCACAATGAACTCCTATCTGTTAAGCTATCGATACTGCCTATATTAATACTTGCTATATTAATACTTGCTATATTAATACTACCTGCGTTAGTTAGCGTCTATATTAACAGCTAACAGACAATCTATTAATGATTATTCGCTCGTCCTTTCAATTTACTTGGCGACTTTATTCTTATAAACAATGGCTTTTCTGAACTAGAGCATTCACTCTAGTTTGCCCTATAATTTTCATTACTCTTTAACCCGATAAGTGGCTGTTTGTTTATTTATGATCCTTTTTCTTCGCACTATTGTCATATTGAGTTATTTTTTTATTGTCGCTCTACTTGGCATTATCATCTGCCTTTTTCGCCCGTTTAATCCTGATAACACTCGCATTTGTGGCCGTTTATTTAGTCTTGGGGGGTTAAAGCTATTAGGTATAAAAATGACAATAGAAGGCAAAGAGCATCTCCACAATATGCAGCCTTCAATTGTCATTGCGAATCATCAAGATAATTTAGACCTGTTTATTCATGGCGGCGTTATCCCTAAACGAACCGTTAGTGTTGGCAAAAAAAGCTTACGTTATTTGCCCTTATTTGGACAAGTTTACTGGTTGTCGGGCAACATTATGATTGACCGGAAAAAATCAAAAGCATCAATTCACTCAATGACAGAGACCACGATAGCCCTTAAACACAAAAACACCTCAATTTGGGTGTTTGCTGAAGGCACACGAAATAAAGGCGAAAACTTACTGCCATTCAAAAAAGGTGCGTTTCATATGGCCAAGCAAGCTGACGCCCCGATTATTCCAATTTGTGCCAGCGCTTACCCTAAGCATATTAATTTGAATAAATGGCATGCCGGGCATGTTCATGTAAGAATTTTAGCGCCGGTTCAGACGAAAGATATTCCGCAAGACGACATAAATAGTTTACGCCAAAGCATCCATAACAAGATGTCTGAAGTAATTGAAGAGCTTAATCAATCTGTGTTGTCTAAAAACTAAACCCTGTCCTTAGCTTACTTCTCTGATATATTTCTGTATTATCTAAAAAAATAAAAGCTGTCGAATAGTCAGGTTTAAGGATACATTTTTCTATGTCTCTAAGAGACGCATTTGAAAACTATAAACGTGCATTTCGACACAAGCTTTCTGGTGTTGAAGCCTTGCCACAGCTTGCCATTCTCGGTTTGTTAGTAGGTTTACTGACGTCTGCCGTTATTCTGCTGTTTCGTTTATTTATCGAACTCTCTCTAATGTATTTTTTACCTGGAGGGGATCCAGAAAATTTTGAAGGGCTATCCCAGCTGATGCGTGCCGTCTTGCCTGTTAGCGGGGCCGTTATTATTGCCTGTATTTGGTATCGGCTTAAAATTAGCCAGCGAAAAGTCGGGGTCGCGTTTGTGATTGAACGCCTCAATTATCATCAAGGCTATATTTCTTTCAAGAGCATGATGACGCAGTTTATAGGTGGTATATTAACCATTGTTAGCGGACAATCCGCGGGCCGTGAAGGCCCTGCTGTTCATCTAGGGGCTGCTTGCTCAAGTTTACTCGGCCGTTACTTTAACCTGCCAAATAATAGTATTCGTATTCTGATTAGTTGCGGCACCGCTGCTGCAATTTCTGCCTCGTTCAATACCCCCATTGCTGGGGTTATTTTTGCAATGGAGGTGGTGATGATGGAATACACCATTGCCGGTTTTACCCCTGTCATTTTAGCGTCGGTCACCGCGGCTGTTTTAACGCAAGCAGTTTATGGCAATGAGTCTGCTTTTATCGTTCCTCAGCTGTATATGAACTCACTGATCGAGATTCCGTACATTGTCATTTGCGGCATCGCCATTGGCATTGTCTCGGCAGCGTTTATTGGTCTCATTAAAAAAACCATTCAGTTTTCTCGTGTGAATATTTTTTATCGTATCTTAGCCGCAGGTGCCTTAACCGGGCTCTGTGCAATCTACCTGCCTGAAATTATGGGTATTGGTTATGACACTGTTAACCAAACCCTGCTTGGTCAAGTTGGCTTATTACTCTTATGCACCATTGCCTTAGGCAAGATCATCATTACCGGTATTAGTGTTGGTTTAGGCATGCCTAGTGGTTTAGTTGGCCCTATTTTATTTATCGGTGCCAGTGTCGGAGGTGTTTTTGGAGTGTTAGCTGAAATGCTTATGCCATCGATTGCATCCTCTCCCGGCTTTTATGCCATGTTAGGTATGGGCGCCATGATGGGCTCGGCATTGCAAGCGCCGCTGGCCGCCCTGCTCGCTTTATTAGAGCTGACTCAAAACCCGAATATCATTATGCCTGGCATGCTTATTATTGTTGTTTCCAGCATGGTCAGCAGTGAAGTATTCAAACAGAAATCAATATTTTTAAGTATTCTCAAAGAGCAAGGTCTCGATTTTAGTAACAGTCCTGTGGTTCAAGCACTCAGAAGAGTCAGTGTGGGCGCCATGATGTCTCGGCAATTTGAAACATCAAACAGGACCCTCACTTTCCCCGAAGCCCAAATACTGCTTAGGAAAGAACCTAAGTGTATTTTGATTAATAATAGTGAAGGCAAGCCGGTATCACTCCTGCCCACGGTTGATTTGGCGCATTACTTAGAGGAACAGCTCTTAGTGCTTGATCAAGAGAAAAACTCAGAAACCGTAGTAAACGAGTTTATTGTCGATTTATTTGAAATTCCGGCACAACGAAAAGACGTATCGTCACTCTATTTTCAAGCAACACTGCAAGAAGCACTCGATCGATTTTCCGAGACCAAAACCGATATTCTATTTGTTGAACGTAGCAGTGGCCCTTATATTTCAAGAGTATTAGGTGTGCTTTATCGAAGTGATGTCGAAAATTACTATCAATACAAAAGGAAATAACTATGTTATGGCTTAAGGCGTTTCACATTATTGCGGTTATTTGTTGGTTTGCCGCTTTGTTCTATCTACCTCGTTTATTTGTCTACCATGCCCAGTCGTCTGATGTGACGAGTATAGAACGTTTTAAAATTATGGAACGAAAGCTATTCAGAGGCATCGGCACACCCTCTATGATTGCCACCTTGATTCTGGGTGGATGGCTAGTTAGTTATAACCTCGAAGGCTACCTGCAAAGCGCTTGGTTCCATGCAAAACTCACTCTAGTGCTTATTCTGATGGCCTATCATATGTATTGCGGAAAATTATTAAAAACCTTTGCCCAAGATGAAAATACCCGAAGCCATGTGTTCTATCGTTGGTTTAATGAGTTCCCTGTTTTGTTACTCATTGCGATTGTGATTCTTGTCGTCGTCAAACCTTTCTAAATTAAGTTAATAAGCGAATTAGATACATGTCAATTGCTCTGAACGCTGGACTTTACGCCATTACTGACCCGCTTCTGCTGGATAGTCAAAGCTTATTATCATCTGTTGAATCTGTCTTAGCGGGTGGTTGCAGCGTCATCCAGTATCGTGACAAACTAGCCTCTGATGCTGAACGACTTCAGAGAGCGAGGGCCTTAAAACGATTATGTGATCAGTATCATGCCCAGCTTATTATTAATGATGATCTTAAATTATGTTTAGACAGCCAAGCTGATGGCGTCCACCTAGGCAAGTCAGATGGTGATATTCTGCATGCCAGAAACGTACTCGGTAGAGAGCATATTTTAGGCGTCACCTGCCATAGCGACTTAAACTATGCGCAAAAATGTATAGCGGAAGGGGTTGATTATTGCGCTTTTGGCCGGATTTTCCCCTCATTGACAAAACCTGATGCTCCGCACTGTTCTTTATCCATTCTGAAACAGGCCCTGACTCTGAGTAAACCCGTTGTCGCCATTGGTGGTATCACACTAGACAACATCGGTTTGCTAATGCAAACTCCTGTACATAATGTTGCAGTCATCCATGGCTTATTTTCGCAAACTGATATCCAAGCGACTGCGCATCAATTTCAAGAATATTTCTCTAAAACCTCAAAAAAACAGGTCTAATTCATGTCTAAATCTGAAGAGTTATTTGCTGATGCCCAAACCGTTATTCCCGGTGGTGTTAATTCTCCCGTTCGTGCGTTTAAAGGCGTAGAAGGTACGCCGGTTTTCTTTGAGCGCGGTGAAGGTGCCTACCTGATTGATGCTGATGGCAAGTCTTATATCGATTATGTCGGTTCTTGGGGCCCCATGATTTTAGGCCATGCCAATCCACAGGTGATTGAAGCCGTACAAAAACAGTTAAGCCAAGGCTTAGGCTATGGCGCACCGACTGAAATCGAAACCCGAATGGCAAAAAAAGTCTGTGAGCTGGTGCCGTCTATTGAAAAAGTACGAATGGTCAGCTCCGGTACAGAAGCTACCATGAGCGCGATTCGTTTAGCTCGCGGTTTCACGGGACGCGATAAAATCGTTAAATTCGAAGGCTGTTATCATGGCCATGCAGATTCCTTACTCGTTAAAGCCGGTTCAGGTGCGCTCACCTTAGGGGTACCTAATTCTCCGGGTGTACCGGCCAGTATTGCCGAACACACTCTAACTCTGCCGTTTAATAATAGTGAAGCGGTGAAACAACTGTTTGCTGAAATAGGTGATCAGATTGCGGCGATTATTGTTGAACCTGTGGCAGGTAATATGAATTGTATCCCCCCTCAACCAGGCTTTTTAGAAACCTTACGCGAATGCTGCGATGCACATAAAACTGTCTTGATATTTGATGAGGTAATGACCGGCTTTCGGACAGCTCTTGGAGGTGCGCAAGCGGTTTATCAGGTTAAGCCAGACTTAACGACTTTAGGTAAAGTCATCGGTGGCGGTTTACCTGTGGGCGCTTTTGGCGGGCGTGCAGAGATTATGGATGTCATTGCGCCAATCGGGCCGGTTTATCAGGCGGGCACATTATCGGGGAACCCTCTAGCGATGGCAGCGGGTTTAGCCATGCTGGATGCCGTTTCTCAGCCTGGCTTCTTTGATGCGCTTGGTCAAAAAACCGCTAAATTAGTCAATGGCGTAAAAGCTGTGGCGGATCAAGCCAGGATTCCCTTCACGTTTAATCAGTTAGGTGGCATGTTCGGTTTCTTTTTTACCGAAGAACCAAAAGTCACTACGTATGAACAAGTCATGGCCTGTGATCAGGAAAGATTCAAAAAGTTTTATCATGGCATGTTAGCGGAAGGTATTTATCTAGCACCTTCAGCATTTGAAGCTGGCTTTGTTTCTTCGGCACATAGCGATGTGGAAATTAACGCCACTATTGAGGCGGCTAAAAAGGTCTTTGCCACACTTTGAGCCTAGCTTAAGCCTTTAATCCACTTTGCCGCTTATTTGATTATAGCTAAAAGAGAGCCCTTCCGGGCTCTCTAATGATGCCGATGGTGGGTTCTTCGTCCATATCCAACTGGAAAAGTCTGCATCCATTAACAAACTAGGTAATTCACTTGAACCTGGTGGGGGTGGCGGCGGTGGAGGTGGCGGTGGAGGGCCCACTGCATAGGCTTGATTAAACAGCTTGGGGGGTTCGATTAAAGGTTTTCGTATCCATGCATACAAACTATTACCCAGCCCCCCTTCAATACGATTTAAGGGAAGCGTCCACACGATGGGGGTACATGTTCCTGAAGTTTGCTCTACCAGAGGATATCCTGAAGTACTTTCGACTCTAATGCACTGACCTTCAAGTGACACATCGGGATAGCCACTCGAACTCTCTTGTTTTTTAATTAAAGAGGTCGAATGAACCAAGGCAACACCTGTTTTGAAATTTGCTAAAACTGCCTCAAAAGTGGCTTCGTCAGCCGCATCGCCCAAGTCTGCAAAGCGCGGGAGTGCAGTCACTGCCAAGATCCCGATAAGCACGA
>CAXBDA010000023.1:0-45353 GCA_963974595.1 uncultured Oleiphilus sp. | reverse complement strand
TTACCTCACGAAAGCGGAGAAGAGCCAAAATTTCTAAACTAACCGCTAGAGTCCAAGCAAGCAAAGAGTCTCACTCTGAAGCTATGCAAATGGCTATGATGGCGCTGACAAATGGCAGTGAAATAGGCCAATTAAACTTATTTTTTGAAAAACTTCATGAAGCAGCCAGCTATAGCGAACTGGGTAAGCTAGTCATAGACGTGTGCTCTACTTTAGGCATAAATTGTGCTTTTCAACTTCGTTTAAAGGATGGCAATATGAACTTCAGCACATCCGGAAGCGTGAACACTCTGGAAGATGAATTAATGGTGATGACCAGAGATGCAGATCGTATTTATAGTTTTGGAAAGAGGTGCCTGTTTAATTTTAGTGGTGCAACCTTATTAGTTAGAATAATGCCCGAAGATGATGGTAAAGCGGGAAGGTATCGTGACCATTTAGCATCGTTAATGAACGGTGTAGAAGCCAGATTAAGAAGCCTGCGCGCAGAGCTTTCTTTAAAGTCACAAAATGATAATTTAATTCATCAGGCATTAAAACAAACGCATTTAATTTTAGATGAAATTGTCCATGACTTTAAACGACAGGATCAACGTACATCCTCATTAATAGAAAAACTCACTGCTGAAATGCATATGGCATTTTCTTATATCGACTTGGATCAGGAACAAGAAGAATACTTAATGAATATCATCAATAACGTCACAACAGAACTTCACCAAGTGTCTCAAGATGGAACAAGGCTGGATATAAAGTTTGAGGATGTGATCGGAAGTTTAGAAGAAGTATTAAACCCTAAAAGCATAAGCGCATAATTCGGATGGCATCACTTAGTTACAGAATAGAACGATTAATTTTCATCACACTTTAACACCTTGGGCTTGGTATTAATAACAGGCGAAATAAGTGACAAAAGCGAAGCCATCGCTTTTTCAACTTTTGGCATACAGTAATAGATAACTCAGCCAGTACTGAACTTATAACGCTAGACAACGTTTATAAATTCATCACGGGAAAAACGCAATCGGGTGTTGTAAATACCATTATGGGCTCGTTTCCCGACAGCCACAAACATAATTATTTGACCATCTTTCGGAATGTTAAGCGCTTTATTTGCCCTCACCGAATCAAAGCCTTCCATTGGGCAGGTATCATAACCAAACGCTCTAAACGCCAACATCAGGTTTTCAGCGGCCAAAGCCGTACTCTTAACAGCCCACGTTTCCATTTCATGCTTCGAGTTCGGGCCTCGTGGTACTGCTCTGGTCAAACCGACTACACTAAAAAGTGCTTTTCTCATCGTTCCAAAAATATTAAAAGGGCCTTGATAATACTGAAAGGGAGCAATTTTTCGATAAAAGTCTTCGACAAGTTTAGGCATATTCCCATCTGGCCATTGTTCTATTTGCTGAATACAATGCTTTCGCCAAGTATCGGTACGAGCAACAACCGCGATCAATTGCTGTGATGTTTTAGCAGCATTCTGACTCATACACGCTGTGACAATTTTGTCTCGCACATTCTTATCTTTAATCCAATAAAACTCCCATGGCTGAAGATTACAAGAGTTAGGCGCCAACATAGCTAAATCAAGACACTTATTCACAATATCATCAGGGACAGGTTCATCGGTAAAGCGTCTAACCGAACGACGAGATTCAACAACCTTTACAAACTCATCGGCATTAATTTCTGGCGGTGGAGTTACAGAAATACCGGGCACTTTTTTATCCATTTTCATTTTCTCTCAATTCATAAATACAGAAGCCGGCTCATTTCCAGAGTGTTGCAATTACCTCTTCAATAAGCTACTTGGCAGTAAGTTTGAGCGTTCATATCACTAAGCTGAAAGGGCATTCAGGATAGTCTTGCCCATTAACTCTCAGGTTAATAAAATGCTCACCCGCATAATATGTTCGTGTCGTAATAGCCTTGATTGCATGTTTGCGCTTAATCGTCAGAGATCCGTTGGCAGGTAACGTTTGTTTACTTCCTTTAAATACTTTAGGTGAGGTCTTTCCGTTAGCTTTTTTAAAATGAATCACATAATCAATAACAAGCTTTTGCTGAGTTTCCGAGTTAGATTGAAGAGACAATTCAAACTCTAATGAATCGCCAAACTTGACTATCTGTGATGACAATAAAAGCCGAGAAGACTCTAATTTTGGCGCATTTAAACCAAATGCCGATAATGCAGTAGCATGGCCTTGTTTAATCAAGGTTCGACACGCATGCCTTACTAATCTTTCTCGATTTCTTGTTACCGTTTTATCTAATCGATTTTCATGTACATCATGCATCCATTCAACGGCTATATTAGCAACCAAATCCGGGTGATCTTTAGCAATATCATTAAGGTTATTGGCAACCGAACGTCGAACATATTCTTCCTGGTCATCCCTGAGAGATAAAAGCAGTGGAAGAATTTTTTCAGGTTTTGCTATAAATTCTGGCAACTGCATGGCCCAAGGTAATCTGGGGCGTGTCCCTTCCGAAATCAAGCGTCGGACATGTTTATCTTGGTCAGTTAACCATGATAACAAAATAGAAAGAGCCTGTTCAGAGTCTTTAAGAATCAAAAAGCGTATCGCAAATTCTGATGAGAAATGCCCTGTCATCACTTTTAAGGCATTCATAGATCGAGAAAAGTCACCGACTCCATATTCACCAACAAGACTTGCCATGGGCAAGGTTCCCCAACCGGTAATACCGTCTTCGGAACTTATAATACTGTCATTATTATGGCCATCAGGGTGCAGAATTGAAAACAAGATCCCCTCTCTTTCATCAGAATTTTCTGGAAGAAAACGATGTAAACTATCGGCTATCAAGTTTGATCGCGCTTTTAGTTCAAGCTTATCTAATGTTGGAATAATTGCCTGCTTAAAACCATCTACATCGAATGAGTCATCACAGCGGGAAATACACAAAGCAAACGCATCAACTAGCTGTTCGTTAAAAACTAATTTAAAAGGTTCCAAAAAACCACCTTGATTTAGATAAAGAAAGGAAACGATATTACGCTCCAATCAACTGGAAGAAAACCAGAATGATAGCTGTATTGAGTATGAGTCATTGGCTTAATTAACATCAAGATCTGATACTACAAGCGCTCAAAAGAGTTCATACACAAAAAGACGTCTTTCATTTCAATCTTTATAGACTAGCTATTGACCAGCTAGGCGCTACTCACTATCATTGCCCCTGCTAAGTTAACCTTGGCAAAAAGATCGAGCTAAAACAATAACATGGAGTGTTGGGTCGTATTATTTGTCTTATTAAGCATATAAACGACATGTAAACTAATAATTAGTTATTCTTGTTTACAATTCTTACCCTCCTCTAAATATCGATTCAAATACCCTGTTTAATAAGCAATTAAAATTAATTAGGACGCTTTTTTACTCTGTTTAAACTATTTTAAATAGAGTATATAGGCAATCATTCAGGATCGAATCATGTCAGCAGCAGTTTTAGAAGAATACAACCTAGACACCCTCATCGAAGATGAAAAACAAGAGGTACTCGCTCAACGATCTCATATTCTGGAAACAGCCTCCCGCAAAGCACAAGAAAAAACACTTACACTTAAAGAAACAACAGACCTTTACGCTAAATTTAACCATACCTATGAAAACACTTTAAAAAGATCCTTAGATAAAGACGATGAAAGCTGGGCGCTTAAACTGTTAAGAGAGTGTGAAGAGGAGTCAATAAAACCGGCCCTAGAAACCAGAATTAATGGAGAACCTGTCCAAAATAAACCCAAGCTTGAACTAAGCATTAGCAACACTAAACTAACTGATCACCACCCTGAACTTAAAAACGGCCAGCAGACATTATCAGCAAAACCGGCTTATGATAACTATTCCACCCTAATCACTGATGAAGAAAAAACGACTATAAGAGACTTATTCATTTACGATCAATTTGGTTCAGACAATACCAATCTAACAGGATTAAAGTCACATAAGTCTTTTTTGATAACCATGTCTGTATCGGTTGTTCTAACTTTATCAGGGTTAATAGGCATCGCTTTATTCTTATAATTAAAAATCTGATTCAAAATGCTTCACATTGTTTGAGTCAGATAACGCCTATTAGCGCTAATTATCTTGAGTATCACTAAATAATTTCACCTTATTTTTAGCTAAAAATAAAAATATAAAAGAAGAAATCCCCGCCGCTGAAAACAGCATACACATCACCATTATTTGATAACGCGCGGCAATAAACGGTGAGACGCCAGAAAGAATCTGTCCAGTCATCATCCCCGGTAAAGACACTAAGCCTACCGCAAACATCGCATTAATATTCGGGATCATCGAGGTATTAAAAGCTACTTTCCGGGCTTCACCATAGGGTTTCCCCTGAAATAATTCAGACTGTAATCGCTCGCCAGCTAAACTAATACTGGTCATGGCTGTTGCGAAAATCATCCCGGCCAATGGAATCATATAATTTGGTAAAAACCAGGGTTCTAGTACTAAAACCCACTGAGTCACAATACCTAACATAAGCCCGCCACCCAATAAAACCGAAATCAGCGCGATGGAAAATAATCGAAGTTTTTCAGTAACCTTGCGTTGAGAGGCTCCAGACACGGTATTTAAAGAAATCCAACTGGATGCCAAGATCATCATGGATAACACGCCTAATGTCACCAAGCTGCTATCAGATTCAAATATCATAATGAGTGCATAGCCAATTAACATAAGCTGAAGCAGCATTCTGACAATGGCATAACAGGCCTTGGCGTAATTCAAGCCCCATGAGCGCATTAAAAATATCACAAGCGCCATAGGAATAAAGCTAATAATCAGTCGCTCAAGGGGGATAATTTCTATCGACATCAGTATCCTGAAATTGCTGGGTTAAATATAAATCTTAGCTGCTTTATTGAATCATAAGAAGTGTTTTATTCGTACCGGGATATTGCAAGCAGCGTCCACTTAGTAGATAGTAATTCATTAATAATCAAGCGTTACGTTCTGTATCTGCACGCCCAAACGTTCTTAAATAACAAGGAGTTATTGCAATGAGTGTTTTATTATTTCTGGCCAGCATGCTGGTTCTTGTCTATCTCAAACCCACTACAACGATCACAGCCGTTACATTAACCATCTCAACGTTAGTTGGAATGTATATGGATGGCGGGTCTTTTTTCAGTATATTTTTTGGCTTAGTCCTACTCGGTATTGCTTACGTTGTCGTCATGCCAAATTCAATACGCAAAGATATGTTAAGTGCTCCGCTTCTAGGGTGGGTGCGCGGACGCTTGCCAAAACTTTCTGACACGGAGTCAGAAGCACTCAAATCTGGCAGTGTTGATTGGGATGGCGAGTTGTTTTCTGGTGAACCTGATTGGAACAAACTGCTAGATGCTGCTCCTGCAAAATTATCCGAAGAAGAACAAGACTTTCTCGACGGACCTGTCGAAGAGCTTTGCTCAATGCTGGATGATTGGAAAATCACCCACGAACATTATGATTTACCTGATGACGTATGGGCGTTTATTCGAGAAAATGGCTTTTTTGGCCTCTTAATTCCGACTAAAAAAGGTGGCAAGGGATTTTCGCATACCGCTCACTCTGAAATTGTCATGAAAATATCGACACGCAGTGTTTCAACTGCGGTGACTGTGATGGTGCCTAACTCCCTCGGCCCTGGTGAGTTATTAATGGAATATGGTACAGAAGAACAAAAAAACCATTATTTGCCCCGGCTTGCCAAAGGTGAAGAAACACCTTGTTTTGCACTAACCTCCCCTGTTGCTGGCTCTGATGCTGGCGCTATTCCAGATAAGGGCATTGTTTGTCTAGGAGAGTGGCAAGGCAAAGAAGTCTTAGGCCTTAAAGTGACCTGGAATAAACGTTATATCACCCTGGCACCTGTCGCCACCTTGATCGGCTTAGCGATTAAAGTGTATGACCCAGAAAAATTACTGGGTGATGAAGCTGATATTGGCGTCACCTGCGTGATGATTCCCAGTGATCTTGAAGGGGTCAACAGCGGTGCGCGCCACCTTCCAATGAATACGGTATTTATGAACGGCCCGACTTGGGGTAAAGAAGTCTTTATCCCTATGGATCAAGTCATTGGTGGTCAGGATATGCTTGGCAAAGGCTGGAAAATGCTGTTGGAATGTTTATCGATTGGTCGTTCCATCTCTCTACCTGCCCTGGGTGCCGGTGCAGGCAAGGTGGCTTGTTTGGCAACCGGTTCCTATGCCTTAACCAGAGAACAATTCGGGCGTAATATCAGTCAGTTCGAAGGCGTCCAAGAAGCCTTGGAACCCATGGCTGGTTATACCTATATGATGAACGCAGCGCGTTTGCTCACCTCAGGCATGCTTGATCGCGGTGTTCGTCCTGCTGTGCCTTCAGCGGTTCTGAAATATCGTAATACCGACTTAATGCGCAATGTCATCAACCATGCAATGGATGTGGTGGCAGGACGAGGCGTGATTACCGGCCCACGAAACTTTCTTGCGCGTGCTTATCAAGCCGTACCGATTGGCATTACGGTAGAAGGTGCGAATATTCTGACACGAAGCTTGATGATATTTGGTCAAGGTGCGATTCGTTGCCATCCTTTTATTGTCGAAGAAATTGAAGCGGCAGGTATGGAAAACAAGGACGAGGCGGTTAAAAAGTTTGATGGCATATTCTATCGTCATATCGCTCACACTGGCCGCAATGCTTTGCGGGCTTTCGTGCTAGGTCTTTCCCATGGCATGTTCGATTCGGCACCCGGTAAAGGTGATATTAGTAAATACTATAAACAACTTGGACGCTTTTCAGCGGCCTATGCACTGATGACTGACGTCACACTGTTATCCATTGGTGGCGGCCTGAAAGCTCGCCAACGTCTATCTGGTCGAATGGCAGACTGTTTGGTTCATCTTTACTATGCCTCCGCTGTCATTAAGTTCTGGCACGAGCAAGATTACCCAGAAGATCAACGCCCGATAGTTGAATGGTGCCTTCAGAGCAGCTTACATGACTTACAGAAAGACATGCGTGAGCTAATCATTAACTTCCCCGTACCTGCATTACGTTGGCCCTTGAGAGTGCTGGTATTCCCATTAGGCGCGACAGGCTTGAATGGACCTAACGATAAATTAGGCACTCAGGTTGCGATGAGCATTGTCGAAGACACTCCTTTGCGAGAGCTCATCAGTCACGGTTGTTATGTGAACCCTGAACCCGATGATTCTTTAGGTAGAGTGCTGAATGCTTACAAACTTGCCAATGAAACCAAAGAAATGCGTCAACGACTTCATCAAGCAATAGCTAAAAAAGACCCGGATGATCTTGATGGCATTGCACTTCTTATGGGTCATGAACGCAAAGAGCTGGTCGACTGGGCCTGTGAGCAAAAAATTATTACCAAAGAGGAGTCTGGCAAACTTCTGGAAGCTCTGACGGCACTTTATGATGTTCTTAGAGTAGATGCTTTCGATGCAGAAGGATTAAAAAAACTGGCAAAAGCTGCAAAAGGTAAACGTAAAGTGGTAGAACGACCTTCTAATAAATGAAACAGCAATAAATAAAATAGTACGACGGTTAGAGCCTGTATGAAAATTAGGCTCTAACCGTGCAATTTCGTCCAGACTCTTTCGCTTTATAAAGTAACTGATCCGCCTGTTTGATAACATCTTTGGGGGCTAATCCTGCTTCGCTATTTGCGACACCAATACTGATGGTGACAGACACTGTTTTTACTTTTGATTTGGTATTTTTACCGCGAGATTCCTTTCCAGGCTTTTTGTTTTTTATTCTTTCTTCACTTCGTAAGACCATTTCATATTTCTGAATGGATTCACGAACGGCTTCCAAAAAAACAAATGCATCATCTGACGATTTTCTATTAAAAACGATGGTAAATTCTTCTCCGCCATAACGAAAAGCTTTACCGCCGCCTTGAACCTGAGCCACTCTAGCTGCCACCATTCGTAAAACCTGATCACCAATATCGTGACCATAGGTATCGTTAAACTTCTTAAAAAGATCAACATCTAGCATCGCGATAGCATAATCCCGGCCCAGCGTTGATAAATAATCGTCCAAGGCACGCCTGCCAGATATTCCCGTTAAAGCATCTTTATAGGTTACTTGGTAGTTACTTTGTTGATAAAACACAAATAAACCTAAAAATAAGGCTGAAAAACACGCAGATGACACCTCTAACAAAGAGAAATCTGAAAAGACCAAAAGACCGGAAAACCATGTCAACATTAAGGCAAAGTCGGCGGTTGATCGACGAATAAGAGTCATCACGAATAAGAGACTAAACGTCAAACCATGGACAATTAAAAGTGCTTGGGTAATCCAATACTGTTGTTCAAAGAAAACTCGATTATGGCTTTCTAAGCCTGCTAGAAATTCCATCCATAAAGGCGATGCACCGTAAAACCACAAGAAGCCATCACCTAAAATTAATAATAAAAAAAAGGCGAATCCGACTCTTGTGAACAGGCCTTTTTCTGGAAGAATGGAACTTAGAATTAACTGCAAACAGAATAAAAAATTTAAACCTGTAAACATCGCCATCACAGCAGATTGGGAAAGCGGTACTTGTAAACGTTCGCGTATAAAATAATAAACAAAAAGAACGATAATAATCGGTGCCATAAATCGGCTACGATTAAACATCGCTGCAAAACCGAATAACACACACGCCAATAGATAAGGCAGGATTCTTAATATGTCTATATCAAGAAAGTGCAGCTGATTAAATCGTGTAATCAGGAAGGCAACTACCACAATAATAAGTGGCAGAAGGCGCCATAACAGGTTGATAAAAGACACAGTTTCTACTTCTTTAAAAAAACATATTTATCAGTGTAGTAGATAAGCTTAAACACGTGTCATTTTACTTTGGCGCCATTTGCTGAATTCAGTTGTTATGCCTGTTTTGCAAAGCGCTTAGACCTTGCCAGTCTTCCAAGTCTTGCTCAGGTTTTTCGGTGCGAAATCTGGAATAAAGCTCAATACCTAGGCTGTCTTCCAAAATTTCAACCTGAATCCCTCTTTCCTGCAATAGCGCCTCATTGCCGGACGCGTTCGTTACATCCCCCACGATGACACGACTAAAGCCTCTCATGTAAATCAAGGTCGAGCAGACATCACATGGGCTCAGGCTAGTAAAAAGGCTTGTCTTGCTAAAGTCGATACGGCCAGCATCTCGAATGGCCGATGTTTCACCGTGATTATAAGGATGATTTTCTTGAACAAGCGTGTTATGCCCCTTGCCTACAATTTGTCGTGTCGCGTTATCAATGATGACAGCGCCAATTGGGCAGCCGCTTTCATTATAGCTTTTGTGTGCTAGAAGCACGGCGATACGCATAAAATCTTCATCTGTCAGCCCTTGCACAAAGTCATTATCCATTAGAACAGGCAGGCTTGAGGTCGGCATATGCGCTATCGCTCTCAATACGGCTTCACTTTTCTCTGTGTGTTTATCCAACAGGGTTTTCATATAACTCTCCTTATTCAGAAGTATGCGACTCAACTTCACTTGGCAATACAAGGACGATCATGCTTCGTTAACAGGCGTGATCGTTTCAAAAAATAACGATACTTTCGCAAAAGTGTCATTGGAAGCTCAGAATTTTGGGCTACAATTATTAGCGTAAGATTAAAACTCAAAACCCGCTAAGACTAAAACCCATTAATACTAAATTCCTGGCCATAAAGCATGAGTCTCTTTTCATTTGACATTGAACTAATCTATGACGACTCAAGCCGTTTGCTTTGCGCCACATTAAGACCTCAGTTTGAGGCACCACCGCTCACCCATAAACGTGTATCAGCCATGCTCATGGCATCAGACTATCATGATTTTTATCGTTACGAGAGTACAATTTCAGAGCTAATAATTCAGTCAGAAACATTAACTGAAAAGGGTCAAAAGCTCTATGAAGAATACATCAACAGACTAAACAAAATCAGTAATAAAGAGTCCGAACTGACGCAAGCTGATTCAACTGAAGAATCCGACCTTACTGAGCCCGCAGCAGGCCCAAACGTCGAGACTCAAACTGATAATTTGAAAGAGGATGCAGAGACTACACCTGAAAACAGTATTTCTCCGGAAAAAGTTTTGGCCATGCTAGGCGAACAACAAGTCAGCTTTCAGATAGCGGAATGCCGTGATGCGACCATTAACATTGATATTTCTGATGATGAATTACAAGCACGCCTTTCTATTAGCCAACCTTATGGTGGCAGCAGCGCCACTGAATCGTCGGTTTTAGCTGTCTTAAAAAAGCACAATATTGAGTTTGGTATCGATAAAGAGGCTATTGCAAACGCGCTTGAGTCTGATCAATGCTCAGATATATTAATCGCCATGGGCACCAAACCCACAACGGGCAAAGACTCCCGGTTTGAGCCACTGGTTAGCGAACAAATTTCTTTAGCACCCAAAATAGATGCAAAAGGCAAAGTCAATTACCACGACATAAACGAGTTTGTCATTGTAGAACCTGGCGACAAACTGATGCGTCGCACTCTTCCCGGAAAAGGCAAACCTGGAACAGATATTTTTGGCAAAGTTATCCCGTCAATTCAAGGTGAAGTGCTACCTTTTTCAGGCGATATGGTCGGTTCAAAAGTCTCTGAAGCAGATAATAATCTATTAGTTGCAAGCGCAAAAGGTCATCCGGTCATTAAAGCGCGCGGGGTATCCGTTGAAAATGTATTAATTCTCAACCATGTAGGCCTAAGCACAGGCAATGTTGATTTTGATGGCTCTGTTTGTATCAATGAAGATGTGGCTGATGGTATCAAGATAAAGGCCAGCGGTGACGTCACGGTTAAGGGCGTTGTCGGCAAAGCTACCATTGTTGCGGGCGGAAATATCGTGATCCTCCAAGGTTTACTGGGTGGATCAAAAGCCCTGCAGGATCCTACTGAAGAACCTTACGGCGCGTTCCTCACCAGCAAAGGCTCTGTCTCCGCACACTTCGTCACACGCTCTAAAATTCGCGCGGCTAAAAAAATTGTGATCGCTGAATATTCAAGTCACAGCGACCTGTATGCCGATGAACAAATCCTCGTCGGCCAAAATGGGGGCAAAGGTAACCTGTTTGGCGGCCATGCTCACGCCTTTAAACTAGTTGCAGCCAAAGTCATTGGCAGCACTGGCGGTACACCCACTCAAATTCAAGTGGGCGGTGAAGGTGATAATATCGTTAAACTACGCAGAATAGGTAAAGAGAAAAGACAAAACAGTGAAAATACGTACGATGTCAATGAAGCCCTGCATAAAATAAGCTTGCTTGCCAAATCTGCAGGCATGACACCTCAAATGAAAGAAAAAAACGAGCGGCTCAAAAACAAACTCGAAAATCTGAAAATCGAGCTGTGCGAACTCAAAGAAAAAGAACACGCTGTCAAACAAATACTCGTCAAGAGTAAAAAATCGAGAGTCGTTGCCAATCATCAGATCTACAACAACACCTCTGTGACTATCCTGGGTGTATGTAAAAAGATAAGCGAAGAAACCAAGGGTGGCAGCTTCAAATTTGAAGCCCGTAAAGTGGTGTTGGAATTTTAGTTAAAGGGCTATTTTTAAAAATACCTTCAACACCTTACCTTCAACACCTTACCTTCAACACCGCACCAGAAAAGACAATTACAACTGAAGAATATCCGCCAAGGGCATGGGCTTAAAGTAATGGAAACCCTGCGCAATAAAACACCCTTTATTCATTAAGACTTCGGCCTGTTCTTGCAATTCCACGCCTTCTGCTACTAGCTTTAAACCTAGCTCTTGGGCTATTGCAATAATGGCAGCCACAATCGCTTTATCATTTCCATCAAATAAAACATCTTTTATAAAGCTTCGGTCAATTTTTAATTGATCGATAGGAAATTGCTTTAAGCGACTTAACGAAGAGTAACCCGTACCAAAATCATCAATAGATAAACTCACACCCAGTGTTTTCAGCATTTTAAGCGTTTGAATAGTGGCTTCCACATCCTGAATCAAGGTACTTTCTGTCATCTCCATAATATAATGATCTTTGGGTAAGTCTGGGTTTAGCGCTAATAGATCTTTAACGATTTGATAAAGGTGGTCAGATTTCTGGAATTGATAGGCCGAGACATTCACCGCCATCGAACACTCTGGATAGAGTTGCATTAGCTTTATCCAATCCTGATAGGCTTGCGTTAGTACCCAGTCACCTAAAACCTCAATCAATCCTGTTTCTTCGGCAAGAGGTATAAACTCGTTGGGTGGAACTAATACCCCATTTTCTCGCCATCGTATTAATGCTTCAAAACCCATAATTTTGCTATCAGAGATACTAACCTGCGGCTGATACCACAATTCAAAATCTTGCTGTTCAATGGATTTACGAAGCCGGTGCTCTAAATTCAAACGACCTTGGGCTTTTTCATTCATTTTCGCTTGATAGAACTGGAATCTGTTTTTGCCACTACCTTTTGCGTGATACATTGCCAAGTCAGCATTTCTGAGTAACTCGGAAGGAAGCAGGCCATCATTTGGGTAAATGGCAATCCCCACACTCGAAGATATGGCTACTTGTTTGCTCATTAATTCGACGGGTTTCTCCAAGCCTTGTAAAAGTGCACTCGCAATATCGATTATTTCTCCCGTTTCAGCAATACCATCCAGAATAATGACAAACTCATCCCCTCCTAAGCGGGCGACCAAATCAACGTCACGAATAACTGACTTCATACTTTGCGCAATATGTTTGAGTAATTCGTCACCCGCATCATGCCCCAGAGAATCATTGATCATTTTGAAGTTATCTAAATCACACATCATCAAGGCGACAGATTCACCACAACGTTTGGCGCCCATAATCGCCCGATCAATGCGATTCATAAGCAATCTTCGATTCGCCAAGCCAGTGAGCGCATCATAAAAGGCCAGTTTATTAATCGTTTCTTGGGCTTCATGCAATTGTGTATTGTCGGTGGAGCTCCATAAATAATGCGTAATGACACCAGATTCATTGCGAATGCAGGATACCGAAAGAATAGTCCAATAAAGGCTGCCATCTTTTCGCTTATTCAAGACTTCGCCTTGCCAGTGTTCGTGTTCAGCAACCGCCTGCCATATCTCCTGATAGATATAATCGTGATAAATTGCACTCCTGAACTCATGCTGATTCTTGCCCACCACATCATCAATTTGATATGCGCTTAACTGGACAAAGCCCGCATTCACATATTCTATCGTGCCCTCAATATTGGAAATGAGTACAGAGTTAATACCTTGTTCAATGGCACTTGAGAGTTTTCGAATGGTTGCATCGGCTACTTTTTGTTGCTTGCTTAATAATATGTTCCGATACGCGGCACTAATATCGTCACTCAGACTCGATAATAGTGCTCGCATGGCATCGTCAAAGACCCCTTCATATTGAGAGTAAAGGGTAAATATCCCTACCACCTGCTCTTCGGATTTTATTGGAACGGCTGCCAGTGCTTTGTAGCCACGTAGCTCAGCTGCACCTCTCCAAGGGCCAAAGCTTGGATCAGAGCTGACACTATTCACACATGATACCTGCTTGGTTTTAGCTGCAAGTCCCACAGGGCCTTTGGCCAAGTCCGAATCATCTACACGCATTTGCATTTCTTTAAGGTAGCCGGTTTCTAAGCCTGCATAAAAGTTAGGTCGAACAATTACGCCTTCAATAATCCCAATCCACGCCATCTTGAATTCGCCATAATCAACCGCAATTTCACATATTTTTTGAAACAAGGTATCCGCTTCAGAAATAGCAATAATGGCTTTATTGGTATGGCTCAAAACACGATATAATCGATTTAAACTGGCTAACTGTAATTCGGCTTTTTTGCGTATCGTAATACATCGACGACTATGGATCGAGGCATTAAAACTCGCCCCAAAATGAATAGCCGATAACGAGCTTTCATACCATTGTTGATTATTAGCGCAATAATACTCAAAGCCTTGAAGCGTGCGATGAGAAGTAATGGCCTGACACTGAGGACAGTCCGTTTGTGATAGGTCTGTATCATGAAATACCTCATGGCAATGCATCTCGGTAACACGTTCACCTATGCGTTCTCTAATTTTAAGATTTGCTCTGAGAATGTCTCCATGCTGATCGATAATCAATGTTTCATCGGTTGATGAGTCGTATGATTCCACAACGTGAGACAAGCTACGAATGGGTTGAAGCAAGGATGATTCAACCAGGACCCGGTATATCACCCAAAAAGAAAAGAGTTTAAAGATATGCCCCGAGACTAAAGGCAGCTCTTTGAACCCGACATACAGGGTAAAATTTAATTCTGCCAGAATTGTTAAAATGATGGACAAAATCATTAATCGAGCATTGCTCAAGCCTATATCTACGCGTTTAAGATATAGGCAAACAGAGGCACAAAGTAAAAGCAAAACAATAATATACTCACTGTATATCTTCGTGAGCGTTAAGCCTGTTCCTGGCACAAACATGACGGGCACCCAATCATTAAATTGGGCAATAACCGCCATAAAGCTGAGCAAACCTAGAAATATCATCACTCTGTAGGGATGAAAAGAGTGTTTCCCTATAAAGGGAGCTAACAGCAAAATAAAAGCTTCAAAATAACGTGCCATCACCCAGAATTGAATGGTACTACCTGCATTAATGGCAGGAATTAATTCGGCGCCTTCAAAACTTAATGTATGCAGTAAGTCGATCGTACCGACCCAAAAATAGCCACAACCTAAAAATAGTAACGTCGTGTTACGAGACAAAGGAAAGGTATGCCATGCCACAAAAAAACTCATCACAGCAATAATGATAGTGAACAGTTCTACCAGTATGTGGAATAAGGCCAAACTGACAAAACTAAATGGCACCAGAATACATGTCAGCAAGATAGGTGCCAGCCAAATACCTGAGCGCGAATTATCAACGTTCAGGAAATGCGTTTTTGAAAAAGTGTTAAAATTAGTCAACAAAATTAAGGGCTCTCAAGATTCAAACAAACTGCCATATAAAGTATAGACGGCTTGACGTAGCTTGCTTCAAGAAAGTTATGCTTAAACGGTCAATATATTTTCTACCAAAACTGAACAAGCTAGTTATGACGCGCGAATTAACCTTTCATTTCATTCTCTAACTGTTTTGAAATATCACCAACCGAGCCTGTTTTCCTAGCCATCAAACTATAAGCAACAGGCACAACAAACAAGGTAAAGATGGTCGCCGCAAATACCCCCGCCAAGACAACTACCCCAATAACGATGCGTGTTTCAGAGCCTGCACCTGAAGACAAAACCAGCGGAATGGCACCCGCAATAGTAGTAAAGCCTGTCATAATGATCGGACGAAAACGTACTTCAGAAGCTTCAATAAGTGCGTGACCAAACTCCATACCCTCATCTCTAAGCTGATTCGCAAACTCGACGATCAAAATACCATTTTTGGCCGCCAGACCAACTAACATAATCAAGCCGATTTGCGAATATATATTGAGGGAGCCACCGGTAAAATATAAACCAAATAAACCGCCCGCGATTGCCAGTGGTACAGTCAGCATAATTACAAAAGGATGAATCCAGCTTTCAAACTGTGCCGCTAAAACTAAAAATACCACGAGTAAACCAAGCGCAAAAACAAAAATTATTGAGCCACCCGAGTTAATAAAATCTCGGCTTTGGCCTTTGTAATCAATGACAGCGTCTTCTGGCAAATGCGCTTTTACCAGTCCTTCCATATATTGAAGTGCTTCACTCAGGCTGTAACCCTCGGCTAAATTTGCTTCAAGCGTAATCGCACGGATACGGTTAAAACGCGACAGCGTTTCAGCTGCGCCATACTCTTTGATCGATACAAGGTTCGAAAGCGGAATGAAAGCACCTGTTCGAGAAGACTGAATATATATACTCTGTATATCCGAAAAAGATTTTTGCTCTGAGCGTTCACCCTCTACGATGACGTCATATTCTTCACCACGATCTAAAAAAGTCGTGACTCTGCGGCCACCCATCATGGTTTCAAGGGTTCTGCCTATTTCTTGAATATTCACACCCAGATCAGCCGCTCTATTGTAATCGACTTTAATATCTATCTGCGGGCGTGTTTCCTTATAATCACTGTCTAAACCTTGCAGGCCGGGGTTATTCTCATTGACTTTTTCTATCAGAATATCGCGCCATTGCGCTAAGGTTTCATAGGTCGAGCCCCCTAAAACAAACTGTACCGGTTTTTGTGTTCTACTGCCTAAACCCTGACGCATAACGGGGAACGCTCTAACTCCAGGAAGATCCGATAAACCTTCTCGAATCTCTGCCATTATTTCATCTGCGGGCCTTCTGCTAGCCCAATCATTGAGGATAATAATCGCGATGCCATTACTAAAATTTTCGATATTTCCAAATGCTCGCGGTGCTCTTACTAATAACCGGCTAATTTCACCACTTTCGACATAAGGCATGACACGGTTTTCTATTTCAGTCATATATTCTTCAATATACGAAAAACTCGCGCCATCCGGCCCATTTATAATCAGATAAAAGACACCTCGATCCTCATGTGGGGTAAATTCTTGTGCAATTTTAGGATAAACAAATGCCGTTGCAGCAACGACCAGAGCAAACAAAATAAAGATAATGATGGGGGCTTTAATTAGCTTTTGAAGCAATGTTATATAGGCATTACGCAAGGCCTTAAATGCATTATTAAAACCTTGAATGAGATTATTTTTCTTCGTGTCATTTTTTTTCAGGATTTTTGACGCGAGCATCGGTGAAAGCGTTAAGGCAACTAATGAAGAAAATGCAACCGCCGCCGCGATGGTTAAAGCAAATTCAGTAAATAACTGGCCAATATCTCCTTCCAAAAAGGTGATCGGTACAAACACAGAGATCAAGACCACGGTGGTGGCGATAATCGCAAAACCCACCTGTTTAGCGCCTTTATATGCTGCCACTAGTGGTGTTTCGCCATAATCCTGAATACGCCTGACGATGTTTTCTAACATTACGATCGCATCGTCTACCACTAAACCAATCGCCAAAACCAGCGCTAATAGCGTGAGTAAGTTGATAGAAAAACCAAAGGCATAAATCGCAATGAAACTAGCGATCAGCGACACAGGGACGATGAGTGCAGGAATTAACATAGAGCGAACACTGCCCAAAAACACATACATCACAAGAATGACGCAGGCTATCGCGATAAACAGGGTTTTATACACTTCGTCGATGGAGGCCTCGATAAATACCGCAGCATTGTAACTTTGCTTAATCGACATGCCATTCGGAAGCCCTTTATTCAACTTTGCAGTGAGCGCTTTGACGCCATTTGATACATCAATGGTATTTGCTGTTGATTGTCGTATCACACCAATGCCCACCATCGGTACTTCGTTGCCTCGAAAGAAGGTTCTATCCTCCACAACGCCAAGCTCTACCCTAGCCACATCACCTAAGCGAACCAGATAGCCATTGCCGTCTTTATCTGCACTTTCAGCCAGCACAAGTTGTTTAAAGTCTTCGGGCTTTTTGAAGTTTCGCTCTATTCGCGCTCTGAATAAGCGCTCATCCGATTCCAGCACTCCCGCTGGCAGTTCAATATTTTCCCGACGCAGGGCATCTTCTACATCAGACACACTTAGTTGACGCGCCGCCAATTCCTGACGATCCAACCAAATACGCATAGCATAAGAAAGCCCACCGCCGATTCTAACCCGCGCTACACCATCCAGTGTGGAATATTGATCAACCAAGAAACGCTGGGCATAGTCAGTCAGCTCGGGAACGGTCATCTCATCGCTAACCAGGTTTTGCCAAATAATCACATTATCATTACTATCTACCTTTTGTACTTCGGGCGGGTCAGCCTCTTCTGGCAAGTTATCCGTTATCCCCGCGATTCGGTCACGCACATCGTTAGCAGCCGAGTCAATATCACGGTCAATAGAAAACTCAATGGTGACTCTTGACTTGCCATCTTTCGATTGAGACTGAATAAATTCAATGCCTTCGATACCCGCAATTCGTTCCTCAATAATTCGCGTGACTCGGGTTTCAACAATATTGGCAGGCGCACCAGAATAGTCCACTTCAACCGTCACGACAGGCGGGTCAATATCCGGATATTCCCGCAATGAAAGTCGCTCATAAGCCACTAAACCAAATGCGACTAATAAGAGTGAAATAACGCTCGCGAATACCGGCCTTTTTATAGAAACATCAGAGATGATCATTCTGCGGTTTCCTTGGTTTTTTGCTTTAAGAGCTCGGATAAGGATTCATTATCTTTTTCAACAGCACGAATTGAAATTAAAGCACCATCGCGAACTTTTAAGGTACCGTGGGTCACAACCTGTCGGCCTTCTTTTAAACCACTCAAAATTTCAACAGAACCTTTGCGACGCGCCCCGAGTTCTACGACTTGTCGCTTAACCTTTAAATCCTCACCCGTTTCTACCAACATCACGGCATTTTCATTGCCCGTCGTCACCAAAGCTTCTTCAGGAACGACTAGCGTCTGTCGAGGATTTTTATTCAACTGTACCCGCATCAACATACCGGCCTTTAACAAGCGATTGTCATTGTTTAAGACCGCTCTCGCCATAACAGAACGTGTAATGGGATCAATTCGGCTATCGACACTGGTCACCGTCCCCTTAAAAATCTGATTCGGATAAGCACTTGCTTTTGCCTCAATTGTTAACCCTTTTTTTAAGGATGACAGGAACACTTCGGGAACTGAAAAGTCTAGTTTCATCTTGCTATCATCATCAATCGTAGTAATCAGCATGCCGGGTTGCGCCAGTGCTCCGACACTGATATTGCGAATACCTAGCACACCATTGAACGGCGCAACGATACGTTTTTGACTGATTCTGGATTGAATGCCAGCCAGTCGTGCTTTTGCGGTATTTAGCTCACGCTCTCGCTCATCCAAGGTAGACTTCGATGCCGAAGATCGCTGAACAAGCGCTCGAACACGTTCGACCTGGCTTTTCGCTTCATTAAAACGAGAGCTTTCTTCTGCCAATTGAGCATTTTCCTCAGAGATATCCATCTCAACCAGCACATAGCCTTTTTTGACTCGCTGGTTATCATCAAAGTTAATTTTGGTGAGTCGCTCGGTGACTGAAGAGGTTAAATTCACATTTTCTGCCGCCTGAAGTGTCCCTAAGGCTTCCATTTCATCGACAAAAAACACACGTTCAACCTTGGTGACAAAAACCGCCGTTGGTTTTGGGTTTGATGATACCACCGCCGACATCATTAGAATAAAGCAGCTCAGAAGGCTTAACGTAAAAAATCTCATCGTTGTATCCCTAACCCAGAATATATAAAAATTGTCATAAAAAATGGCTGATTCCAGAAAAATCTGCAAGGCCCGTGCACACTCTATAAACCTTAATGTACATTAGACCTTAATGTACATTTTGTTCAGTAATATAAAATGTATTGAGGAACATATCATGATTCCAACCTATAATACCCTAACGCAGCATAAGGTTTGGATTTTACATTTAATTTTCAAGTGGGTTGTAGAATCCAGCCTTAAACCCTAAGCAAAGGATACATTCAACTTATGAACGTCACGCAAATATATACACATAACGAACTTAGAAATTTCGTTTACCTTATTGAGCTGGATGATCAGCAAGCCATTGTGATAGACCCTTGGGATGCGGCTGTTATTAATCAGCACCTCAAGGATAGAAACTTATCTCTAAAGACCATCATTAATACCCATGAACACTGGGATCATACCAAAGGAAATGAAGCCTTGGTTGAGCGGCACGGGTGCGAAGTTTGGGCACACCAAAATGGTCTAGGAAAAGTGCCGGGATTAACGCGAACATTAAGCGCTAATGAGTCAATCGATCTCGATTTGAATAGCCAATTAACAGTACTGGATACGCCAGGACATACCTTGGCGCATTTGTGTTTTATCCTTAAAGAAAACGGCAAAGGCACGGCCGTATTTACGGGCGATACTTTATTTAATGCCGGTGTTGGTCATTGCCGCAGTGGAGGCAATGAAGAAATACTGTACCAAACCATTCGTGAACATTTTCAAAACATGGACGCTAATATTCTCGTTTATCCAGGACACGATTATCTCGAAAATAACTTGAAATTCACTTTACAGTTCGAACCCAATAACAAAACAGCAAAACAATGCTTAGAACGCGTTTTGGCGCCAGATTATTCGCCAGGCTCCATACAAACCAAGATTGGTGACGAACGGAATTTTAATACTTTTTTACGTTTGGACAACCAAGATATTATTGATCACTTGTCTCTCGAAAACCCTTCACCCAAACAAGTATTTATTGCACTACGCGGTTTACGCGACAAATGGTAATAGACTACGGCTACACGTTAGTGGGGGGAGCTCACCAAACTTCCCCCTTTCGGGTCTAGAAACCTTCCAAAACGATTTTTCCAATTGATCGACCAGACTCCAATTCTGCATGTGCTGTTTTTAAATTGGCGGCATTGATAGCGCCTAGGTTTTTACCTACCGTGGTTTGAATATAGCCTTGATCAATCAAATTGGATATGCGATTTAACAAGCAGCCCTGTTCATCCATATCGTTTGTTTGAAACATAGAACGTGCAAACATAAATTCAATATGCAGAGATTGGCTCTTTGGCTTAAGTTTCATTACATCCAATGGTTGGCTAGGGTCATCAATCATCGCAATCTTGCCAAAGGGCGCTAGTAACTCGATATAATTATCAAAATATGACGCAGTACTATTCAAACTAGCAATGTGGCTCACCTGACCAATACCTTCTTCCTTAATTAGAGCATTGATCTGTTCGAGGAGCGGCTTGGTATGATCAATAACATAATCGGCCCCAAGTTTTTTCACCCACTTTTTTGAGTTCTCGCGTGACGCTGTCGCAATAATGGTTGCGCCTGTAATCGCTTTAGCGATCTGAAGCAGAATAGAACCCACCCCACCCGCTGCGCCTACCACTAAAATCACCTCATTAGATTTTTCTGTAGACCCCGAACTTTGTTGTTTTACTGCTAAGTGTTCAAACAATAATTCCCAAGCCGTGATAGCGGTGAGTGGTAAGGCTGCTGCTTCTGCGTTAGATAAGCTTTTTGGTTTGGTGCCCACAATACGTTCATCTACCCGTTGGTATTCGGCATTACTCCCCTGTCGGTTAAGGTCGCCAGCGTAATAAACAATTTCTCCTGGTTTGAACTTGGTAACAGACTCGCCTGTTGCAACCACTTCACCAACAGCATCCCAGCCAATTACCTTGAACTCACCCTTTTCTGCTGAAACATTCTGGCGAATCTTATAATCCACCGGATTCACCGCAATGGCTTGCACCCTGACAAGCAAATCACGACCTGTTGCGACAGGAATGGGTAGCTCGATATCCGTTAAAGATTCTGCTTCATTGATAGGTAATGATTTTGTATAACCAACTGCTTTCATGCTTGTCATGAGAATACTCCAATTATCTAAATATGATTGTTTACTGACTGAAATAATAAAGCTTGATTGACGCCGATTGAAAAAGGAATTTTGAATGATAGTCTTCTTTACTAGAATTTTCTTTCACATTTGTATGCTTAATTACTCAAACGATAATCCAGTTCCTTTTTACATTTGCCGTCTAAAAAGGCTGGTTATTTATGTGAGATCAATCACGATTTATTAACCACAAGGCTTAAATGATTGAAAAATGATCAGTTTTCATGGACTATCAAGTCCATAACGCATCAACAAAAAAGTTAATTAAAATTAACGATCAAACTCACTCGCTCTTTCAGTAAGTGATGACCTTGATTAATAACATAGATAAAAAACAAAAGGCGTGTGGTCCGAAAACGAACACTGAAGTTATAGCCATTTGAATCTAAACACCTTCGTGTCTAACCATTCACGGCTGCAGCTTACTTTCTGTCATACGCAATAATAATTCTTTTAAAACAGCCGGGCACTATCATGACAGTAGATAATGAAACACCCAACAAAGGCAAAACAACTGCCAAAATAGAACAAGTAGATGAAAGCTGGGCACTGAAACTACTCAATGAAAGCGAACAGGACGACTATTTTATCAAGGTGGAAGATGAACTAATCCACCATGATTTTTATCCGAAAGAACTAAGCCTTATTAGCGACACTAACACTCAAGACTCTGATGATGGTCATATTGAAGTAACAGATCATCAGCAAACAAAATCTCCTTCAGCGATTGAAAACCAAATATGGGTTCAAGCTCAAAAGCTGCGCAACAACAAGACTGAAACGATTACAAGACAACAGAAGCTAAATGCCTCTTTTTTACGTATTAAATCGTTTTTTGTCGCATAGTTTCAGGCATTCTATAGAGTCAGTGTACGCTTTTTAAATAGATTTTCGGGGTCATTCCCGTCCAACGCTTAAAGGCTCTTAAGAAGCTGGCTGACTCTGAATAACCGAGTACATCGACTAATGTATTTACTGACACCCTTTTACTCGCCAGCATATCTAAGCAACGCTTCTTTTTATGCTCATCAAGCAGACTTCGATAACTGGTATTCACCTCATTCAGCTTGCGCCGATAGGTTCGCTCACTGACGCCAAACATCTTGGCAACCTCTGGCACACTGGGATAGTTAGATTCATACCCCTCTATGATTTGCTTGGTTTGTGACACAATATCGTCAGCATCAGGGTAAAACTTTCTAAGCAGCTCATAGGCCTGTACACGGTAAAGTTGATGAGCGAGTTTATTACCATGTTTTTGTGGCATAGCCAAAATAGACTTATCCAAGCGAATCCAATTATTCACCTGATCAAATTCAACCTCAAAAGGAATGTAGCATTTATAATCAGCATGCGTTTTTTTATCAGGCTGTGGGCGCGCGGTACCGATGCCTAAAATATAACGTTTGGGCTCCTCTATCATTTCTTTGATAAAGGTAAAGGTACCCATTAAATCCCTGTCAGCAATGAAGGTTCTTAACGCACTTGTCGAGGCGGGTAAAGTATATCTCACTTCTATATAGTTCGGTAACACGTGAAGGGTCATGTGCGAAAACAATAAAGATAAAGATTGGAACTGCACCCCGGCTTTTAAGGCCTCCATGAAACCAGGTGCCGTCATCAACAACATGGCATAGGTACCGTAAGTAGTAAACGATACCTGACTACCTGCTTTGATCCCCAGAAGAGGGTCTTGAAGTAATTCAATAGCATCACTGGCAATGTCAAGTTCAAGTGCTTGATCAATCACAGCCGAACCATTCAAAGTCTCAAAAGATAGCCCTCGTTTTTTTAGCAGAATAGAAGGGTCTTCTCCTAACTGCTCTATCGCACTAAACAAGGGTAATAAGCCCAAGATCGACTGTTTCTTTTCCGGCTTACTCTCGGCCATTCTTGCCACCCACGATTGGAATATAAAATAGTAAAAAGCTAACACTAAAAGTCAGTATGGCCGAAAGTATCAGTTTTTGACAGATTCCATCCTATATTTTGTGACTAGCAGTCACTACCTTAATCTTGGCCACTGGAATACCTAACCCGGAAAGACGTGGCAAATACATAAGAGATGAATGAGAGCAGCGATGAAAAAACAATATGAAGAGTTAGATGTGCTAATTGTCGGCGCAGGCATATCAGGTTTGGGCATGAGCTATAACCTGAAGAAGAAGCGCCCGCACAATTCCTTTGCCGTGATTGAAGCACGTACAAATATTGGCGGCACGTGGGATTTATTTAAATACCCCGGCATTCGTTCCGATTCTGACATGTACACGTTTTCATATTCCTTTAAACCTTGGACGGATAAAGAATATATTGGCTCAGCAGAACGCATTCAACACTATCTCCATGAGCTTGTCAGAGATGAAGGCCTAGAACATTACATTCGTTTTCAGCAAAAGGTAACAGCCGCCAACTGGGATTCAACACAGAGTCGCTGGTTAGTCACCATCGAGAAAAAAGATGGTTCTGAACATTTTATTGCTGCAAAATTTTTAAACTGTTGTGCCGGTTACTACAACTATGAAAGAGGTTATTTACCAAAATTTGAAGGTTACGAAAACTATAAAGGCACCATCGCTCACCCGCAAACATGGCCAGAAGATTTAGATTATAGTGGTAAAAAAGTAGTCGTCATCGGCAGTGGTGCAACAGCGGTGACAGTCGTCCCCTCTATGGCAAAAAAAGCCGCCCATGTGACCATGGTTCAACGTTCTCCTACCTATGTTTATTCTCGCCCTGCCTCGGATGTTTTATTCAGAATACTGTCTCGCATTTTGCCCGCTGGCATAACCAACCGGATTATGCGCGCGAAATACACCACACTTCAACAGCTAGCCTTTGTGATATCGAAGAAGTTCCCTGACTTTGCCCGCAAAATGGTGCGCAATATGAATAAAAAAGCCTTGGCCGGTGCAGCGGATGTCGATGTCCATTTCAAACCTAAATATAAGCCTTGGGATCAGCGCATGGCCTTGGTACCCGATGCAGACTTATTCAATTCAGTTCGCTCCGGCAAAACCAGCATCGTCACCGATGAGATTGCCCGCTTTACCAAAACCGGCCTGGAAATGAAATCTGGCCAAAAAATTGAGGCTGATATTATCGTACCAGCAACCGGCTTAGACCTTCAGCTGTGGGGTAAAATGCAGTTAACGGTCGATAACATCCCGGTGATTGCCAATAAGCTGACTAATTACAAAGGCATGATGTTCGGCCAAATGCCCAACTTTGTATGGGTCTTTGGCTACACTAACTCGTCCTGGACATTAAAAGCAGAACTCACCTTCGATTATGTCTGTAAGCTACTCGAACATATGGAACAAAATGGCTACCAAAGCGTTTATCCCTATCGAGAGCCAAATGCTGAACAATCAACCATTGTCGATTTAAAGTCTGGTTATGTACTGCGAGCATTGGATCGTTTACCCAACCAAGGCAATGAGTTTCCTTGGTGCAATAAAGACCTGTATTTCAAAGACATCTTTGCAATTAAACACAGTAAATTAGTCGATGATGTACTGCGTTTTGATGACAATGCAGCACTGGCAGAATTTCATCAAGCAAACCAGGTTGCTGAAGAAGAAACGGTGAAACCGATGACTGAAGCTAAAACCACCCGAGAAGAAAAAGCACCTAATGTAAATATATCGAAGAAAACGCAGGAGGCAGCTAATGCCGAATAAAGCGCCTGTTGTTCTGATCCATGGTATGTGGAGCACCCCAGATGCTTTAAAAGATGTGAAAGCTGCTTTTGAAGAGCAAGGTTATGTCGTGCATGTTCCGCGCTTACCATTTCATATCCCTAAAAGTGAACTTAGAGGTGAGTTGGGTAAACAACTCGCCAACACAAGCATTGAAGATTATGTCGCATCTATCGGTGAGCACATTGAACAGCTAAATCAAAAACCGATTATCCTTGGCCATTCAATGGGCGGGTTACTCGCACAACTAGTTGCCGCAAAGCATGAATGTGAAAAACTCATTTTAATTTCTTCCGCACCACCTGCGGGTATCAATGCCATAAAATGGTCGGTCATGCGCACTATGGGGCACAATTTATTTTTGTTTCCATTATGGCAAAAGACCACAAACTTGCTGCTAAAAAACATCCAATATGGTATTGCCAATACGCAGTCGGCGGCTATTCATAAAGAGATTATTCAAAGCGCCACCTTGGATTCTGGAAGAGCCACATGGCAAATTTCAATGTGGTTTTTATTTAGAAAGCCTCCAACGCGGGTTTTCTACGACAACATTAAATGCCCAGTACTGTTGATTGGCGGAACAGAAGACAAGATCACACCAATTCAAATTCAGAAGAAACTTAAACAAAAATATTCTACCAACGCTGAATTAAAGGTGATTGAAGGTGCCTGTCACTGGACGATAGGTGGGACATTTTTTCCTGAAATTAAAACAACTTTGTTTGAGTGGCTAGAAAAACAAAAAGGTAGTATTGCCATTCATTAATATAACAATATGAGAATAAAAACATGAGTAAATGGAACAACAAACACATACTAATAACAGGTGCAGGTTCAGGTATTGGTCAAGCTTTAGCAAGATTATTCGCCAAAGAAGGTGCGAAACTCATCCTGACAGACATTAATGAAAAAAACCTGAACACGACCGCCAATGAACTAATTCATGCGATCACCATTTCAACCGTATCTGACGTCAGTAAAAAAGAAGATTGGCAAAAGTTAGCCGAGAACATCCGTGAAGAAGTCGGATATTTAGATGTATTAATCAATAATGCCGGCATGACCTCAATAGGCTTTTTTGAAGACACCTCTGAAGCTTTATTCAATAAAGTCATGGATGTAAACTTGCATGGCGTTATCACGGGCTGTAGAGAAATGCTACCCTTATTAGAAAAGTCGCAGCGTGGTTTAATCGTTAACGTAGCCTCGATTTTTGGTCTGATTGCGATGCCGATGGTCACGCCTTATCATGCTTCAAAATTTGCGGTACGCGGATTCACCGAAGCATTAAAGCAAGATATGTTGTATCAAAATAAAAATATCGATGTGGTGTGTGTGATGCCAGGCGGTATTCGAACCAATATTGCCCATTCTGCAGAAACAGACGTGCAGCAACCCAATGACTTTGCAAAACACTTTTCGTCCATTGCCAGAACCACGCCAGAGCAAGCCGCTAAAGTCATTGAAAAAGGCATGCGCAAAAATACGTTTAGAATTTTGATTGGCGCCGATGCCAAATTAGTCGATATACTTTATAAAGTCTTGCCAACTAATTACTACAAAGTGTCGAATGCGCTTTTAGGGGTGAAAAAATTCCTTCGCAGCTAAGCTTTTCTTGTAGAAACAGACAATAAGCGATAGAAATACCTTAAAAATCTTATTCTGGACTTAAATAATATAAATAAGCTCTATTTCTGTTATCTCTCTCAAAAAGTTAGCCCTCATTTTATGTTAGGATCCTAGCAATTATATGTAGCCTTACCTTATGACTAATAACAAGGAAGTGAAAAATTGCGCCTATTCGACAAGTATTCTCTTTTTTTATGTTTAAAACCTGTTTGTTTTTCCTCAAAAACAGCCATATTCGGTACGCAGTCATCCTTAATCTGTTACCGGAATATTGTATTAGTCTTTTTATTATCTCTTCTCAGCAGCTCAGTGTTCGCTATTGAAGATAAAACCTTTTGTGTTTGGGACCCAGTGGGGCGAACAGGCCCGGTGATGACATTTTATTCAGATGTCATCCCTAAAGCCCAAGCTTGGGGCTTACGACTTAAATTTGTGGCCTATACCGAGGAAACAGATGCGGTGAAGGCATTTAAAGCCGGTAAGTGTGAAGCCGTTGTTCTTACCAGCATTTTGTCACGACAATTTGTCCAGTTTGCCGGAACGATGGATGCCATTGGCGCCATTAACTCACAAGAAGGTTTGGAATTAGCCATCGCAACACTGTCACGTCCACGCGCGGGCAATTTGATGATTGAAGGCAATTATGAAGTTGTCACAACATTTCCCATTGGCTCGATGTATGCTTTTGTAAAGGATCGGTCAATTGATACCATAGAAGAGTTTTCCAGAAAAAAGCTAGCCATACTTAACAAAGACCCACAAATGCAGAAGTTTGCCGATCTGTCTGGCGCGTCCAAAGTCAATGTCACGCTATCTAATTTTGCAGATAAATTTGAACAAGGCATGGTGGATATTGTCATTATGCCGGCATTAGCCTATAACACTTTCGAGCTTTATAACGGCCTTGGAAAAAAAGGCGGTATTATCGATTATCGTTTGTATTACGGCATGCTTCAGACAATATCCAAACGAGACCAGTTTCCTGAAGATTTTGGCTTTAATATGCGCAAGTACATGTTAACGCGCTTAAAAGAAATGAATAAAATGGTTCTGGATGCTGAAGATGAAATCCCAGATTATTATTGGATTGAAACCAATCAATTTGTCAAAGACGATATTGACCACTTTAGCAAACGAGTTCGGCTTTCCCTGCAAGACAGCGACGTTAATAACCCCACCGCCCTAAAACTTTTTTGGAAAATTCGTTGCCGATTAGACCCCTCACGCGGTGAATGTAAAGAATCTCCTGACCAAAAAAGCAAGCGTGAAAAACAACTTGCAGACAAACAACGGGAAGAAAAAAGACTCGTACTTGAACAAAAACAACGAGAGCAAAAGAAACGTTCAAAAGCCAACCTAGTTCGTGAACAAAAGCAACTCGAACAAGAAAAACTGGCACTGGAGCAACAAAGAATACAAAAAGAAAAGTTAGAAAGAGAATTAATAATAGAACAACAACGACTTAAAAAAGAAAGACTGGCGCTAGAACAAGAGCGATTAAAACAAGAAAAACTTCGACAGAAACAAGAACAGATAATACAAGAAAAGCTCAAACTGGAAGACCAAAGACTTGCCTTAGAAAAAGCATCGCAAGAAAGCGAAAGAAGTATATGGGAAATTTTATTTGGCTGGCTTTGGAGTTGGATTTAACCAAACCTCAACTCCGAAACTTGACTAATTATTGTAGCTCTTTAATCAAAAGCTTAGATTAAAGGGCTACAAAAGTGCTTTAATATCAGCTTCTATATCTTTTGGTTCAGTATTCGAAGCATAACGTTTGATAACTTCACCTTCTCGATTTACCAAGAATTTTGTGAAATTCCATTTAATTTTTTCTGAACCTAACAAGCCTTTAGCTTCTTTTTTTAAAAATTTATACAATGGATGAGTATTATCACCATTCACTTCAATTTTTGAAAACATAGGAAATGTCACACCATAATTTAAGCTGCAAAACTCACTTATTTCGCTGTCATTACCAGGATCTTGTTTTAAAAATTGATTACAGGGAAAGCCCAATATATCTAAGCCCTGCTCTTTCAATTCTGAATAAAGCGTTTCTAACCCTGTAAACTGTGGTGTAAACCCGCACTTACTTGCCGTATTCACAATTAATAAGACCTTGCCTTTATAGTCAGCTAGCGGAACGGTTTTCCCCGAAATGGTATTCACTTCATAATCATAGATACTGGACATGTAAACCTCTCGTGTAGTCATGT
The DNA here is from genome assembly GCA_963974595.1 of uncultured Oleiphilus sp. GTDB lineage: Bacteria > Pseudomonadota > Gammaproteobacteria > Pseudomonadales > Oleiphilaceae > PZPK01. Next base: position 16,322 of record CAXBDA010000023.1, on the reverse strand, counting down.
ATTGCTTTGTCTAACGGACCTCTTAAGGGCGCTTTTTTGAGTTAAAAACTCAGATGAATAGCTGATACTAACGCAAAAAAATAGTGAAGCAATTAGAAATGATGCTAATTCATCATGATTGTGCCGATTTCCCAACAGATCGATGTTCGTTTTATCGGTTGATACGGTATTGGCGAGCTAACTGTATTTAATACCAAACATTATTTAACCATTCACAGTTTATAAACGATCAAACAATGATAAAGAGGTAATTCGAGAGTATGAAGAATATGCGGCTTCTAAGGTAAACTGTTGAACCGACAGTAAACTCACCGTTTCTGCGTAGTCGATAGATTCCAAATTACTCAAAATTTCTTTCGTCAGAATTTCTACGTCTTTAAGCTGCTCGGCTGTAGTTTCTATGGTATTTAACCTTGCACCTATCTGGCTGCGCGATTCGAGTATAGAGGTTTCAGCACTATCAAGATTAGAGATTGAGCTTGCTAAATTCTCATCAAACACCGCTCGGCCTTCTGGCGTTGGGGCAAAATTATCCAAGGTGTAAATAAACTTCTCAATTGTCGTTAACACACCCTGCTTCGCGGTTGATTCAATAAAAAATGAGTCACCAACAACCGGCGAACCAACAATTTCAAACTGGATACCATTAATAAGGATTGGAGAATTTTGTGAAAAAGGCTGGTTTGCCAACAATTCTCTGCCGGTTGACTTATCGGAGATGGAATATTGATTTGGCCCAGTAAATGTTACGGTCATATCGCTCGGGTAAAACTCGTCATACACTTCTTGATCAATCACCTGCCCAGTTGTAATGCTGGCAGCAGGTACGGCCTGATTGTTAGGGCTTGCCGCGGTATAAAAGGTATTTTTATCTACTTTGACATCTTGAAATATCTCTTTACCATTTTGTGTGGTTGCAATCGTTACATTGGGTTCGACTTGAACAAAACGCTTACCTTCATCACCTTGATAGGCATAGGCACCTGAAATATCTTCCTGAAACGGCTTAGTGCCACCTTGAAAACCACTGAATAAATACTCACCACTGGCATCTTGTGAATTTAGCAGGCCTGCCATTTGATCCAGGCGTTCTTTGACTTCAGTCGAGATGGCAGACAAATCATTTTTACTTAATGCACCATTACCGGCGGTAATCATCAACTCACGAACACGTTGAACGACTGAATTAATGCTACCCAACAAATCATCCTGTAGATTCAAATTCCCTTCAGCTAAGTCAACATTACGCTGAAACTGAGAGTTTATTGCTAATTCCTGATTCAGTTCTAAAATACGCGTTGACGCAACAGGATCATCTGCCGGTGTAAGAATCTTTTTCCCGGTAGACAACTGCAACTGCGTTTTCTGCTGCTGCGCAGTGACATCCTGGATAGCCTCTAACCCACGGTTAAATAATTGCTGGGTTGAAATTTTCATAATTTCCTACTCCGATGAATCTCATCGATTAATACACAATGATCTATAAGGTTTTAAATTAAAACTACCTAAAGGTATTCAGCAAGGTATCAAATAATTCTCTAGCAATAGATACCACTTGAGCAGATGCATTATAAGCCGCCTGATACTGGATCAAGCGACCTGCTTCTTCATCTAGATTTACACCCGAGATCGACTCTCTATTGTCTTCTGATTGAGTCAACAGTGCTTTGGCAGCTTCTGTATCTAAACGTGCCCGATTCGTCACGGTGCCTATTTCTTCTATAATTTGGGAATACGCTTCGCCATAACTAACGACACCACCACCGATGGTGCTCGCCCTCTCTAAGGAGGCTAAATCCAAGGCATTTCTATTATCCGAAATACCACCCGTGTTATAAGCAATCGTAAAACTGTCACCGGCCTTTGGCTGGCCTTTAATTTCAAATTGAAAACCCAGATAGGTAGACTCACCAACGGGTGCCTGTTCAAAAACACTATTAACATCTGCCGTCAAACTAATGCCATCGGCCAAAGTCACATCAATAGCACCGCCCACCTTGACACCATTCCCAGAAGATACCGTTTGTGTGCTGATCGCGAGTGCACCCGGGTTATATGGATCAACACTACTGACATCAACACTATCGCCCACACCACCGACAACGATTTGTAAATCTTTACCTGTGGTGGCCTGTATTTCCAAGGCAGTACCCGAACTCACTGCATAGACATTCAAATTCTGAAGAATGCTATTTTCATTTATCAAGTCAACTAAGGCATCAGGGCTGGCTGTCACCCCGGAAGGCAAAGTAAGCGTCTCACCGTTTATTTCTAATACCAAGGGGGATGCATCACCATTATCGGTAAAATTTTCTAGACGAACACGCGTATAAGCTGTTGCTTGAACACCTTGAATATTCTGGAGGTTCGCAGCAATATTTTCAGCTGAACTATTTGCTGCAATGGCTATATTTTGCGAGCTAACCACCCCAGTATCAAGATCTCGGGTTAGAAGCGATAGATTTTGAGCACCAAAGCCATTTACCAGCGGCCCTGTACTTAAAGATGGTAGTGGTACTTGAAAACTATCACCACCTAAGGCAGACAGTTTTGACTCACCAGGATCCGCTGTGAACAAGGTATTTGTAACACCCGGACGATATAATTGATTATTAATAGGCGGACTAAGCGGCACAGGATTAGCTGGGTCGCTCATATCCAACACTTGATAAACCGTATCTGTTAAAAACTCAATTTCTAAAGGCGGGCTTAATTGGCCTGGCACTGAAAAGTTTGGCAATACCTGATTTGTTATTGGATTGGTTACATCGAGCATTTTGCCCAAGCTGACCAAGCCGCTACCGGTATTACCCTCATGGGCATTGGCTCTGATTGGCGATGCGAGGGCGATATCTTCAACCCTATCAATGACCAGATTAATATCACTTGCGCCCGTTTTTGTTGGCCGAATCGTAAAACGGTCACCGACTTTAAAAGTGCCTGCATCAAATTGAATTTGAAAACCTTCCATTTCAACATTGGCAGGGTAGATGCCAGGCAAAATAGACTTTGATACCGTTTCACCATCAGATGATCGCACAACAATGAAGTCATTATCTCTAGGACCATCAAAACGTAACTCATAGTCACTAGATGTTAATTCAGAACTATCAATGATATTGACTTGAAGCTGTTGGTCATTTGGTGGCGTATTTAGACTATTTGCAAGCACTCGGCTTCTGGCTAGCTCTGTATCATTTACATCTTTAAAAAACGCCCCACCAAGATTACTTTCTAAATCCATACCGAGTGAATTTTGTTTATTCACGGTATCTGCGATGACTAAAGCGACTCGCCCCAAGCTATTAATGGCATTGGTTAAATTATTATCTCTGAACTCTAATAAGCCGCCTATCTTTCCGCCCGATAGCTGATTACTAATAATATTAGACACGCCATTTATAACCAGAGCGACTTCTTTTTGGGTGGCATCTGTGGGGCTTTCAACTGCTTGCATTTGCGCTGCCGAGTTGCCTAATACCAGTGGCTGACCATTACCAACAAACACATTTAACTGACCTGATTGACCTTCAGGGAAAACAGAGACCGTGACTAATTCAGATAGTTTTCTAAGCGATTCGTCACGTTCATCTAAAAGCGCATTGGGTTGATCACCTTGACCTGCGCCTACCGCAACAGCGATAGATTGATTTAATTGTGCAAGGCTTTGAGAGAGGCTGTTTATTTCTGAAACAGCCGCTTCAAGTTCAAAATCGATAGTGCGCATTTGTGCGTTTAAACGCGTATCGAGTGACTTAAAACGCGATACCAGGCCTTCAGACTGAGTCAATAATAGCTGTCTTTGAGGAACCGATGTTGGGTCATCGGCACCGCCTTGAAAAGCCTTAAAGAAGTTACTCATAGCGGGCGTTAAGCCTGTAGAGGTACTGGCTAACAGGTTATCAACACTTTCCGCCTGACTAAGAAAAACATCACGTTCGTTGTAAACAGTCGTATCCGAGCGCAATTGCGCATTAATAAAATCTTCGGCATTTCTTCTTATCGTCGCTAAATTGACCCCCTGTCCTAAATAACCAGCCCCCGTCAAAAGCGATGGGTTATCAACGAAAATAGCCTCTTGACGACTATAACCTGGGGTATTGGTATTCGAAACATTATTACCGGTTACCGATAAGGCCGTTTGATTGACTCTTAAGCCTGATAAACCTATTCCAATTAAATCGCCCACTTACTAACCCTCCGCCCCTGGGATAGACTTATTCAATGATGAGCGACTAGTCTCGCTCTGATTCGATGAACCCAAGCCTTCAAAATACCGATCCACAATACTGCCAATTTTTTCTGCATAGTCAGGATCTGTTGCGTAACCTGCTTCTTGTAGTTCTTTGGCGAATGCTTTTGGCTGATCACTAACGGCCAACGCTTCTTGATAACGGCCATTCGATTGTAGGAACTGGGCATAATCATCAAAGCTTTCTGCATAAGAACGATAAGCACGAAAGTTTGCCTGCTCTTTCATTGACACACCACCCCGAAACTCGGTAGTGGTAATGTTGGCTGCATCACCTTGCCAAGTGGCATTCGCTTTAATACCGAATAAGTTAAAACTTGGCGAGCCATCTTGCTTAAGGATAGGATACTGACCCCAGCCAGTTTCCAAAGCGGACTGGGCTAACATTAGACGCGCATCAATTCCCGTTTCACGCTCAACTTCTTTAGCAAAAGGATATAAAGAAGCAATAAAATCCTGCGGGCCACTGAATTTTTCTGGCAAGATAGTCTGTGCGCTGTTAACAGGGGCTTCTAGCGTGATTTGTTTAGACTGCTCGCCACGTACATCTGCCGGCAGCTGCGCAATCAGGTCGTCAATCGATACCACGGCTTTTTCTAATTGCGTTATTTTTTGCTCACTGACAAAAGGTAAACGTGCATAATTTTCCAAACTAAAGGATTTTCTATCAACACCCTCTGAATCGAGCTGACGCCGCCCTTTAAGCGGCAAACCTTGTTGAGGAATATCGATGGTAGGTATAGCCGTATCTTTAGACATCTGGCGTTTAATCACCTCGGCTAAACCAATTCCACGCCCTGTAGATAAACTAACGGCTAATTGACTATCGAACATTTGCTGATAAAACTCGGTCTGTGAGCTTTGCAGCATATTACCTTCTGAAAACACTTTGTTAGCATCTCGCATACTTTTCACCATCATCGATACAAAAATCGATTCAAAATGTTTGGCAGCAGAATCCAAGGCGCCTTCACGATCTGATTCTGATTTATACTTTAACGATTGCAGGGCATTCAGATCATTATAGTTATCTAAACGATCATACTGGGAGGTATAACGGTTCGTATCCAGTTTGATGGCTTGCGCTGTTGGTAATAAAGCTGAATTATTCATAGTTCACCTAAATCACGATCAAGTCGGCTTTGAGTGCGCCCGCTTGTTTAAGGGCTTCTAAAATCGCCATGATGTCGCCTGGTGCCGCCCCCACTTGATTGACTGCCTGAACAATCTGGCTCAAGGTTGCTGCCGGGCCAAACTGAAACATCCTGCTGGGTTCATTCGAGATATTCACATCTGAACGCGGTACTACAGCGGTCTGTCCTTGACCGAAAGGGCTGGGCTGACTCACATCAGCGGCTTCTGAAATAGTCACCATTAAACTGCCATGGGTAACCGCTGCCGGTAAAACTTTGACATTCTGACCCACGACTATCGTACCCGTGCGGGAATTAATGATCACTCGCGCCGGCGCTTCACCGGGTTCGATATTCATATTTTCAAGCATCGATAAAAAACTCACACGCTGGGAGGAATCGCGAGGCGCTTTCACTGAGATGGAAGAGGCATCACTGGCATGCGCAGTATCTGGACCAAAAAGATCATTAATCTTTTCGGCGACATTCATTGCCGTCGTAAAATCAGCTTGATGCAGGTCGAAGGTCAGAATATCACCTCGATGAAAGGCGCTGGGAATAGAGCGTTCGACAGTTGCTCCATTGGGAATCCGCCCGACACTCGGTACATTCACTTGAATAGATGAACCATCTGCACCTTCCGCACCAAAACCACCGACCACTAAACTACCTTGTGCCATAGCATAAATTTGACCATCGGCCCCCTTCAACGGTGCCATCAGCAAGCTGCCACCTCGTAAGCTTTTGGCATTACCTAAAGAAGAGACCGTAATATCAATTTTCTGGCCCGGTTTAGCAAAGGCGGGTAAATCAGCGTGAAGCGATACCGCCGCTATGTTTTTGGTTTTGGGGTCAACGCCTTTAGGCACAGCAATGCCAAATTTATTCATTAAGTTCCGGAAGGTCTGGTTGGTAAATGGGGTCTTATTATCCCCGGTGCCACTTAAACCCACGATTAAGCCGTAGCCCACCAGCTGGTTGGTACGCACACCTTGGACACTGGCCATATCTTTCAATCGATCTGCCATAGCTAATGAATTTAAGGTCAGTAGACAACATGACAACACAATAACTTTCTTCATCAGAAACCTCACATGAACCACCAGTCACCATAGAAGAAACGTGACAACCATCCCTGTTTATTCACATCATCAAATGCACCTGTGCCGCCATAAGCAATACGGGCATCGGCCACTTTAGACGATAAAACCGTATTATCGGTGCCAATATCTTGCGGCCTGACTAAGCCCGTGATGCGAATATACTCATCACCTTGATTCAGTTTTAACCACTTTTCACCCTGGATTCGTAAAACACCATTGGGTAGCACTTCAGAGACGGTCACTGAAATACTCCCCTGTAAACTATTGCTCTGGTCGCTTTGTGCAGCAGCTTCAAATGCTCGCTCCATGGAAGGGTTTGTTAATAAACTCAGACCACGGGCCGCAATATTATTCCCTAATATACTGGCCTCATTTAAAATAACTTCATCATCTTTTTCGTATGTGGTATCCGCAGTCTTTGAGGAACTGGTATTTTCATCTAATAACACCGTCAAAATATCACCGACATTTAATGCAACCTGATCACCATAGAAACTAAAGTTACGCGATGCCTGAAAAATAGACCCCGTAGCCATTTCACCTGAACTCATGCTACTCGGTAAAACCGGTGCATAGGCGGGGTCATCAGGCACCGGTCGTTCACGCGTCATGGCACTGCAGGCACTCAAACTAATGGCGACCAAGGCAACAAACGACAACTTAATGGCGCGTTCCATGCTTTGATAACTTTTTACCTTGAGACTTTGATGCTGAAAAAACATATGCACACCTCTAATAACTCTTACAATGACTAACGCATTCTGATCTGAATGGTGCTTAGTTAAACAGAAATTACCGCTCCCTGAGTTGCCTGCCCTGAGCCCGCCGAAGGGTCGAAGGGTTTTCTAAATTAAACTCTGAGTTTCATCAGAGACGTTTCGACAGGCTCAACGAACGTCATATTTGTGAATATTTGGCTTAAGCAAGAGCCTTTTAGTACTAATCTAATTCTTATAAATTCTGACCAATGTATTGCAACATCTGATCGGCGGTTGATACCACTTTTGAGTTCATTTCATAAGCACGCTGAACAGTGATCATATCAACCAGTTCTTTGACGGTATCAACATTAGATTGTTCCAACATACCTTGATTTATCTCACCGTAACCACCAATACCCGGCGTGCCAATTAAGGGATTACCACTGGCTTCGGTTTCTCTATATAAGTTGTTCCCGATGGCTTTCAAGCCCTGAGGGTTGACAAAATCGACGGTGGTAATTTCCCCAACCTGGGTGACCCCGGTGTCATCGCGTAAAGACACGCTGACAATACCGTCTTCACCGATGGTGACCGAAGAGGCATTATCAGGAATCGTGATAGCCGGTTCCAGCAAGTTACCGCCTGCGGTGACCATATCTCCATCGGAGTTAATTTGAAATTGGCCATCACGGGTATAGGTTGTTGTGCCATCGGGCAATAAAACCTGGAAAAAGCCTCGACCATTGACGGCAATATCCAGGGCCTGATCCGTCACTTCCAGGGAGCCTTGGGTAAACTGTTTGGTGGTGCCTTCAATACGCACACCCGTACCTAATTGCAAGCCTGAAGGAAGCTGAGAATTTTGAGAATTCAAACCACCCGGTTCGCGCTTTACTTGATAGAGCAAGTCTTGAAATACCGCTTCATCACGTTTAAAACCAATGGTACTGACGTTCGCCAGGTTGTTAGATATCGTGGTCAAAGCCATATCTTGAGCACTTAAGCCCGTCTTACTGACATAAAGAGCTGGATGCATAACGCGTCTCCCGAATTAAAATTCTGACATCAAGTCTGTGTGACCCGATTCAAAACCATTTCGTTAAACGAGATGGCTGTTTGCAAAAACAAACAGAGAGTTAAAAAATATCTTAAAGCGACGGATAACTGCCGGTTTTATGATATTTTTAAGGTCACACTAAGAGAACTGCAACAAGCGTGCCGTTGATTGAGACATTTCATCAGCCTGGCTCATTAATTTCACTTGAAGCTCGTATTGACGAGATAAAGAAAGGATGTCGGTCAGTGCCGACACGGCATTCACATTAGAACCTTCTAGAAAACCCGGTGCTACCTGGATAGCGCCATCCGGAATGGGTGGTGCTACCCCTTCTTTAAGATGAACCAATCCGTCTTCGCTTTTTTCTAAATCAGCAGCATCCGGATTAACCAAGCGAATTCTATCAACTATAGCAAGTCCGACTACCTGAGCCCCCAACGGTAAAACAGAAATAGTGCCATCAGCACCTATCTCAATTTTTGCGGAAGGTGGCAAAACAATGGGGCCACCATCACCGAGAACAGGCAAACCTTTGCCCGTCCTAAGTTGACCATTAATATCTATATTGAAGTCACCTGCCCGGGTGTAGGCTTCAGAACCATCTTCAGCTTGCACTGCAATCCAGCCATCTCCTTTTATAGCGACATCTAGATTATTACCTGTTTGAATCAAGGGGCCAGAGTCAAAATTAGTGCCCGGCCGTTCAGTCATGGCGTAGGCTCGCGTAGGATAATACTCACCGTACACAGGCATACTTCGCGCTTGCGTAAAGTCTTCTTTAAAGCCGGTAGTCTTAACATTGGCTAAATTATTTGCATGAGCTTGCTGCGCAAGCATGGTCTGCTTGGCACCACTCATGGCAATAAATATTGCTTTATCCATCCTGCTTCACCCCGAATACTGTCAAAAAAACCTTATGCTAAAAACATTAAAGCTTAAATCATGCCAGCATCCCTATTTAGCCTGAGAAAATTCTCAGACCTACCAACCAAGCGCTCCTTAGATATTCAAAATAGCTTGCTGAACAGTATTGGCTGTTTCTATCGTCTTAGAATTAGCCTGATAGTTACGCTGAGCAATGATTAAATTCACCAATTCATTCGATAAATCAACGTTAGAGGCCTCAACGGCTGAAGCCGTTAACAAACCTAATGATGCGGTACCGGGTGCACCGACAATCGGATCGCCAGAGGCAAATGACTGTACCCAAGAGGTATCACCATCTGGCGACAAGCCTCCGGCATCATTAAAGTTAGCCAGAGCGACTTGACCTAAAATAAGAGACTGGCCATTCGAGAACCTAGACAACAAGACACCTGACCCATCAATATCCAACCCTACCAACCTACCTGTGGTAAAACCATTCTGACTTAAATCATTCACCGCGAATGGACTGCCAAATTGGGTCAAAGCTGAAATATCCATTTCAAAATTTGAACTCTCTGGCGGATTAGGAATTGGCAAGGTCCCGCCATCCACCACATTTAGCGGCCTTGCTGCACCATTCGGCACACCCGCTGAATCTAGTGGATCCCAATTTGAAATCAACACATCGTCTGACAAAACATCATTCAAAGAACCATCTTCATTGAAAACTAAATTAAAGGTTGCACGTGATGGCTCCGTTCCGATTAAAGGGTCACCTACATCCTCATTATCTATTTGAACATGCATTTGCCACGTATTTGTACCTGCAACAGAAGGCTGCTGTTTCACAAAATATGACGTCATGACATGAGGGTTACCCAAACTATCGAAGATTTTGGTTGATGTCGCGTGATTATATGAATTCGGGTCTGTTGGGTTAAAGCTATTGTTAATAAAAGGCTGGCCCGTAAACGTTGATATCAAGGGTGTTGCTGCACTACCATTTGTTATCGAACCCCCTTCATCCAAGACAATACTGACAGTACCGCCTACCGTTGCCTGCGTTTGCGTATTATTCAGTGGAATAGTTGTCGGAATCACTTCAGAGCCAAGCACTTCAAATGTATCTGTTGCCCCCCCTGCAAAACCAAAAATAAGATCAGCACCTTGATCCTGGATGATTCGCAGATCTCCATTTGTATCAGTTACTGCCGTAATACCGACTAGAGCTGATGCATTAATTTTAGTACCCAAATCAGCTAGCTGAAGTGCGGGTGTTGATCCCGTTGGCTGAAAACGAATACCATTAACACTAAGGCTCATAGAACCAGAGTTATTAGCATATGAAGCCGCCGAAATGGAGGCTGATGTCGATGACGTTGCGATCACACCGTCAAGCAAGCTGAACTGCGAAGCAATCGCACCTGCCGTTGCATTGGCAGCCGTCACTACTTGAGTGGTCGTTCCATTTGCTGAATTTACATTTATTATTTGAGATGGATAACCATTTTGTGTACCAGCCTGAGCAACACCTATACTAGAACCGTCGGAATCAACTGTTGTTCCACTTTGGGTTAATACATCTTCAGCCGAATTCAAATTAAAAGCGGCTGTCACATTTGTCGTTCTAACAGGCGGTAATTCACTCGCATCTACCACTAAGTCACCTAATACACCAGAGACTGCACCACTCTCATTTGCCTGAAAGCCTTGCACTTTCATCCCTGTGTTATTGACCATGAAACCATCCTTATCGACACTAAACTGACCTGCTCGTGAATACTTCGCCTCCCCCTGATCACTGAGCACAAAGAAGCCGCTACCGGTAATCGCCAAATCAAGATTACTATCGGTAAAACTGACATTACCCTGACTGAACATTTGGCGCACTTTCTGAACACCAACCCCATCACCCGTTGCGGTATCGCCCCCCCCAAAAAAACTGTTTGAATAGACATCACCAAACTCTGCCCGCGATCGTTTAAAACCGACGGTACTGGCGTTTGCGATATTATTAGCGGTTACCTCCAAATCGACGGAGGATGCCCTTAACCCACCTAATGCAATACTAAACGGCATAGTACACCTCTATTTTACTGATTAATTTTCATAAGATTGCTTTAGTTAATCTCACGGACTTGATCGAGCGGAATGGTCCCCATTCCAGAAAGATTGAGAGAGATCCCTCCCCCTTGCGATATCGAAACACTATTTACGTTTGCCGATAACAAAGTCGTAGCCTGCTCAGCGCCACCGGATTGAGCAGTCTGAGCTTCGATGGTGTAATTATCAAAGGGCATTTGCTCGCCCGCACTATTCGAGCCATCCCACATAAACGGAACGGTGCCAGCTGCTTGCGGCCCCAAGTCAAATTGATTAACCAATTCACCAGAAGCATTGTAAATACTGATATCCAAAGCACTGGTACTGCTTTCAAGGTCAACAATGCCGCTAATCGTACCAGCCGGACTCAAGGGCGATTCAGCCGCCGGCACCAATACCGTTCGGCCAACCATCGCCGACGCCTGCAAAGCTTGGCTTGATTGAAACTGGCTGGAAAAATTATTGACTGAACTGGATATTTTTTGCATCTCTTCGAGGGAGCTAAATTCCGCTAACTGCGAAATAAATGCACCATTATCCTGAGGTTCTAAGGGATTCTGATTTTCCAGCTGAGCAATCATGAGCTTCATAAATTCATTTTTACCAAGCTCGTTTGAACCCGCTGCTTTACTTTTGGGCTCATAACGATAATCACTTAGCGCATCACTTGCCGACTGGGTGTTAATATCAGACATAATTATTCTCCTATTGGCCCAGCGTTAATAAGCGTTGCATCATGGTTTTAGCGGCATCCATGATTTCGACATTGGTCTGGAAGCCGCGTGAAGCAGACATCATATCTGACATTTCCTCAACGACATTGACGTTAGGGTAATAGACATAACCACGCTCATCAGCTTGAGGATGATCTGGCTGATAACGCATTTGCAGAGGCGCATCACTCTCTACGATTCCTTTTACCGTCACACCCTTTGACTCTGGCGTTTCGGCTAGAAAATCACTACCCATAGCCTGCCTCATGGCATCTTGTTGCACTGCGGCAAAAACCGGTTTACGCGCTCGATAAACATCCCCCGTACTACTACTTGCCGTTTCTGCATTGGCAATATTAGAGGCGGTTGTATTTAATCGAATAGACTGAGCGGACATACCTGATCCAGCAATATCAAAAATCTGATTAAGCGACATATTTATTCACCCCTGATCGCATTGGTCATGCCTTTGAATCGACCATTCAAAAACTGAAAACTTGACTGATATTGCAGAGTGTTTTTCATAAACTCTACTTTTTCAGTTTGTGTATCTACCGTATTACCATCGATTGAAGGCTGTGACGGTATTCTGTAAAGCAGCTCTGAAGATGCATCAAAACTATTTGTAGGCAAATGTTTACCGTTCGTCGTTGCCATCTTCAAAGACTGAGAATTGCTCATACCCTGCTTTTGTTCGTTTAATAAAGCACGAAAATCAATATCTCTCGCTTTAAATCCAGGGGTATCTGCATTAGCAATATTGTTTGCAAGTACTTCAGCACGCTTGGTCCGAAGCTCTAGCGCTTGCTCATGAATACCTAAGGCTTTACTAAATGAAATTGTCATATGTTCTCCAAACGATCTCAGTACCAATAAAAAATGAACGTTTCTGTTGGGCATCGTTACTATATGTATTGATAAAGCAATTGTGATGCCAATCAAATAAATTATTTTTTATTCATATAAATCAGATAGATATGAAAAAGTGATTTTTTTTAAAAACGGCAAAAGATATCCCATAGGACATCCTTTATATCTGACTAATTTCTAATGTTTACATATTAGAAAAGTAAACTAAGGATGTTGCATTGAAATATAGATAGGGACCTGACCTCTCCTCATAAGGTCAATAATGGATCGTCATAATCGAGCCGACTGAGGATATAGAAAAAACCAGCTTAAGGGATATCTACAGAGCTATTTGCACGCACTTTCAGTGCTCTTCTCCGCTTTCATGTAGTTTTCTTTAATAATCAATAGCTTGAACTCTTTTAAGGACCAACTACTCATTACTTAATTAACAACATCCAGCAAATTAAACCAAGAACAGACTATACGTCACCGCCGATGCTATTTAAAATAGCCAGACTTAACGTTCATAGATAGCCACCAAAGGATATATCGACACCATGCGTGCAAGCCAATGCTTAATTGCTACTCAAAAAGAAACGCCAGCCGATGCAGAAGTTATTAGCCACCAGTTAATGCTTCGTGCCGGTTTAATTCGCAAATTAGCATCGGGGTTATACAATTGGATGCCCATGGGCTTAAGAGTACTGCGTAAAGTTGAAAATATTGTGCGTGAAGAAATGAATAACGCGGGCGCCCAGGAATTATTGATGCCCATTGTTCAACCTGCAGAGCTTTGGGAAGAATCAGGCCGTTGGCAGCAATATGGTGGGGAGCTTTTACGTATCCATGATCGACATAACCGAGATTTCTGCCTTGGCCCAACCCATGAAGAAGTGATTACCGATTTAGCGCGCAATGAGTTAAGCAGTTATAAACAACTTCCGGTTAACTTTTACCAGATCCAAACTAAATTCCGTGATGAACGTCGCCCACGTTTTGGGGTGATGCGTGCGCGTGAATTTTTAATGAAAGATGCCTATTCCTTTCATGCTACTCAAGAATCTTTAGATGATACTTATAATATTATGTATCAAGCCTATACCAATATCTTTACGCGTTTAGGCCTTAACTTTCGAGCAGTACAAGCAGATTCTGGCAGTATTGGGGGCAGTGCTTCTCATGAATTTCACGTCTTAGCAGATTCAGGTGAAGACGATATTGCATTCAGCACAGCCAGTGACTATGCCGCGAATATTGAATTAGCCGAAGCAAAAGCACCACAAGATAAACGTGCCGCACCAGAGGGTGACATGAAAGAAGTCGCCACACCTAATCAAAAAACCATTGAAGACGTGTCAGCATTTTTGGCTGTTGATGCAAAAAATATTCTTAAAACGCTTATTGTTTTGGGTGAAGTGGAACAAGGCTCAAAAGATGCAGCACCACTTATCGCCTTAGTGATTCGAGGTGATCATAGCTTGAATGAAATCAAAGCAGAAAAAATTGCTGCCGTTGCTTCGCCACTTGCCTTTGCCAGTGAAGAACAAGTTAAAGAGGTATTAGGCGCGTCGCTTGGCTCTATTGGGCCAGTTGGTTTATCGATTCCTTGTTTTATCGATAGAAGCGCGGCATTAAGTGCTAATTTTGTATGTGGTGCGAATAAAGATGATATTCACCTTACTTCAGTCAATTGGGAAAAAGATTTGCCATTAGAAAACATTGTCGACTTACGCAATGTTCAAGAAGGTGATATTAGCCCCGATGGTAAAGGTACGATTGAAATTAAACGCGGCATTGAAGTTGGGCATATTTTTAAATTGGGTACAAAATATAGCGAAGCCATGAAAGCAACCGTTCTCAATGAAAATGGTAAAGCAACAGTCATGGAAATGGGCTGTTACGGCATTGGTGTTTCACGCATTGTTGCGGCTGCGATTGAGCAAAATCATGACGAAAAAGGCATTATCTGGCCAGCGTCTATTGCGCCTTTCAAACTTGCGCTTATCCCGTTAAACATGAATAAATCTGAAATCGTTGCTGAAAAAACTGAAGCGCTATATAAAGCATTAAAAGACTTAGGTATTGATGTCTTTATGGATGATCGCAATGAGCGGCCCGGCTCTAAATTCGCGGATATTGAATTGATTGGCTTACCTCACCGCATTGTGATTAGTGATCGCGGCATCAAGAATGGTACATTTGAATATAAAGGGCGCGGTGATTCAGAGAACCAAGATATTGCCCTAGAAAGTGCCGTCGAGTTTATTTTAAGCACTTTAGGAAATGCATAAATTGCTAGCTTTAAGTTCTAATGTTATGGCTCGAGAACTTTATCGAGTCATCACATTATTTTTTTCTTTACTGTTTATTTCAGGTTTACCTTTCAGTACGGCAGCCACAGAAAATTCAGACACTTTACGCCAAGCTCCCGATGCAGAGCTTGCCGCACTACTCAAGCAGACTGTGTCAGAGTCAGATAGTTTTTATGACCGTTTTGATGCTGAAGTCTGGTTAGTCGATATGTCAAAACGACTTTCACGTTATATAAAAGACCCTCAAGCACGCCTGACTTTACTCAAAAAAGTACACTCAGAAGCAAAACGCGCAAGCATCGAGCCAGAATTGGTTATGTCCTTAATTCATGTTGAAAGTGGCTTTAAACGTTTTGCTATTTCTAGTGTGGGTGCCCAAGGCCTTATGCAAGTCATGCCGTTCTGGAAAAATGAAATCGGTCGACCCGAAGACAACCTAACGGACATCCAAACCAACCTGCGTTATGGCTGCACCATACTTAAGCATTATATTGATAAGGAAAAAGGCAACCTTATTCGCGCTCTAGGACGTTACAATGGCAGCCTAGGTAAGTTTAAATATCCTGAAAAAGTATTACGTTTTTGGGAAAAATATTGGTTCATTAAACACGTTTGATTCACTATGCAGCAAATCATTGTTGATATCTTCATATCCAGAGACGAGTGGCTTCGTATTTATCGCGGTGAAACCAATACGGTATTTGCTACATCAAGAGATGGAAGATCACTCAAATTTCCGGCAAATATACTCACAAAATATACAACGCAAAACGGTATAGACGGCAGTTTTGTCATTCAATTTACTAATGATGGCAAGTTTCAATCCATCACTAAACTGTAATACTAAACACCTAAAATCAAGGATACCCAATGACCAAGCGCTTCCCACCCAAAACCATACTAAGCTCTCAAGAAGTCATGGCTTCTAAAGAAGCTGACTTAGTCACTAAAATCAAAGAAATGCAGATAGACGAATTAGAAATGCATGCTGAATACATTATGAAAGAGATGGGTAGTGCTGATTATTCTCAAATCATGGCTTCTATTATGAAGGCAATCAAGCAAGACAAACTAGAAACAAGCCAATTTGAAACGGTTCAAAAAACACTGGAAGCACAGTTACCCAACAAAGCTTACTTAAGTGATATCTACGCCCGCTTAGCAGCCATTGTTATGAGCATTATTGCACGTAAATTTAAAGCCATGCTTTGAATATACGCAACTCAATA
>CAXBDA010000022.1:0-46257 GCA_963974595.1 uncultured Oleiphilus sp. | reverse complement strand
GATATTGATTGAGCATGGTCGCTCCGAGTCCTATTTTTTATTGGTTTGTAATACAGGGCATTTTCACATAGAAAAAGGCCTCAAATGATGAGGCCTATCTCAAAGAGTATTTAAACCACTAAAAAATTTAAATACACTTAATGCCACACAAACTGCGTTAATATAAATTAAATATTTTTCAGCGTTCCTTTTGGCAAAGCTGATGCAATGGCTACTTTTTGCACCTTAAGCTCTACATTTTCAGATACTTCAATAGAAATGAAGTCTTCAGTCACTTTTGAAATTTTTCCAGCAATACCACCATTAGTAATGACTTCATCGCCTTTGCTTAATGACGTTACAAGGTTTTTATGCTCTTTAGCTCTTTTAGACTGAGGACGCCACATCAGGAAGTAGAAAATCAAGATAAAGCCGCCAAAAAATAATAGCTGCATCATGGGGTCAATACCTTCAGGAGCAACAGGCGCGCCTTCTGCATAACTAAATAGAGAGTAAAATGCTGTTAGCATTAATATGGTTAGTTGAGAGAATAGTCTCATTGGTTTTCCCCTTATTTTGGATTTGAGTATTTATTTAAAGAAAGCTTACACGATAGATTCAGGATTTTTTTCTATACTTAATTGCTTAAGGGTGGTGTTGTTTCTCCACGCTGAACATAGAAAGCATCGACAAAGTCGGACAATCTACCTTGTTCGATTGCCTGACGCAAACCACTCATTAAGTTTTGATAATAACGCAGGTTGTGGATAGTATTTAACTGCGCGCTGAGCATTTCTTTGCAGCGATCTAAATGATGCAAATAACTGCGGCTGAAGTTTTTACAGGTATAGCAGTCACATTGTTCATCCAGAGTCGAAGTATCATCTTTATGGGCAGCATTTCTGATTTTCACGACGCCTTTCGATGTAAAGAGATGTGCATTTCTCGCATTTCGCGTGGGCATGACGCAATCAAACATATCAATACCACGGCGAACAGCTTCGACTAAATCTTCCGGCTTACCAACGCCCATCAAATATCTTGGTTTATTAGCTGGCATCTGATGGCTAAGGTGGTTCAAGACCTTGAGCATGTCTTCTTTTGGCTCACCGACCGAGAGGCCACCGATGGCATAACCATCAAAATCTATATCAACAAGGCCTGCTAGCGACTCATCTCTTAAGCTTTCATACATACCACCTTGAACGATACCAAAAAGTGCTGAGGGGTTTCCTGCATGAGCCTCTTTGCTTCGTTTTGCCCAACGCAATGACAATTGCATGGAGTCACGCGCTTGCTCTTCAGTCGCTGGATAAGGCGTGCATTCATCAAATATCATCACAATATCAGACCCTAGTTTACGCTGAACATCCATTGATATTTCGGGTGTAAGTTCAACGGGCGAACCATTAATAGGGGACTTAAACACAACGCCTTCTTCGGTAATCTTGCGCATATCACCTAAACTAAACACTTGAAAGCCGCCTGAATCCGTTAAAATCGGCTTATCCCACTGAATAAAATCATGCAAGGTACCGTGTTTCTCAACAATCTCTGTGCCGGGGCGTAACATAAGATGAAAGGTATTACCTAAAATAATGTCAGCACCAATTTCTTTAATATCTCTCGGCAACATACCTTTTACCGTGCCATATGTACCGACTGGCATAAAAGCGGGAGTTTGTATCTTCCCTCGAGGAAAAGTGATCTCCCCTCTTCTGGCCTGACCATCTTGTTTTTTAAGGCCGAAATTCATAACGCACTTTGACTGACTCAAGACAACTCCAATTTATTAGGGTGTAAAAGCATGGCGTCGCCATAACTAAAAAAACGATATTTATGGTCAATGGCCTGATGATAAGCCTTTAACATGATTTCTTTTCCGCTAAATGCGGATACCAGCATAAGTAAGGTCGATTTCGGTAAATGAAAGTTTGTAATGAGTAAATCGACACTTTTAAATTTATAGCCCGGATAAATAAATATTGAAGTATCCCCCTGAAATGGCTGTAAATGACCACTTTGACTTGCACTTTCTAAGCTACGCACACTGGTTGTTCCCACGCAGATAACCCTTCCACCTTGCGCTCTTGCATCATTAATTAGCGCTACAGTTTCTTGGTTAACATCGACCCATTCTGAATGCATAATGTGGTCATGAATGTTATCAACTCGCACAGGCTGAAATGTGCCCGCTCCTACATGCAAGGTCACAAAGACTGTTTTTACCCCTTTAGCGTTAAGGCGACTCATTAAATCTTTATCGAAATGAAGGCCCGCTGTGGGTGCTGCCGCTGCCCCAGATTTTTGAGCATAGACAGTTTGATACCTTGAGGCATCCAAGACCTCATCTTGACGATCAATATAAGGCGGTAAAGGTATATGACCATAAGTTTCCAGCAATTCGAAAACCGGCAAGTCTGGAGGCGCTTGTAAAACAAACAAAGCACCTTGTCTTGCTTTCATAGTGAGCGCAACATTTTCATCAAGCAAGATGAGAGCCCCTTCTTTTGGAGACTTGCTAGACTTCACATGAGCTAAAAATGTAAATTCATCTAATGCACGCTCAAACAAAATTTCTAATTTTCCGCCCGTTTGTTTTTGGGCAAATAGTCGAGCGGGCACTACTTTTGTATCATTAAAAACTAATATATCGCCTGAATTGACCAACAATTCAATGTCTGAAAATAGTTTGTGCTGAATGATGGCCTTGTCATGCAATTGCGGCTCAACAACTAATAAACGGCTTTGTGTTCTTTCCGGCATGGGGTAATGCGCAATAAGTTCATCCGGTAAATCAAAGTCGAAATCTGAAACATTCATAAATAAGTGCTTAATATATGTTAGCTTATTAAATTCTGGGGGTTTCTGGTTTTACATCTGCGTTTTGTCCGCGATGACGTAACAGATGATCCATCAACACCATGGCCATCATCGCTTCTGCAATCGGCGTAGCTCTGATACCAACACAAGGGTCATGACGCCCATGTGTTACCACTTCTATGGCATGACCTTTCGTGTCGATACTCTTTCCAGGCAGGTGTATGCTCGATGTGGGCTTTAATGCGATATGTGCAATGATGTCTTGACCACTCGATATACCACCCAAAATACCGCCAGCATGGTTTGATAAAAATCCGTCAGGGGTCATTTCATCTCGATGTTCGGTCCCCTTTTGCTCGATGCAATCAAAACCTGCGCCAATTTCTACCCCCTTTACGGCGTTAATGCTCATTAGGGCATGTGCTAGTTCGGCATCAAGGCGGTCAAAAACAGGCTCACCCAAACCAGGCGGTACATGACGCGCCAGCACTGAAATTTTAGCGCCAATAGAGTTGCCTTCTTTATTCAGCGCCTTCATATACGCTTCCATTTCTGGAATTTTACTTGCATCAGGACAAAAGAATGGATTGTCGTTAATGATAGACTCATCAACTGTTTCGATTTTAATCGGACCTAACTGCGAAAGATAACCAATTATTTCTATACCAAACTTATTCTTTAAATATTTTTTTGCAATTGCACCTGCAGCCACACGCATGGCTGTTTCACGCGCTGAAGATCGGCCACCACCGCGATAATCCCTTACACCATACTTTTGAATATAGGTGTAGTCTGCATGCGCTGGTCTAAAGGTATTTGCAATATTCGAGTAATCTTTCGATCGTTGATCGGTATTTTCGATCATCATACCAATGGGTGTACCCGTTGTTTTTCCTTCAAAAACACCGGATAAGATTTTCACCTCATCCGCTTCTCGTCTCTGGGTAGTGTAACGAGAGGTACCTGGCTTTCTTCTATCCAAATCTATTTGGAGGTCTTCTTCGCAAAGCTCAATTCCAGGAGGACAGCCGTCGACAATGCAACCAATTGCTTTGCCATGACTTTCACCAAACGAAGTAACAGTGAATAATTTCCCAAAGGTATTACCAGACATAAACTACTCCTTACCAATCATAGTGTTTAAGTTCTTTAGCGCTGAGAACAAAAACGCCATGACCACCAAATTCAAAATCAACCCATGTAAATGGAAAGTCAGGGTAAGCTTCTTCTAGTGCTAACCAGCTATTGCCAAGTTCTACAACCAACAAACCATCTTCAGTTAAATACTCTGCTGAATGGGCAAGAATTTTTCTCACTAAATCGAGACCATCGTTACCCGACACAAGCCCAAGCTCTGGTTCAGACTTAAACTCTTCTGGCATGGAATTAAAATCTGTCTGATCAACATAGGGTGGGTTTGACACGATCAGACTATACTTTCCTGAATAAGCCTCATCTAAAGCTGCAAGCCCATCAGACTGAATAGGCTTAACTCTATCCAATAAGCTAAACGTCTCGATATTTTTACGCGCCACATCAAGCGCATCATTAGAGATATCGATTAAATCAACTTGAGCTTCCTCAAACATCATGGCACAGGCTATCCCGATACAGCCACTTCCTGTACACAGATCAAGTATTGCATCGGGAGGATTATGTATAAAATCAGCCCAAGGAGAAAAGCTTTTTTCTATCAATTCTGCAATGGGTGAGCGTGGGATTAACACTCTTTCATCCACAAAAAATGGATAACCACAAAACCATGCAGTTTGGGTAATATAAGGCAGCGGTATACGTTGATTAATCCGTTTATCTAGTGCGTTTAAAATAAGTTGCTGTTCTTTTGTGCTTAGATTACACGACCACATTGTTTGATCGAAATCCCATGGCAAATTGAGAAGTTGCAGCACAAGACTAACAGACTCATCCCAACTATTATCGGTACCATGACCGAAAAATACAGGCTCTCTATTAAGCTGGGAATAGCTATAACGCACAAAATCGGCGATTGTTTTGAGCTGTTCAGGCAAGTGAGCAATACCCCATATTTAAGCGATTGATAAAAAAGGTAAGGAATTATATAGAGATTCACTCTGTAGTGGAATGCCTATAAAATTGGCATCACGATTCACAGCTTACTGCCTCTGTACGAACAAATAACGTATTAAGTAAATTAAGTTCAAGTTTGTCATTAATGGCTAAGGAGCCCACTCCCTTAGGTGTTCCGGTCAAAACAACATCTCCCGTTCTAAGCGTGAAATGCTTGCTGATATAGACGATTAAAGCAATGACAGGGGTAATCATGTCGCTTGATAAGCCCTGCTGCCTCATTTCACCATTGATTGCTAATGAAAAATGTAAGCCCTTAAGAGAATCGATGTCGGAATACGGAATAAATTGGCTTAAGGGACAAGCACCATCGAAACTTTTGGCGACTTCCCATGGATGGCTGTTTTTTTTAAGTTCAGATTGTAATGCACGTCGTGTCAGGTCAAGCGCCAAACCAATTCCGGCAATACCTGACTCGGCCTCTTTTTCATTTACATTACTTAATTCTTTACCGATTAAAATCGCAACTTCTGCCTCATAATGACAGTCCGTTTCGGGTATAGTAAATGAATCTTCCAGACTGACAACGCTAGATTCAGGTTTGATAAACAAGATAGGTATCTCTGGAACAGGATTATTTAACTCGCGAGCATGTTCAGCATAGTTCCTGCCTACGCACACCACCTTGGTCACGGGGTGCTCAAACTTTTTTCCAGAAATAAAACGTGCATGAAACATATATAGAGCCCTGCTAACTTTTAATAATTATTCGGCTGATGCGCATTCAGTGTGTGCCGGATTAAACTTACAGCGAATTTTCCATAACAAGCTAATGGCTTTGGGGTCAAAGGCTTTCTCGTCTCGCAAAGTTAAACGGATCTGCTTGGATAAAACCTCATACTCTTCTAAGGTTTTCGAGTCTAAGGTTATCCAGTACTTTTGAGGTATTTCACTTCTTGCTTGCTTCACCGTATTTTCTAATTCATCAAAACGAGTTAAAGCATGTTGACGCATCTTGCTGGCAAAGGAAGGTGGAACTTTTTGAGTATTTACCACCATCTGCATCACGGCATAAAGAATATTAAAGTCAATAATACCGCCAGCTTCCCCAAGCCCCTTATATAACTCGAACGTGTTATACGCCAAGGCCGGAGCAAACATTACATCGACATTGCCATTATTGAATTGTCCACCCCAGGTTGCCAATGAGGTATGAACAGGAGACGCCCCAACTACCTTTGCAAAACGTGAACTTGCCACATCACCGTTTAGAATCGATACTTTTTTACCGCTTATGCTAGCAATTCGAACACTACTCTTATCGCGAACGAAAGTGTAAATCTCACCAACAGGAAATAATCCAGAGACTTCGTATTTATCATTTGTCACGATAGATTTTGCTTTAGGGCTATTCAGCGTAGCCGAAAGTGTTTTTAATTCCTCTATTGATCGAATAGCGCCTGGTGCACCAAAGGCGCCAGTAAAAGGAACTAACTCTCTAGCCAACAAGTTCGTTAAAAATACCGCATCGCAAACCTGGGATTTAAAGTCATTAAAAGCGACTTTTTCATCCGTATAAGCATCTAATTGTAAGTCGATACCCCAGCTTATCGCCTTTAATTTGGTTTCTTTAAGGAACGAGATAAAGGGGCCGTTCGAGCCTACCGGATCCCATATGCAGAATTTAACAGGCGCTAAGGAGGCACCTTGAGAATAACAAGAAACCAGCAAGAAGAAACTAAAAGTAATACTTGAGAATATACGGTTAAGTTTTTGTTTTATCACTATTATCACTTATTTAATATTGGATGAGTTCACTGATTCAATTAAACCAGACAGCTAAAGACGGGTAAAATAAGCAAACCCAGAAAAACCGGAGGCTGCTTATTTTATATTCAAAGATCAAATATTTTCCCTGGATTCATAACGCCTTTTGGATCAAAAACGCGTTTAATGCCTTTCATAATGGAAATTTCTTCAGGAGACCGCGTATATTGCAGGTAGTCTTTTTTGACAATACCAACACCATGTTCGGCCGAAATACTACCTTGATACTTTTCAACAATATCAAACACCCATTTATTCACATTGACACATTTTGCGAAGAACTCTTTATTAGCAAGATCAGCGGGTTTAAGAATATTAAGATGCAAGTTACCATCACCAATATGACCAAACCATATAATTTCAAAGTCAGGATAATACTCTGAGACAACATTGTTAATTTCAGTCAAGAATTCCGGCACTTTAGACACCACAACAGAAATATCATTCTTATAAGGCGTCCTGACGGAAATTGACTCTGAAATACCCTCTCTCAAGGTCCATAAGTTTTTAGCTTGTGTCTCGCTTTGACTGATCACACCATCTAAAACCCAGCCTTTCTCTACACACTCTTCAAACAAATTCATGGCTTGATCCATTATTTGCTCTGAGTTTGCTTCAAATTCTAATAAGGCATAGAAAGGTGCTGGAGTTTCAAAAGGTCTTGGAACGTCATGATGCTTTAGAACGTGTTGCATGGCTTCTTCTGAAAAGAACTCATAAGCCGACAAGTCGAGCGATGACTGAAAACTTTTTAGAACATCCATGGTATTTCTTATGTCATTCAAACCTAAAACCAGCACCGTTAAGTTATTCGGTTGACGCGTTAATTTCATAGTCGCTTCGGTAATGAAGCCTAAGGTTCCTTCTGCACCAACAAATAAATGCCTTAAATCATAACCGGTGTTGTTCTTTAAGAGATCGCGATTTAATTCTAAGATTTCTCCCGAGCCAGTTACAACTTTAAGACCTAAAACCCAGTCACGGCTCATGCCATATTTAATAACTTTGATGCCACCTGCATTCGTAGAAAGATTACCACCTAGCTGGCTTGATCCGGCAGAGGCAAAATCGACAGGATAATAAAGACCTTGTGCTTCTGCAAAATTTTGCAGTTGCTCAGTAATCACACCGGCTTGGCAACGAACAGTTTGATCACTCGCACTAAATTCGACAATAGCATTCATGTAATCAAATGAGACAACCACTTCACCATTAGCGGCTACAGCACCAGCGCTCAATCCAGTACGACCACCAGATGGGACAAGTGCAAATTCCATCTCATTAGCTAAACGAACAATTGCTTGGACTTCTTGCGTTGATTTAGGAAAAACAATCGCGGTTGGCTTGGGCGCATAAATTTTAGTCCAATCCTTTCCGTGGGAGTCAAGCGATTCTTTATCTGTTCTGACTTTACCTTCTTCCACAATTTTTTTAAGGGCTTCAACGATCTGTTCTGGGCTCGCCATAAGAGATTATCATCCATCTAATACTTAAAAAGTTAATGTAAACTCTAGAATATAAATATATCTAATTGATTTATATGATAAATAAAAGAGTTGAATTTTTTTGAACGACTAAAAAGCTGAATATGTTATCATACGCGCCTTTTTCAGACACAATATCTTTAAGTTTTATCTTATTGGTATAATTTAAAAACTCCCAACAGCACGGTGAAATAAAGGCTTATAAAACATTAAGCACCTCACCATAAACAAAAAGGTTTTATGCAAATATGGCTACGACGTCTTTAGGTAAAGAGAAAATTCGTTTTTTACTTTTAGAAGGTGTTCACGAATCTGCAGTGACCACTTTAAAAAAAGCTGGCTATACCAATATTGAATATCTCAAAACATCCCTCGGCCAAGAAGAGTTGATTGAAAAAATCGCTGACGCTCATTTTGTGGGTATACGTTCAAGAACTCAATTAACGGAAGACGTATTTGCAGCCGCTAAAAAGCTCATTGCAGTAGGTTGTTTTTGTATTGGTACGAATCAAGTCGATTTAAAAGCAGCGACTCGTCATGGTGTTGCGGTATTTAATGCCCCGTACTCGAACACCCGAAGTGTTGCTGAATTAGTTCTTGCTGAAGCGATTCTCTTGTTGCGTGGCGTTCCAGAAAAAAGTGCCTTAGCTCATCGTGGTGGCTGGTTGAAATCTGCGACCAACAGCTATGAAATTCGTGGTAAGAAACTTGGAATCGTAGGGTACGGCAGTATTGGTAGTCAGCTCAGCGTTCTTGCTGAAGGCTTAGGTATGAAGGTCTATTTTTATGACGTTATCACCAAACTGCCACTAGGCAATGCAAGTCAAGTCGATACGATGGAAGAGTTACTTTCAAGCTGCGACATTATCAGTTTGCACGTCCCCGAAACGCCAGCAACGCAGATGATGATGGGTAAGGCAGAATTTGCGAGCATGAAAGACGGCAGCATATTTATTAATGCAGCAAGAGGCACGGTTGTTGATATTGATGAACTATGTGTCGCTCTTGCCAGCAAAAAGTTACTCGGCGCAGCAATTGATGTTTTCCCAAGCGAGCCTAAATCGAATAATGAAGAATTTATTTCTCCGCTACGTGAATTTGATAATGTGATTTTGACACCGCATGTTGGTGGAAGCACGATGGAAGCACAAGCAAATATCGGTTTTGAGGTCGGTGAAAAAATGGCGACTTACAGCGACACAGGAACATCTATCACCTCGGTTAACTTCCCGGAAGTTGCATTGCCTACACACCCAAATAACCACCGTATTCTTCATATTCATGAAAATATCCCTGGTGTTATGTCACAGATCAACAAAACGTTATCTGAGAATAACATCAATATCTTAGGTCAGTATCTACAAACAAATGAAGATGTTGGTTATGTGGTTGTCGATGTTAATAAAGAATGTAGCGCCTTAGCAAAAGAAAAACTAAATACAGTGAATGGCACAATTCGCTGTCGTGTACTTTTCTAAGTTTAAATATTTTTCTACAAACTAAAAAGCCAATGCGTTTTACTCATTGGCTTTTTTATTGGCGCTAGAAAAAAACACAATTTAAGGTGCGCGATTTATATATCCAGCTCACTTAACATCGTCATAAAAACAGACTCCCTTTTTGATAGGGATTCATTCACTAAATGATGCTGAGCGCCATCAACATAAGCAATTTTCACTTCGCTAAACAATCGTTTTAGAACCTGAAGGTTATGCTCCCAATCGACTGTATTATCGCTTGTGCCTTGAATGATTAGAACTTTCCTTTTTAATCCTTCACCTTCTTCTATTGTTGGTATCCACTCTTTTAGCGCACTAATCCAATCGACTGAAAGCCACTTTGATTGAAGGGGGTCATGCTTTTTTAAGAATTGTAGAAATGATACATCTGCAGAGTTTTTAGCGAAGTTTCTATACCAAACCTTAAAGAACGGCTTTATTGCATTATGCATTCGCACAATTGACTTCCAGCCCTTAGGCCTAACCAGAGGAGACAGTAAAACGACTTTATCAAAAACAAGCTCTGATGGTTCACCATTTTTTAACCTATCAATAATAACAGCTCCACCGGTACTTTGACCTACACAGTGATAAGGTAAAGGCATATGCTGCTTGCACACTGCCAAACAGGCATTCATTGAATCCTGATACTGCTGAAAGGTGGTAATGGCCGTCGGTTTACCACTAGACAAACCATGCCCCGGCATATCATAGATGACGACGGCATAGCCATGTTTGAGCAAAAAACGTATTAAATGATGGTAGATCCCCGCATGGTCAAAATAACCATGAAAAATAAACACGGTAGCTTTTGCATTTACCGGCTTGAAGCTTTGCATCACTAAGCGAAATTCACCGGTTTCTAACCAACCAACTCGCTGCTCAAGCTCATCAAACTGCTGATAAAAATTCATATCGTAAAAATCATAGTAGTGGGTAATTTCACCCTTCACTACAGGCTTTGCTCTAAAAGAAAATTTACTCAGGTCCATTAAAAGACGATCTCTATCCCAACGCATTACTTACTCTCAAGGTTATTTAAATTAGAAATAAAGGCTTCGTTATAACAAGCAGTTAATGATTCACATTGTTACATAAACATACATTTTACAATGTTTTAAATTAGCAGGGTAACAAATGGCTATACATGCGATAAAATAGTGCTGTCGGTGAAGGTAATGTGTTCATCGCGAGCATTATTGATCGTGAACGCGCTGCATTACCTAGTGATATTTTTCGAAATGTCATTTATTAACCTTACTTTGATGAGATTAGATCATGAAGCCAGAAAGTAAACCCTTAACAGTAATAGACATATTCCTAGCAACAGCGATTACTAGCATTATTTTAAGCTTCTTGGTTAATCAGCTCATATAAAAAACTTTAAGAGCGGCACATTTTGCTTTAGATTAGTCAGTAAAATTTACACATAAGAGTTTAAAGTGACTTATCGACCCCCTATTTTTTTAAGAAATGGACATATACAAAGCATTTATCCATCCTTATTTAGAAAAGTCCCCTTCATTCCATTAACCCGAGAACGAATTTCGACAACTGATGGTGACTTTTTAGATATCGACTGGTCTAAAAATAATAACAAGAGATTAGTTGTCTTAAGCCACGGTTTAGAGGGTAATAGTCGAAGGCCCTATGTTTTAGGGATGGCTCGACAAGCAAGGCTTAATAATTGGGATGTATTGGCGTGGAACTATCGAGGCTGCAGTGGTGAGCAAAATAAGTTTGCAGCTTCGTATCATAGCGGTAAGACTGAAGATCTATCCTTGGTTATTCAATATGCTCTGAATCAGGGTTATAAAGAGATAGCACTGATTGGCTTTAGTATAGGCGGAAACAAAACCTTACTGCATTTAGGTAGAGAGCACACGCTGATTCCAAAAGAAGTTATTGTTTCAGTTGCTTTATCCGCCCCATGCGATCTAAAAAGCAGCTCTGCTCATTTGGCTCAATATAGCCACAAACTATATATGGCAAACTTTCTTAAGAGCTTTAAGGAAAAACTAAAAGAGAAACAAAATATTTTTCCTGACGAAATAGACACCCAAGGCTTTTATAGAATAAAAAATTTCAAACAGTTTGATGACCGCTACACTGCCCCCTTAAACGGCTTTAAAAATGCTGAAGACTATTGGGAGAAAAACAGCAGCCTTCATTATTTAAAAGCCATCAGCGTGCCTACATTAATTTTAAATGCTTTGGATGACCCATTCCTGCCTGAAGAATGCTACCCGATAGAGCAAGCTGAAGAAAATAGCTTTATTCAGCTTGAAATACCAAAATATGGTGGCCATATTGGCTTCATGCCTATTGCCCGACATCACCCCTACTATTCAGAACAAAGATCGATAGACTTTATAAATAAATATAGCCAGTTAAACGCAATCGCCATCTGACTATCAATCACCTGTTACCGCCACCCTATTACCAGCTTTTTAAGGCTTGTTTAGCTTCTTGATTGGATGGAAGTAACTCGATACCGGTATCTGTTAAATAAATAGCGAACCTCGCATCGTTAGCCATTGGTGCAAAAACGGCTGAGCCATAAAAACTTCGCACTAAGAATAACTCAAGAATTTCAACAATATAGGGCCACGCTAGGTCTGTCGTATCTTCAGCATTAAATTGATAAATGGATCTGGGTTTATTAAATTCATCCTCTAGCTTGATATAGCGGCCATTGAGTCTATCGAGACTATATAGTGGTTCAATTCCAAAATAAGTAAACAGCGTATTCCAGGTAAGTATTTTCAAATCGACTTGCCACATATCCCCATGAATATAGTATGTTTTATTTGCTGATTTGTATGCCGGAGAGACCAAAGACACTTGGTAATGTTGATTTTCAAGCTCTTTGAATTGTATTTCTATGATTGGCTTTTTGATTTCAATAGTGTAAAAATTTGAGAGCTGCTGCGTAAGCAAGAACAAAATAATACTTAAAAAAGAATAGAAACCAAGCTTTAAGACTTTAAAGGGTATTTTCCAGTTTAACGATAAAAGCGTCGGAAGGGTTTTCAAGGCCAAAAAAAACAGATAAGCACTTACAAGATACAAGATAACCCATAACCACTCTAGAGTCATCGTATCTAATCAGCGTAGCCGATAGATGCAAGCGACTCTTCAGTCAGCTTCAATAACGCCTCATTGACGACACCCTTAACATTCATGCTTTCAATGAAATACTCAAGTGACGCCAAGGCATCTGCTAAGGTTTCGAGTAATTTTGACTCTGGAAGCATCTCGCTCTCGTATAATTCAGTGTTGATACACGAAATACACCGCCCAACCAAGGTGGATGCACGCGCTTGACCAATCATTGCCATTGCACCTTTAATACCTGCAAGCACCTGTGAAATATTCGCTAAATGTAATTTATCTCCCTGAGAGTCAATATAAGAACTAATCGCCCTTTTAACGAGAGATAAACCCGACTTGGATTCATCAATCACAACCAAAATGGCCTCTATTAAAAATGGCCCTTGCTCAGAATTAGGCGCAAGATCTTGTGTATCTATATCTGCCTGTATACCCGTTTCTTCAAAGCACTTAATCGCCTGTTCAATATTTAGAACAATATCGGCAACTTGCATTAATTCTGTTTCTGTAACGTCGCTTCCACTGTCTATCCACTGGGTCACACGTTTAACTTGCTGATCGCAAACAGCGCTAATTTTGGGTAAATCTAACATTGAAAGTGTGCTACTGAGTCTTTCGAAGACCGCCGCAATAAATGTGATATCGTCTGCCTGCGGATCACCATGACGCTCAAGAATATCGAGTTTGTCTTTTAGCTGTATTAATTCTTCTTGAAGCGCGCTCGATAGCGATTTAAGTACGTCGGAACCCGGGCCGAACAAACGACGACTTTCTCTTTGTAAATCTAGTTCCGTAAAATCAAATGCACTGATGTTGAAGCCCTTTAATAAAGCAATAACACATTCAGAGCGGGACCCACTTAATGCGATCAGATACAGAAGCTCTTTTCTTATCGCGTCAGGTGCTGATTTTGCTGAAACAGATTGCCCAACTAATGCCATTTCACGAAGATGTTTTTCTATCTTCATAAACAGCCGCTTTCTAGGATCATTAATCGTAATGCTTTCACTCATGAATACGTTTGAAAGAATTGTCACCAAGGACCAAAATTCTGCCATTGCTTCGCCATGACAAATACGTATACAACCTTTTGCTGCACGATTGATCAAGCGAAGGCTAATATCTGTATTTTTTTCTCTTAGCAAATCTAACAGGCCAACTTGATACATATGTCGAAAGCGTTTTGCATGATGTTCAAAATCATCTAACGCACTTATATCACTAGAATTTATTAGCCCTGTTGCGTCAAAGTGCTGATTGGGAGTTAGATCAAAAAAATGGGACTCTGGAAATGGTTTAGACTTTCTGGCTAACCTAAGTTCATTTATGATGGGTAGAAGTAATTCAGGATAATCTGTTTTATATTGACAAAAGTACTCTGTATATCTTCTGAGTATAAAAATCGCATTACTGAGATTTGTAAGTAGACTGTTCTTATCATCGCTAGCACCTACGGGTACTTCATTTGCAAGATTTACTGACTCTTGACAAAGAAGAACACAACCTTGAACTTCTACCAAGACAAAAATACCGCGCAGTTGATTTAAATAATCAATACAATTTTGAAGATCTTCACCACTATCTCTATTTTCTTGAAAGCGCTCTAAGCTTTTCTCAGCTTGTTGAATAGTGTTTTCGATTTCCGGCTGTACCAGCTCGATTGAACTTAGACTTGTCGAAGAAAGTGCCATGTAGATAATTACATCCGGTTCGATTTAATAAAAACGTGTTTTAGGTTATTAAAAAACATAATTTAAACAGCTATTAATAGTTCTTATTCCGACATCAAAATAAGCAATAAAAAAGATCTAAATCAGATTAAAATTATTTGCTTGCTAATTAATTTATAACACATTTTTCTACCATCACAAGTTTCGTACTGTATGTTTTCGTAATCATAAAATAGATACTTTTTCCCAAAGCACCTCTTCTGAAGTTTTTTTCATAGTTTCCAGGTATTGTTCATGCTTGGATAACTCATCAGGGGATGTTAGAACAACCTTCAATTTCGATCTTTCTGACGATATTCGTCTTAATTCAGATTTGCCATTATCGTCACCACCATCTTTATCGAGCGATAAAGTCGTTTGGCCACCACTTAATAATAAATAGACGTCTGCCAGGATTTCTGCATCGAGCAAAGCACCATGTAGTTCACGATGAGCATTACTAATCCCATAGCGCTTACATAAAGCATCTAAACTATTTTTTTGCCCGGGATGCTTTTTCCTTGCCATGGCAAGTGTATCGAGTATACCGCAATAGCCTTCAACAAAAGGCAACTTGGGTGATAACAATGAAAATTCATTATTAATAAAACCGACATCAAACGGTGCGTTATGAATAACCAGTTCCGCGCCTTTAATATATTCGTAAAATTCTTGGGCAATATCTTTAAAAATAAGTTTATCGGCTAAAAACTCGTTAGTGATGCCATGAACACCAATCGCTTCTTCTTCGACAACGCGTTGCGGATTGATATAGACATGGTAGTGATTGCCCGTTAATTTTCTATCGATCATTTCTACACAACCGATTTCAATTATTCTGTGGCCTAATTGAGGATTAATGCCCGTTGTTTCTGTATCTAAAATAATTTGTCGCACCATTTACTCCTGGAATACGTCTGATATTAAGAATTATGATCTGTAAGGGTATTTTTTTGTTTGGCCTTTTTGGTAAAACGATAAACATTTCTTGAGCTGGATAAACTTAGGCCAACCGCTTTTGAGGAGCTATTCCAGCGTTGCTTTTTTTGCATCCGGGAAAAAGTTTGTTTTTGAGCGCTCATTATATAGTAAGCCCCCAAAGGCACTTTAGGGTTCAAAAAATTGCCTAACCATAAAAACTTTTTAAGTAATCGCATTTTATTAAAAGGCAAACCGTAATAATGATAAGCCACGTCACTAAGCTGGTAATGTAGAAGGTTAAGCCAATCTGAAATCCGCTTACCACTGATAAAGCGGTTATTCCAAGGTGCTTGTTTATGTCGATTAAATAATTTCCTTAAACCCCACAGGCTTGAAGGGTTGAACCCTACTATCACCAAGTGACCAGTCGACTTAAGCACCCTGCTCGCCTCTCTCAAAGTCTGGTGCGGGTCTTTTGCAAAATCTAAGGTGTGATGAAGAATAATCAAATCAACGCTACCTGTATCTAAAGCAATTTCGTCTGACTCAGCGACTAAAACATTAGGAGGAAGGTCAGGAGACCACTCAGGTATAATAAAATACTTGTGTGTAATGCTGCTTGGATTACCCACAGGAACACGATGAGACACCCCTATTTCAGCCTGAAACACTCCAAAGTATTGTTGAATAATTGCAGCAACCACCTCTCTTTGATTAGCAAGCAAACTTCTTCCCAATGCTGTTTGAAGCCAGTA
This sequence comes from uncultured Oleiphilus sp., assembly GCA_963974595.1. Classification (GTDB taxonomy): domain Bacteria; phylum Pseudomonadota; class Gammaproteobacteria; order Pseudomonadales; family Oleiphilaceae; genus PZPK01. The sequence goes on along the minus strand of CAXBDA010000022.1, from coordinate 30,097 downwards.
TTCCAAGTCTTTTTGGCAATTAAGCATACTAGAATCTAACTCATGATGGTTTTGCATTTGTGCAACTCTTGGTTATAGGGCAAATTAATTCTCAATTAAGAACCAATGCCTTGAGGTGACTTATGATTCGGCCCCAGGAACTCAACGCATTTTCAGATAATTATATCTGGTATTTATTTGATGAAAATAAAAATGCGCTAGTGATAGATTCTGACTGCTCATGCTCTGTTGAGCAATCTTTAGCTGAGCATAACTGCAAAGCCTATGATTTTAAAGAGGCTCATTTTGAATTTGTAGATTATGAATTAGTGGACACGGTATTTGAAACAATTGAGATACCGATCACGCACTCGATCACATCGTATTTAATTCAAAATCCAAGTTTAATAAAAGTTAATAATCTACCTTAACTAAAACCACTGCCAGTTTGAAATAATTACGTTCTCTTAATACGATCAAAAAATATTGAACTTTGATTACAAGGCTATAGACTAGCTTTCACTATTTAATTACGTGTTTTAATGGAATTATGCGCCCTTTAGTTATCTTCCTTTTTATCTCTTTATTATCCGCTTGCAGCCAATTTAAAACGCTCCCCTTCCAAAGTGAATTACAAGAAAGCTCCAAGCAGCATGATGTTGCTAGCGATGCAGCTCTGACCTCGGTAGATGTACTTGCCAAACCGCCTAATACCGTCATGACTAAGGTCAATCATAAAGTCATTCAGCCGCCATTTTTTAGTCTGAAAATAGTAGAAGACAAGAAAGCCAGCAGTTTACGCATTAATGATACGTCACCACAAAACGCGGCATTGGCTAAACAAGGCGTTATCGATGTTTTAGATTTCCCTTTCGACCCAATAGAAAATCGTTTATCTGAAGACTCAAATCTTCAGGATGATTATGCTGCATATGGTTTTTTTACGCCAAACGATGAACTAGAGACACTCATCAATCAAGAACTACTATCACTAAGAGCAACGCAAACACCTATAGAGCAATTAGACTTATTAGACAGGATCAGAAACAACTTCAAATTAGATCTAGAACAAAATAATAGACGGATTCATTCACAACTTTCTTGGTTCCTTAGAAATCCCAACTATTTAACACGCACGTTCAATCGAGCCTCTCGGTATCTTTATCACGTTGTCAACGAGGTAGAAAAACGTGGTTTGCCGATGGAGCTTGCGCTACTTCCTTTTGTTGAAAGCGCATACAACCCATTTGCTTACAGTCATGGTAGAGCATCAGGTCTATGGCAGTTTATACCGGGCACCGGCAAAATCTACGGCTTGGAGCAGGACTGGTGGTACGATGGACGGCGAGATGTACTCGCATCCACTGAAGCGGCATTAAACTATTTAAGCTATCTAAATGATTTATTTGATGGTAATTGGCTGCATGCGCTTGCCGCCTATAATTCGGGTTCAGGGCGAGTTCGTAGCGCCATCAGAAAGAATCTAAAACGAAATAAGAATACTGACTTCTGGTCTTTAGACCTCCCTAAAGAAACGAGAGCTTATGTTCCAAAGCTCATTGCCTTATCAAAAGTCGTCTTATCCCCTCAAGAGTACCAAATTGAATTCCCCGTAGTGCCTGATCAGCCTTATTTTAAAAAAGTAGATATAGGTGCGCAGATAGATTTAGCACAAGCTGCGTTAATGGCTGAAATAGATATTAGTGAGATTTATCAGCTAAACCCAGGGTTCAATCAATGGGCAAGCTCACCTCTTGGCCCTCACCGTTTACTGATTCCAATAGAGAAAGCAGCATTATTTAAAGAAAATCTAAAGTCTTTACCGCCTGAGCAACGAATAAGCTGGCATAGATATAGTGTAAAAACAGGTGATTCTCTGATAAAAATTGCCAAAAAATTCAATACAACACCAATGTTAATCAAAGATATCAATCACCTTCGCTCAAACCTTATTAAAATAAAACAAAAGTTACTCATCCCAATTGCATCTAAAGCATCAAAATACTACAACTTAAGCCAAGATAACCGTTTACACAAAAAACAGGCGACGATTCAGGCAAAAAAAGGTACTGATAAAATAAGTTATAAGGTTAAATCAGGCGATACAATGTGGGACTTGTCACGCGCGCATAAAGTAGGCGTGAGAGAGCTTTCTCGCTGGAATGGTATGGCTCCGACTGACCCGATTCGACCCGGACAAACACTTATTATATGGTCAAAGAAACCCGGCATTTATAGCTCAGGTAAGGTAAATACAACGCTATACAAAAAAAGGGAAATGATACAGAAGGTGGGCTACTATGTTCGCAAAGGCGATTCTTTATCCAGAATTGCAAATAAATTTAGCGTTAAAATAAAGGATCTCATTACGTGGAATAAGTTAGATCGAAAGAAATACCTTAAACCAGGACAAAAGCTAACAATCTATGTGGACATAACAAATAGCTAATAAAACCTTAAGTTATGTTTGGAAAGTCCTGAGCAAACTTGCCTATCCACTCTTGTGCAGCATTTTCTCCGTCTAAATCGCGCCCTTCAACCTCTTTTACCCACATACGATAATGCTCTATATGGCAAACTTGCTCTACCATTCTCGCGGTAAATGCATCTTGTTCAGAGGTGAATTCAATACCCGCTTCGTAACGATCAGGCCTTGATAGACACCAAATAACTTTAGCTTCCGCCTCAAAAGCAGGTTCTACGATAGGTATCTTAACGTTTACGACAGTCCCTACCGTTAAGCGTTGTTTAGAGCTGAAACTTAAGCCCCCTAAACTTATATCTTGTGCCGTTGACTTTACAGCTTGCACATCTGATACAGGTGAAAACTCAATAGGGACATCTGCGGGGTGACGGATGTAAGCTCGCATAGTTAAGGCCTTAAATTATTTATATGCTAAGTTTAATGGATATATCGACCTAAAACCATTTCCAATTTTGCGATTTTGAGAGGTTTAGTCATTAACGCATCCATACCGACTTGATAACATCGATCCATCTCACCATCAATATCATTTGTTGTCATAGCAATGATCGGTGTACGGTTTTTGCCTGCATGAGATTTCTCTACTTCACGCAGAATAAGTGTCGTCTCAAATCCGTCCATATCGGGCATTGAACAGTCCATAAATATTAACGAATACGTATTATTTTTAAATAATTCAATGGCTTCAAAACCGTTAGATGCCAAATCAACTCTACAATGATTTTTTTCTAATATATTCATGATGAGCTGTTGGTTTATAATATTTGATTCAACGATTAGCACAGCTTTAAACGTATCGGTCCCCGGCAGTGCTTTACCATCTTGTTCTGCATCACTTATTGTATAGCGTGTAATGAGTCTTTTATCTTGCCCTCGAGCGTAGCGCTCTGCATAAGACTGGCACATTACTGACTTCAAAAAAGGATCTCTGAATTGTTTACTCAAAAAACCATTCGCGCCAGATAAAAAGAAACCTTCTGCATCGCCAAGCTGAGGATTTGAGCATAGTACGACAATTGAAACATATGGCGATAATACTTGGCGCAACCTTTGACAAGCTTCAATACCGGATAAATCCTGCAAAAGGTCATCACATAGAATCATATTAAAACCAGAAGGATCATCATGACTATAATTATTAATCAGTTTTAATGCTTCAGAAGCTGTTGCAACAGCCTCAAAATCTATTCCCCATTCTTGAAGTAATTCGAGGGTTATTTTTCGGCTAAGTTCATAAGAATCAATCACTAACACTCGGATTTTTTTGAGCGAACGATAATCTAAATGCTGTTGAGCTGGCATTTGACTAGTGAAGGGTAAATCAAGATCAAACCAATAACTAGACCCGCCTGTTTTTTTAGATTCATTACATAACTGACTTTCCATTAACTCTACAAGTTGAAAGCAGATATCCAAACCTAAACTGCGCTTACCACGAAACTCAGATGAAAACCCCGACTCCATATCATTTACTGCAGGCGTTAATCTTTTTTGAATCTCTAAGCCGCTATCTTCCAGTGATATTCTTATTTTTGCGTTTTCTCTCTCGTTAAGTGGTTCATTATCAACAAGCATCACATTGATTAATACGTAACCCTTGTCAGTGTGGCGAATAGCATTCGCAGCGAGATTCATAATAACCTGACGAATTCTGACAGGATCACCTTTAAGATTATCAGGTACATCAGAGCTTATTCTGGTTTCAAACTCTAAGCCTTTTGCCTCGGCTCTATTTTTTAGCAAAGCCGTTACGCCCGAAATTACGCTACGTAAACTAAACGGGATGGAGGTAATATTCAGGTCACCCGACTCGATTCGTGACAGATCCAAGATATCATTGACAACATAAAGCAATGACTCTAGAGAGGCCTGAATAGTTTGCGCATATTCCCTTTGCTCGTCTTCAAGTTTAGACTCCAATAAAACGGTAGAAAAGCCGAGTAATCCGTTCATAGGGGTGCGTAATTCATGGCTCATTTTGGCCAAAAACTGACTTTTTAATTCACTATCACGCTGAGCCTTTACAAGATCGTTTTGACATTGCTTAAGCTTAATATCTGTGCCTAGGCGCTTACTATCCAGACTTTCTTTGAAGCTGATAATAGATGACCAAAGTGAGGATAATTCTGTTGTATCTTCATCAACATAGGCCTTTATATCGTCATAACTTGTCTCGGAGCGAAGTTGTGTCGTAAAGTTTCTAATTCGTTTAATGATCATTTTATAGCCGAGTAAAAAACCTAAAAGCGTTCCAGCCAAGCTAACAATAAAATGCATCAGGATTTGAGTATACGCATCATCTATCAATGCATTATGATCTTCCTGTAAAGAAGTAGTAACCACTAACTCCCCTAACCAATAAGCAGAAGCATCTGTATCTTGTTGCCAGTAACTCAATGGATATGTTGTAGTTATTAGGTTTTCAGAAACAGATAATGAGCCAAATTCGAATCTATAGCCTTTTTTATCAATTACAGAAAAGAAGGCAGGCATGCTTATATCTTCTAAATTGTTTGATTTATCGCATGAGATGCTTATATTTTTAAAAAAATCATTTATCTCTATAAACTGCTCTTTCCAAACATACTCACTCACCTTATCCAGCAACGGCTCGACATTTATATCGATACATTCCTCAATAGCACTTCTTCTATCTTTAAGTTCCAGATAAGTTTGTATGCTCACTGCACTAATTGCGAGCAAGAAGGTAAAGCAGAAACTAAAGAAACATACTTTTGTTAATAACGGAAGCCTACCTAAATTATGAATTAAGTCTGAATTAGCCAATACGAGCCTCGATTATTTCTGATGTGGTCGATGAATAGTGCATGGGGTTTATTATTTTATACCTCAGTGCATGATAATATAAACTTCTATCTTTTTAGCTATCAAATAGAATAACTTTATGATTTTATACCGTGCTTTTAAGGCTGCTTTTTTGTTCAGCCTATTTATGGGTAACACGTATGGCGCTGAATACTTTCAAACCAATAGTATTCATGTCGTAAATAATGGCCCTGTCAGTAATTTATTTGGTTTCGTCAGGCCTGAAGTTGATACCAACAAAGCGGTTGGCACAATTGGCTTAAGTAGCCAGTTAGAGTTGAGCAATTACATTAGTTCAACCGTTAAACAAGATGATAGCTTTTTTATTGATGGTGAAACTTTGGTCTTTAGAAATACGGCCAAATACCAACTCAACAACACTATAAGTCTTTCTACCAGTATCCCATGGTATAAGCATAGCGGTGGCTCGGCTGACAACTTCATCTATAAGTTTCATGAACTACTTCAATTACCGCAAAATGGTCGAACAGAAAATAATCAGGACAATATTAGATGGTTATTGAGAAGTAATAATCAGACCTTATTAGATATCGATAATGAAATGTCCGGCTGGGGAGATTTAAGTATTACCGCTCAATTAACTCCTAGTGATAAGCCTTCCGTAAGGTGGACATTCATGACAAAATTGCCGACCGGTGACTTTTCAAGGCAAACAGGAAGCGAAAAATTTGATTTGGGTGTTGCAGTATCTCAAATCAACCCGGATTGGGTAAGAAATAGACGTTTTTTAAGCGATATCCAATTAGCTTTTTGGTATGGAGCAGGTTTATCTTACTTAGGCGAAGTTGAAGCATTAAAAGAATTGAACCAAAAACCTTATGCTTTCACATTTAGAACTGGCTTCGCCTATGCACCTTTTGAGTCATGGCATTTAAAATGCCAGTTAGATGCACAATCGCCTATTTACGAGACGAAGATACGTGAACTCGGCTGGTACCCAGTATTGATAAGCTTTTCGAGTGTGCATAAACTTTCTGAAACAACTAATTTTGAGTTTGCAATTGTTGAGGATATAAGACCCAGAAGTGGCCCCGATATTATTTTCCAGACACGATTAGATACTTTTTTTTAACACTTAGATAAGGATTAAATAGCAACATGTACGCAAAACACACACTGCTCTCAGCATCAATTATTTGTAGTTCTCTATTCCCTTTTTCATCCGTATCCGCTGATGAGTTCGACATGAGAATTAGTGATGATGCGATCCACGGAAATTATACTGTTTCTAACGAAGACTCTAATGCTCAATTTGGGCTAGGTTATTTTTATAAAAATGAGGCTAAGGCTGAAGCGATCAATATTTTAAATATTGATCTACATACCAAGGGGCAAACAGCTATCGGGAACATGCCAACAACGGTAGGTTTAGGCTTTCAAACGAATATATTCAAAGAAGGTGTATTTAAGGGTTCTGCTGTTGGCATCGGTGGTTCCGTGAGAGTCAATACGCCTGAAGTACCAGGTTTATCGTTTGAAACAGATATTCACTATGCACCTGAAGTATTAGCATTTGGAGACTCTGATGAGTTCAGACGCCTAAGACTGCAAGTGAATTATAGGGTTATTGAAAGCGCGGACATTTCTTTAGGCTATCGATATTTAAATGTTGGCGATGAAAAAACATCTGGAAATTATACATTTGAAAGCGGTGCTTTCCTTGGTTTAAAACTAACATTTTAAGAATGCAACAGCTGCCTTTCACTCTATTTTTATTGAGCTATATCAGAGCTAAAGGCAGCCACCTACTTTCCTTATTCAATAATAACATAGGCAATAATTAAAGATGCCTCATCACTCAAGCTGATTAGTAGCTGTTCAGCCCCCAAGCTTTCAAATCGATCAAGCGCTCCATCCGTTAAAATCAGTTCAGGCTTGCCATGATCATTATGTGCCAGTTGAATATCCTTCCAGCTTATACCTTTAGAAAAGCCTGTTCCAAGGGCTTTTGCGGTCGCTTCTTTCGCTGCAAAGCGTTTTGCTAGAAAGTTAAGTTTACGCTTACTCAAATGGAACTGTTTATACTCTTCGGAACCCAGTATCTTTGCGGCAAAACGCTCTCCATGCTTGGAAAGCACTTGTTCAATGCGTAAAATTGATACTAAGTCCGTCCCGATACCTTTGATCATTTTCTTTATAACCGCTTATTTATGAATAGAAGCTTGCGTAAGCAATATTTTCATTTCAGACACGGCTTCTTTTAAACCCGTAAATAAGGCTCTAGCAATAATTGAGTGCCCTATATTGAGCTCATTAATGCCTGCAATAACAGCAATTTCATAAGTATTATGATAATGAAGACCATGCCCCGCATTTACGATCAAACCTAAAGATTGCGCGAATTCAACACCTTTGACTATTTTGCTTAGTTCAAACAATTTTTGTTCAGAACTAATCGCATCTGCATAATGGCCCGTATGAATTTCAATAGCTGGGGCACCACATCTATATGCAGCTTCTATTTGCGCTTTTTCGGCATCAATAAACAATGAGACTTCAGAACCATAACTAGCTAAACGTGCACAGGCATCTTTTAGTTTAGCTTCTTGAGCTATGACATTTAAACCGCCTTCTGTGGTCAATTCTTCTCTTTTTTCAGGCACTAAACAGCAATGCGGCGGCCTCACCCGGTCTGCAAGATCTAACATTCTATCGGTAACCGCCATCTCAAGATTCATGCGTGTTTGCAATACGTCATTTAATAGCAAAACGTCACGTTCCTGAATATGTCGTTGATCTTCTCTTGGGTGAATAGTGATGCCATCTGCTCCAGCCTCTTCAGCCAGCAAGGCAGCTTGAATGGGGTCAGGATATCGAGTCCCTCTTGCCTGCCTCAGTGTAGCGACATGATCTACATTCACACCTAATAAAACTCGACTCATGTGACACTCCTAAATGGTTTGTATGTTTGAAAGAGAGAGCGGCTCTTTAATACCTGGCCGCCCAATAGTTCACCTATCAATGATCGCATAAGACGTTTTATCTGCTTCAAAAATGAACCTGTAAATTCAAAATCCGATTCAAGTATATTAGGCAAATCAATTAAATAACGCCCCTCAATAAGTAAGCCTCTACTTGGTTTATTAGAAACTATCGATACATTAACCGGCTTAAAACCTTCTTGTGGAACTAAGGTATATACTATTTCTGGTCGTATCTCTTGACCATTCAAGTCACTATTTGAATCAGGAAAAACGCCTAATTCTGTCAGAAGCTGATATTCAAATATTCTTAAGGGACGCTCTATATCTTCGCTATTAGATAAATCTTCTAATGTTTTCGAGTACGCTATAAAACTTTCGGAAGAATTAAAGGATACTGACTCACCTTGATCTTGAGGCACAAGCTTTAATAAAAGCTCATTAAGATAGTAAGCAGAAAACAATCGATTTCCGCTTAGAGTCATGGCTTTTGATGGTGCTTCAATAGACACTAATGTTTTTAATGATGATCGCCCAGCCCAAACTATGAGTAAAGGCTGAAAAACCTGCAGCATAGCGGACCAAGCTTTTTTACTCTTTAAAGCACCATTAGCGATAATACTTAAACGCCCATAGTTTAGGCTAAAGACATCAAGTATAAGACTAGACTCCTTATACACACGTCTATTTAGAACATAAACTGCTTCTGGAGGCATGTGCATGAGTACTAACCTTTAGTCATCTCGATAACCAAGACTTTTAAGCGCTCTTTCATCATCCGACCAACCACTTTTAACCTTAACCCATAGGTTTAACATAACCTTACTATCAAAAAGCTTTTCCATGTCTTTTCGTGCATCTCGACCGATAGTTTTAATTTGTTCACCATTATCACCAATCACAATTTTCTTTTGGCCAATTCTTTCAACCAAAATTAACGCACTGATATGAAGAACGGTTTTATTTCGTTTAAATTCTTCTATTTCGACTGTTACAGAGTAAGGTAGCTCGGCGCCTAATTGGCGCATTATTTTTTCACGAACTAACTCTGCCGCTAGAAAGCGCTGACTTCTATCGGTGATTTGATCTTCAGGAAAGAAGTGCACACTATCAGGCAAGTATTTATCAATAACTTTTTCAAGTTCTAATAAATTATGCCCATGTTTAGCAGAGACAGGAATGATGGCATTAAATGTATGTTTTTTAGCTAACTCTTCAATATGAGGCAGTAATTTACTTTTCTCTTTACTCTGATCAACCTTGTTAATTGCCAGGATGACAGGGGCATTTGCAGACTTTACTTTTTCGAGTACCATTTCATCTTCATCTGTCCATTTAGTACGATCAACAACAAATACAACAACATCGACATGCTTTAATGAGTCTGACGCGGTCTTATTCATGAACCGGTTAATCGCTTTATGCTCAGTTAGATGAAGGCCTGGTGTATCGACATAGACAACTTGGGTATCTTCTTGAGTTTTGATACCTAAGATTTGGTGTCGAGTCGTTTGAGGTCGGCGAGAAGTAATACTGATTTTCTGGCCTAATATATGATTCAACAGCGTAGACTTACCTACATTAGGTCGTCCTACTATGGCAACATAGCCGCAACGCGTCTGATTATCAGGATTTAAGATGCTTTCTAAGTCTAATTCAGTCACTGTGCTTCTCCGAGGTAATCTATTGTGTTTTTAAATAACACAAAACGAGGTGTAAAATTTATTTCACACCTAAAAGTTTGAGCGCTTTTTTGGCTGCTTTCTGTTCGGCAATACGCCGACTAGAGCCTTTATCTTGAGTTTTAATATGCAAAGCATCAATCTGGCAGCTTACATAGAAAGTCTGGTTGTGAGCATCACCTTTCACATCAGATACTTCATAATTTGGTAAATCTTGTTTAATGGATTGAAGGTATTCTTGAAGGCTGGTTTTAGGGTCTTTTTCAGTATGCTCCAGGGATAAATTACTGAGTCGTTCTTCATACCAAAAAAGCAAGACATCTTTGCATTTTGAGTGCCCACTATCGAGAAATATTGCACCAATTATGGCTTCGACTGCATCTGCAATAATCGATTCACGCCTAAATCCGCCGCTTTTTAGTTCACCCCCCCCGAGATTCAAGTAATCACCCAATTTAAAGTGTTTACCTATTTCTGCTAGGGTAACCCCCTTGACCAATAGCGATCTTAAGCGACTAAGTTGCCCCTCTTTAGCTTCGGGAAACTTAAAATATAAAGCTTCTGCAATCACGAAACTTAAGATCGCATCACCCAGATATTCGAGTCGTTCATTATTTATACTTTTGAAACTACGATGAGTAAGCGCTAGATCAAGCAGTGACTCATTCTTGAATGTATACCCAATACTACGCTGTAGCTTACTTAGTTGACCATTAGCCATTTACGGAAAAAACCTTGATCTATTATTAGTTAATAACAGCCTTCATTAGAGTTGTTTTTCTAGCGATTCTTCAAAAGATACAATGGCATCAATATTGTCATAAATTGGTACCCGCACTTCATATTCGACGTAAATAGAAAATGAATCGTCATCTCGCACTAAAGTAATGCTTTCATCGCTATTAAAATCACGGACATTATTTGTTAATAAGCGTTTATCGAAGCGCGCCCTTATTTCTTTAACAGATAAATCTTCAATACCTAGATCATCATTAAAAGACTCAAGAACCTGTCGCAACTGCCAGTTTTCATAAAAAGCAGGGTAAAGCTTGAATGCAATCGTCAGCACAATCATGGCCATAGAAACAAACAAGATAACGACAGGTGTAGAGGCACCCTGTTGCTTTCTAGCATTTTTCATTAACAGTCTCCAATTATATTTATGAAACCCAAAAAATATATTAAGCTATTTTATACCACCTACGCGAGAAAAGCTGGGTAAAGAACCCAGTGTTGGCCAATGCATCCAAATAGCGAACGCCTTACCTACAACTAACTCATCAGGTACTAGCCCCCAAAAACGGCTATCATTACTATTGTCTCTATTATCGCCCATCATAAAATAATGCCCTTCCGGGATTCTCCATAACCCTTCCGCTCCTAGATTTGAAGAGCGTTTGGTTTTAAATATTTGGTGCTCAACATCAACTAATGTTTCGGTATATAACTGCTCTTTTTGTAAATTAGCCAAGAGCTTTTCTTCAATAAGCTTACCATTTATTGTTAAGCGTTTATTTTCGTATTTAATTAAGTCTCCCGGTAAACCGATAACGCGTTTGATATAATTAGTCTTACCATCCTTCGGATATTTAAAGACCATAATATCTCCTCGCTGCGGATCACCCAGTGAAACAACTTTAGTACCAATAACCGGGAGCCTGAGACCATATTCAAATTTATTTACAAGAATAAAGTCACCTACCTCTAAAGTAGGTAGCATTGAACCAGAGGGGATTTGGAAAGGCTCAACTAAAAAAGACCTTAAAATTAAAACGATGGCCAATACAGGAAAAAATGACCGGGATGTTTCAATCAACCACGGCATACTGGCTGCGTTTTCATCGGCATTATCTGCTGCATTTTCAGAAGACTTAACTCTTTTAGGCGCAAACAACAAAACATCTAAAGCATAAATCCCGCCAGTAACAAATGTTAATATGACGAGAATTAAAGGGAAATCAAAATCCATGGATGCCTCTTATCAAAATTATTAGGGTCATTGTATGACTAACTTTAGCTATCGATTTTTAGAACAGCCATGAATGCTTCCTGGGGTATTTCTACACTTCCCACCTGTTTCATTCTCTTCTTACCTTCTTTTTGCTTTTGAAGTAACTTTTTCTTACGACTTACATCCCCGCCATAACATTTTGCTGTTACATTTTTACGCAATGCTTTAACAGTTTGACGTGCGACAATTTGACCACCAATGGCCGCTTGTATTGCTACATCAAACATCTGCCTTGGAATAAGTTCTTTCATTTTTTCTGTTAATAAACGCCCTTTACTGGCAGCATTATCTTTATGAATAATAAGTGCCAAAGCATCTACTTTTTCACTGTTTATCAACACATCCAGCTTCACCAGGCTAGCCGCTTCGAACCTCACAAAATGATAGTCTAAGGAAGCAAAACCACGACTTACTGATTTGATTCTATCAAAAAAGTCTAAAACGACTTCATTCATCGGCAAGTCGTATGTCAGGGATACTTGCCCACCCAAAAACTGCATGTCTTTTTGTACGCCACGTTTTTCTACGCATAGACTAATCACATTACCAAGATAGTCTTGAGGTACAAGAATATTTGCCTGAACAATAGGTTCTCTCATTTCTTCAACAGAACCGGGATCAGGAAGGCGGGATGGGTTATCGACTTTAATGATGTCACCATTACGCATCACCAATTCAAAAATAACCGTCGGCGCTGTCGTTAAAAGATCAAGATCATACTCTCGCTCGAGTCGTTCTTGAATGATCTCCATATGTAGCATACCCAAAAAACCACAACGAAATCCAAAGCCAAGCGCGTCAGAGGTTTCAGGTTCATATTGCAAAGACGCATCGTTAAGCGTGAGCTTTTCTAAGGCCTCGCGAAAGTTTTCGTAGTCATCAGAGCTAACAGGAAAGAGTGCAGCGTAAACCTGTGGTTGTACTTTTTTGAAACCGGGTAGCTGTGAAACTTCTGGTGTTTTTGCATGCGTTATTGTGTCACCAACAGGTGCGCCATGAATATCTTTAATACCAGCAACAATAAAACCGACTTCACCTGCTTTTAAAATGCCGGTTTCTTTACGTTTAGGTGTAAATACCCCAACAGAATCTGTCTGATGCGCTTTCCCGGTAGATTTTATGTAAATTTTATCGCCTTTACGCAAGGTGCCATGTTTAACCCTGACTAAAGAAACAACGCCCAGGTAATTATCAAACCAAGAGTCTATTATTAAGCACTGAAGAGGCGCATCTATGTCGCCTTCTGGTGGAGGTATAGCTTTTACAAGCGCTTCTAGAACATCTTCAATGCCCATCCCACTTTTCGCGCTACAAGGAACGGCATCTGTCGCATCGATACCTATAATATCTTCAATTTCTTTTTTTACTCGCTCAGGATCTGCCTGCGGTAAGTCCATTTTATTAAGCACAGGTAATACTTCTAAGCCTTGTTCAATAGAGATATAACAATTCGCAACAGACTGAGCTTCAACGCCTTGACCCGCATCGACAACCAATAACGCACCTTCGCAAGCTGATAATGACCTTGATACTTCATAAGAGAAGTCAACATGCCCGGGTGTATCAATAAAGTTTAATTGATATGTTTGACCATTTTTCGCGGCGTAATCCAAGGTAACACTCTGCGCTTTAATGGTAATGCCGCGTTCACGTTCAATATCCATAGAATCAAGCACTTGCTCTGACATTTCTCGAGCAGTCAAGCCACCGCAAACCTGTATAAAGCGATCCGCTAAGGTTGATTTACCATGGTCTATATGTGCGATGATGGAAAAATTACGAATATTATTAAGATTACTCACAGATTCTGCTTACTCTAAACGTATTGTTGGATAATAAAGAAATAAATATTTAACCTCGACTTACGGCCGAAATGAAAAATCTCTCTAAAGATAATATTGATATAAAAGCTGGGCATTCTAATAGATTTGGATAGTCTTTGCGATGACTGATTTTTATTCGCCTGCTTGAGTCTGTTTTGTAAACCTGTCGATATAAGGCTCAAGAATAAGTTCTCCGTTAAACTGCCCATTTAGAACGGAGATAAAAGTATAGACACCCACTAATTTCCTGTTCAAAAATACAAATTCTTTAGGAGGAACTTTAAAATAACGACTTACCGCAGACATGGCCGCCCTTCTCGCAATTCGTGTAGGTAAGTTACTTTTTTTCCAACAATATTCACCCTCTGTATTAAATGATTCTGGACCAGCCAAAGGTTTATTTTTCGCTAATGGCTCTAAAACAGCAATGCAGACATTCGCGAATTCAGTCAGTACAGATTGAGGCCAATCATCTTTCATGAAATTTAAAGCAATGCCACCATCAATAACGCCCTGAATATCCTCATCATAAGAGGACTTAATCATTTGACAGACGGGAACGATAAAATGCGCTGGGTATTTCTGTACTGCCCCGAAATCCAATAACACAATTTTGTCATCACCTTGTTCAGAAATACGAATTCGGTAATTACCAAAATTTGGATCGGTTTGAATTTCATGCCACTCAAATAATTCTTCTAAAAAGAGAGAAAGTGCAGCCTTAGCAAGCCTGTCTCTTCTGTGTTGAGGCAACCTGGCTACCTTTGCACTGGATACATTCTCGCCTATTTCGAAACTAGTAGCTAAAACAGTATTTGTAGAAAAGTCAAAATAAACACGAGGGACAATAAAGCGCGAATCATTTTCTAACATGTCATTAAAATGCGCTGTTGTTTCTGCCTCCAATGTGTAATTGACCTCTCTGTGCATCATTGCTCTGACTTCTTCAAGCCAATCATCAAAGTCAGGACCAAAAGAGATTAACCGGGCAAGTTTTAGCAGCTGGGCTACGGCATTTAAATCAGAATCAATAGCATCAGCAACACCTGGATACTGAACCTTAAGGCAGATAAGCTCACCGGTAGACACAATAGTCGCTTTATGAACTTGTCCAAGGGATGCTGTACCGAGTGGCGCATGTTCAATCTCAAGTAGAGATAGTCGATTCTCACCCAACTCGCTCAAAAGCGCATCGTGAATTATCTCCCAATCGAGAGCTAAGGTATTTTCTTCAAGAGTATGTAAGGCTTCTGTGACTTCTGGTGGCAAAAAATGCTCACCATAAAGCGCCATTACCTGACCAATTTTAACAACACTACCTTTTAATTTGCTTAATTCACCGACTAAAAAACGAGCTTGTTCCGATAACACTTGTTTTCGTTTCTCAGCTTTTTTTTCTTTACTCGAGAACAAGGTACCCGTTAAATGACCGGCCATTTTAGTACCGGCCACAATTCCCGCCCTTGTTAAACTTAACCTCCTTTCAAAACTGCCTGTCTTTAAAGTAGAAATCGTTTTTTTAGTCATAACTTCCGCACATTTAATTTGATGAACATTGCCTTTAAATCCGAGGCAATGCCTCACCTTTTGCTTGCTTATCAGCATGATACGAAGATCTAACTAACGGTCCGCTTGCCACATGCTTAAAACCCAGTGATTTAGCTGTCACGGCTAATTGACCAAACTCTTCAGGCGTAACAAAGCGCTCCAAGGCAAGATGATTCTTACTCGGCTGGAGATATTGCCCTAATGTGAGCATATCAACATCATGCGCTCTAAGGTCGCGCATAACTTGTTCAACTTCATCAAGTGTCTCGCCTATACCCAACATTAGGCCAGATTTTGTCAATACATCTGGTGAAGCAGATTTATAGGACTTTAAGAGTGCCAAAGAATAGTCATAATCAGAACCAGGGCGAACTTTTTTATATAAAGAAGGTACCGTCTCTAGATTATGATTAAATACATCAGGGGGAGTATCTTTAAGAATATCAACCGCTACATCCTTCCGACCTCTAAAATCGGGTACAAGTACTTCTATTTGAATATCGTTACATCGACTTCGAATCTCAGAGATACAGTTGGCAAAATGCTGAGCGCCTCCATCTCTTAAATCATCACGATCAACCGAGGTTATAACGACATAATTCAAACCCATATCGGCAATGGCTACTGCTAATTCTTGTGGCTCATTTGTTTCAAGCGGGTTTGGTCTACCATGAGCAACATCGCAAAAAGGGCATCTACGGGTACATATATCTCCCATAATCATGAATGTAGCGGTACCACCACCAAAACATTCCCCTAAGTTTGGACAAGAGGCTTCTTCACAAACGCTATGCAATTTATGTTTTCTTAACTTCTTTTTAATTTCATCAATTTTTGGTGTGGCAGGCACCCTCACCCGTATCCAGTCAGGTTTTCTAAGCATTTTCTCAGTAGGAATAACCTTGACAGGAATACGTGCAACTTTTTCAGCACCTCGAAGTTTTTCTCCTTGCACAACCTTGTGTATTTTTGCTTTAGATTCGCTTGCATCTTGAGCTTGAAAGCCTGTCTCATCGCTATTCATTAATATAAAATCTCACAAAGTTTCTTCATAAGTCATAACGATGTCGTCATAACCAAACACAGATTGAATTTCATTCACCAAACAACCCGCAACTCGCTCTAAAGCCACTTCAGGTTCAAAATCTTTAAGTTGAATCATCTTTAAATCTTTATGCCCGCAAGGGTTAATGCGGCCAAAGGGCTCAAGATCCATATCAATGTTCAGGCTTAAGCCATGAAATGATTTGCCTTTACGAATTCTTAGGCCCAAAGAAGCAATTTTAGCCTCACCCACATAAACACCTGGCGCATCCGTTCTCGTCGCGGCAGATACATCATATTTCGCCAACATACGTATTAATGCATCCTCGATAAAGCTGACCAATTGCCTGGGACCAATATTTAGACGATTAATATCTATCATTAAATAAATCACAAGCTGGCCAGGGCCGTGATAGGTCACCTGGCCACCACGATCTACATTAATAACAGGAATATCGCCTGGCGCTAAAATATGTTCAGCCTTACCTGCCTGGCCTTGAGTAAATACAGGTTTGTGCTGCAAAACCCAAAGCTCATCTTCGGACTGCTCATCTCTCTGGTCAGTGAAACTTTGCATAGTGCGCCAAGCATGCTCATACGGTTGTAAACCATGAAACATTTTCACATGCAAATGCTGGCCAGTAGCGGGAAACTTAGCTAAGTGTTCTGTCACTTTAATCTCCGAGAATAAAAAGCAAGTCTAAAGAACCATTTTAATATAATCTGAAGCAATTAAATCTTCATGTATGGCTTTAAGTTGACCTTCTCCACTCGCAAAAATAGAAAAGCGAACAGATACAAACGTACCGTTTCTACTCGGGTTTAACACTACTTTTGAGGGGTCTATATCAGGTGCATGAATACGAACGATATCTAGTACTACCTTTTTCAAATCAATATTATTTGAGCCAATTGCCTTGATTGGATAGTCGCAAGGAAACTCAATTTTGGGGGCATTCTCTTCCATTTCACACCTTAAGAAAATAAACCGATAAAGAATAACTTAACCGTATCCCATAAACGCTTAAAAAAGCCCGCCTCTGGAACAGGTTCAAGTGCGACAAGAGACTCTGAAACAAGCACGTCACCTTTTAAACTTACTTCTAATTGGCCTAACTTCTGACCAACATTAAGTGGTGCTTTTACAATGGGATCGACTAAAAGTTCAGCTTTAAGATTATTCTTTTGTCCACGAGGTATCGTTATCACGACACCTTTTGCTAAGCCAAGTTGTACTTTGTCAGTAAGCCCGAGCCAAACAGGCGAGTCTATAAGAGATTCACCAGCCTGATATAACGTATGAGTTTCAAAATACCTAAAACCATAATTCAGAAGCTTTTGGCTCTCTTGTGCTCGCGCATTCTCACTTTTCGTACCCATGACAACACTGATAAGCCTCATATCATCTCTTACAGCTGAAGCGACAAGACAATAACCCGCTTCTTCTGTATGGCCAGTTTTCAAACCGTCAACAGCTTTATCTCGCCAAAGAAGCCTGTTTCTATTTGGCTGGCGTATATTGTTGTAAGTAAAGTATTTTTCTGCATAAAGAGCATACTGTTCAGGATAGTGATTTATAATAGCTTGCGCCAATAAAGCTAAATCATAAGCTGTCGAATAATGATTTTCTGATGGTAAACCTGTTGCATTTTCAAAATGGGTGTTTTTCATGCCCATCAATGCTGCTTGCTGGTTCATGATATCTGCAAATGCCATTTCGCTCCCTGCAACATACTCAGCTAAGGCGATACTTGCATCATTACCTGACTGAATAATCACACCTTTCAGAAGATCTTCCAAGACAACTTTAGTACCTTCTTTGATAAACATTTTTGAGCCGCCAGTCTTCCACGCTTTAACACTGATCGGAACTTCATCGTATAAGTTGATTCGACCTTCGGCGACTTCATGCTCAACAATATAAGCGGTCATCATTTTAGTTAAACTTGCCGGAGGCAAGCGTTTGTGGCTGTCTTCATCAATCAAAATACTGCCACTATTAGCGTCCATTAATATATAAGAACTAGCTGACACTTGAGGCGCAGAAGGAATCAGTGCAGGCGAAGCAATGACAAAAGAGGCTATAAATAATGAGAGAAGACTCAAACTACTCAACAATAAGCGATATTTATTCATTTTTAAAAACATCTATAGGTCCAATACTGAATTAAACGAGGAAGAAATGATGGCCGAAAGTTTACCTGATATTGTTTATCTATTCATCAACAGCAAAGCGCTTTCAAATGACAATGAAGTAATTTTAAATATTCTTCGCAGACAAAGCCCTTTGTATCAAAATAGCATTATGAAAACCCTTATCTTTTAGTTCTCTACGTAAACTTTCTGCCTCCGTTTCATTCTCAAAAGGCCCCAACCGCACTCTGTGGATTGGATTGAAACCAGATTCATCTGCAGCAACATAAACATCGAACGCGTCATTAATAGTAATTAGTTGATTCTTTAGTCTTTCTGCTGACTGCTTTGATGAAAAAGCCGCCACTTGGACAAAGTAAGCTATTTTGTCAGTATTATAAGGAGGCACCTTCCCGCTTTGGGGATGCTGGGCATTAATTAATTCAATTTTAACTCGCGCAGTACCTTTATCTGCATAATCGAGTTTTGTTGCAGCGGCATAAGATAAATCAATAATGCGCCCTTTATGAAAAGGACCTCTATCATTCACTCGAACCACAACTTGCTTATTATTTTCAAGATTTGTGACTTTTACATAGCTTGGTATAGGTAAGCGCTTATGTGCAGCACTCATGGAGTACATATTATAAATTTCACCATTTGAAGTTAGCTCTCCATGGAACTTTAGTCCATACCAAGAGGCAATACCTTCTTCCTGAAAGCCTTTTTCAATATTGGCAAGCTTATATTTCACCCCCCTGACAACATAGCTAGATTTATTACCTTGTCTTGATAAGGGCTCCCATACCGGTTGGGCATCAGGTACACCACTGGCATCAAAGTCTCCACTTGGCCCAAGATCATGCTCAATAGCATATCTGGATTTATTTGCACATCCAGTTATAACCATCATAAAAAAAACACACATAAGGAAATAGCATAAAATTTTACATTGCATTCCCTGACTGCCCGCTAAAATCACGATTTAAGCCCTAACTCTTTTGCTAATTCATAAACCGCCATTGCATATAAGTTGCTATGGTTATAACGCGTAATAACATAAAAATTATGCAGCGTTAGCCAATCTTGATCCCCAGCTTTCAAAACATAGTTTTGAATTTTACCGTAGCTGTCAGCAGCTAGTTTATCAGGAATAATAAGACCGGCTTTACGCATATCGGCTAACAAAAAAACAGGTTTTAAACTTTTCGAGTAAAAAGGTTCTAGCGCTTCTTTTACGTTTTTGTCAGATAACAAAAACGCTATGGCTTGATCTTTTTTCCATTTGTGTTCAAGAAAATAATTAGCAACGCTGCCTATTGCATCATCCACATTATTCAATATATCGGCCACACTATCACCGTCGTAGTCAATAGCATAGTGCCGATAGCTACTAGGAATAAATTGACCGTAGCCCATTGCGCCTGCATAAGAACCTTTCATTTCTCGGATATCAAAGCCTTGCTCCTTCGCAAGCAACAAAGCATGTTTCAATTCTGAACTAAAAAATTTAGCACGCGGCGGATAATCAAACCCCAAGGTGGCAAGCGCATCTAAGACTCTATAATTGCCTTTGTGTTTACCATAACGGGTTTCCACGCCAATAATCGAGGCAATAATTTCTTTTGGCACCCCAAATTCTTTTTCAGCTTTTTCTAAGGTAGATAAATGCGTTTTAATAAAGGCTAAGCCTTTTTCTATTCTGTCTTTGGTAATAAATATTTTTCTATATTCAAACCACTCAAGTCGTTTTTCTGCTGGTCTAGCTATCGCTTCAAGAATACTTTCTTTTTGCTCTGCTGTTTTAAATACAGAAAGCAAAAAAGAACGTTCAAAATTATGTTCTTTTACAAGTTCATCCATAAGAGCGATTGCTTTTTCATGTTTAGAATAATCCGCCAGTGCCGGTAAAGAAACAACCAGACAGACTAAGCAAGACATAAAGCATTGAATTGCACGTTGAAGCATAGACTTTGAACCCCTGAGAATAATTATTTTTAAAAACTATCGTGTTAACATTTTTCGGTGCGTATGAACTGACATTAGCACACCAAAAGCTGCCATTAAAGTTACCGCAGACGTACCACCATAACTAACTAAAGGCAAAGGCACACCAACAACAGGAAGAATGCCACTCACCATACCAATATTCACAAATATATAGATAAAAAAAGTTAACACCAAACTACCTGCTAAAAGCCGACTATATGAATCCTGAGCCTTAACAGCAATAAAAAGCCCTCTAAAAACAATTAACAAATAGACACTTAACAGCCCTAAAACCCCCACGAAACCAAATTCTTCAGCACACACTGCAATAATGAAATCGGTATGACTTTCAGGTAAAAAATCCAACTGGGATTGCGTGCCGTTAAGCCAGTCTTTCCCCCAAAAACCACCTGAGCCTATCGCTGTTTTGGATTGAATAATATTCCAGCCAGATCCTAATGGGTCACTTTCAGGATTCAGAAAGGTTAACACTCTTTGTCTCTGATAATCATGCATCATAAATAGCCATAACACCGGTGCAAGCGCTGCAATTGCGCCAGCAAAACCTGCAATAAGCCGCCAGCTTAAACCCGCTAACATCAGAACAAAAATACCCGAGCTTGCTATGAGTAATGAGGTGCCTAAATCCGGTTGTTTGATGACCAAAGCAACAGGGATAAAAATAATAAAAAGGGTGATGCAAACAACTTTAAAGCCAGGAGGTAAATAGCGGCTTGATAAGTACCATGCAACCATCATAGGCACGATTAATTTCATAAACTCTGAAGGCTGAAACCTAGGAAGGCCGGGAATTTGAAGCCATCTCTGAGCACCTTTTGCACCGACCCCAAAAAACAATACACATACTAAGGCCACCAAACCTAAAGCAAACAGCCATGGGGACCATCTTTTATACACGATAGGGTCGAGTTGAGCGAAAACAAACATCACCAAGAAAGCAATACTCAACCTGACTATCTGCTTTTCAACATGCTCTATACTCTGACCGCTCGCGCTATAAAGTATGATTAAACCAAAGGCGCACAAAACAAGCAGCAAGCCCAATAAAATTGGATCAACATGCAAGCGGAAAAAAAAGCTTGAACTTCTTGAAAGATGTTCATCCGCGTTAGGCATTTGACGCAGAAAGTCACGACTCATTTGCCTGCCTCCTGCAATTTACTATTATCTTTGACGAGTATCCACTCATCGAACAAGGCTCGCGCAATAGGTGCAGCGGTACTCCCTCCTCCTCCGCCATTTTCAACAATAACGGCTAATGCTATTTTAGGATCATTGACGGGTGCAAAACCCACAAAAAGAGCATGATCCCGGTGCCGTTCCTTAAGCGCATCAGCATCGTATTTCTCACCTTGTTTGATGCCAACGACCTGCGCTGTCCCCGTCTTACCTGCCATTTTATACTCAGCATTTCTTCCGCTTGAACGTGCTGTTCCTCTTGCACCATGCATCACTTCAACCATTGAATTAATAATAAAATCCATATTTTCTTGTTTACGAGGAGTATAAGGCTCAACATTAACATCTCGTTTCATCGGATTAGGTAGTAAGTCACCATTTGAAGACTGCATAGAGCTTACAAACCTAGGAGCAACCCAATGACCTCTATTTGCTAACATGGCTGTCGCCGAGGCAAGCTGCAACGGCGTAGTCAAAAAATAACCCTGCCCAATAGCAAAATTAAGGGAGTCGCCAGGATACCAAGCCCGACCTTTAACGGCTCGCTTCCATTCACGACTGGGTAATATTCCATCCCGTGCTTCTGATATATCTAACGCTGGGTTTACCCCAAAACCAAAGTATGAAAGGTATTTGGACATATTATCAATGCCCATTTTGAAGCCCAAGCCATAAAAATATGTATCACACGACTCGACAATAGCATCATTCAGATTGACTCTCCCATGACCTTGTCGTTTCCAGTCACGATATATCCTTTCATCATTTTCTAATTGATACCAACCGTTATCCCATATCGTAAAATGTGTTGTGGCTGATTTAGTTTCTAATCCGGCTAAAGCAATAATGGGTTTAATCGTTGAGCCAGGCGGGTATTGGCCACGCAACGCTCTATTGAACAAAGGTAAATCTAAAGAGTCCCTCAGTTCACCATAGGACTTATAGTCTATTCCCGTCACGAACGCATTCGGGTCAAAGCTTGGTGTACTGGCTACCGCTAACAATCCACCCGTCTGAGGGTCGATTGCAACAATTGCACCTCGTCTATCACCCAATAGTTCCTCGGCTTTCTGCTGAAGGTTTGCATCTAAATACAGGATAAGATTATGTCCGGGCACAGGGTTAATTTTATCTAATACCCTAAGCACACGATTACTCGCATTGGTTTCTACCGTCTGAAAACCAACCGTGCCATGCAACTCATCTTCATAAAAACGCTCTAAACCTAATTTTCCGATGTAGTTAGTACCAGAGTAATTTTGTTCATCCAGACGCGTTAAGTCTTTCTCATTTATTCGGCCAACATACCCTAAGGAATGTGATGTTAATGCCCCTAGCGGATAATATCGAGCTAACTCCGCCTGGACTTCGACACCTTTCAACTCGTGGCGACGAACCTCTATCATTGCAATTTCTTGATCATTCAGCTTGCTTTTTAAAGGTATTGGTTGATAAGGCCTTCTGCTTCTCTTTAACCGTTTTTTGAAACGCTCAACCTGACTTTCCGGAATATCTATCAAAGCAGAAAGCTTAGCAATCATGTCATCTATATCCGAGACATATTCAGGAATAATAGAAACACTAAAGATAGGTTGATTATCAGCCAATATTTGACCATTTCGGTCAAATATAAGCCCCCTGTTGGGAGGCATAGATTGCAATTGCATACGGTTTTTATCGGACAGGGTTCGATAATGCTGATAATCGACCACTTGAAGCTGATACAAGCGAAATAATAAAGCGCTCGTTAAAGATAAAATAAAGAAAGATGCAACAATACTTCTTAAAGCGAAAATTCTCTTTTCATTATTTTCATCCTTTAAACGCCGATGTTCAAATCTCAAAATAGTCTCCGAGACTTAAGCTCGATGGTAAGGATGGTTTTGTGTGACAGTCCATGCTCGATATATTTGCTCGGACAAGACAATTCGAACAATAGGGTGAGGTAAAGTTAAAGCTGATAATGACCATTGTTGGTCTGCACGCTTTCTACAAGGTTCTCCCAAGCCATCAGGGCCGCCTACCAGAAAGACAACATTACAACCGTCCATTTTCCATGATTCTAGATTTCGGGCCAACACTTCAGTACTCCAGCTTTTACCTTTGACTTCAAGGGCGATCACATGATCTTGCGGGAGGATATGCGACAAGAGAGATTCAGTCTCTTTTTGAACAATTCGCTTTATATCAGCATTTTTGCCGCGCGTTGCTAATGGCAACTCTATCATTTCGAGCTTCAAGTCATTGGGCAAACGCTTGATATACTCAGAAACCCCCAGATTAACCCACGAGGGCATTTTAGTACCTATCGATAAAATTTTTATCTTCATACTTTGTCTTGGCACAGAAAGTTATGAAACAAGTTTAGTGTTCAACTACAGTTTGAGAGGCATCTGGACCATCGCGCCAAAAACCCTCCAAATCATAAAATGTTCTGGCAGAAGGCAGCATGACATGAACAACAACCTCACCTAAATCGACCAACACCCAGTCACTGACTTCGGCACCCTCAACGCCAAGCGCTTTTATACCTTTCGATTTCACTTCGGTAACCAAGTTCTCAGCTAAAGATCTTACATGCCGTGTCGATGTACCAGAAGCAATTACCATACAGTCAGTCACACTTGTTTTATCTTTTACATCCAATACACATATATTATCAGCTTTAAGATTTTCTAAGGCATTAATAACTATGTTTTTTAGTTCGTGAGTTTGCATGTAAGTAATATGTTCCTATTTAGAATATAAATGATGCATATTGATAAAGTGATTGACATCACTATTTACCAAATGCGTTATTTTTTTACGCTTTTTTACCAAGCTACGAATATGGGTACTCGAGATATTCATCTGCGCTAACTCAAGTTTGATAAACTTCCCAAATTCATAGTTTTTTAAATTATGCGGCATATCAACCGGAGAAAAACCCATGCTACACAACTCGTCCAGTTTCTTGTCCGTTAATGAAACAATATTTTTTTTATCAGTATCGAAAGAACAATCAGGCCGCTGAATAATAATAATATTAGTGAGCGTATGCATTTCCTGCGCTCTATACCAGTCAGAAAATGTAATTAGTGAGTCTGTTCCCATGACAAAGTTAAGCGACTCGCGCCCTATTTCTTGACGAAGATCGCACAAGGAATCATAAGTATAACTTACACATTTTTTTTCTATTTCACGACCATCAATACACAACTGCGGATATCTTTGTGTTGCCAGTGTCAACATATGTAGACGCTGGCTTGGGCTTGCAGCTACGTTATCTTTATGCACTGCCTGATAACAAGGCATAAGGTATAGTTTATCCAAGCTCAGTGATTTGACTAATTGATGAGCCAATTCAATATGACCATTATGCACAGGATCAAATGTCCCACCCCAAATAACTTTCATCATCAAGCCAGATTAATACATAAAGAACTGAATAGTTTACTGACGTATATGACCGTCACCCAACACAACAAATTTTTCCGAGGTTAAACCATGCAAACCCACAGGGCCACGCGCATGAATTTTATCCGTTGAGATGCCAATTTCAGCGCCTAAACCATACTCAAAGCCATCAGCAAAGCGAGTAGATGCGTTGATCATCACGGAGCTAGAATCTACACGTACCAGAAACTGCCTGCCCCGCGTATAATTTTCAGTAATAATAGAGTCCGTATGATGAGAGCCGTACTTATTAATATGCTCTACTGCAGCATCCATATCTTTTACAATTTTAATGGCTAAAATGGGCGCCAGGTATTCAGTTGTCCAATCGTCTTCTGTTGCTTCTTTGATATTTGGAAGGAGTTTAGTTGTTTCGGGACAGCCTCTTAATTCAACAGCCTTTTCAGCATATAAGTCGCTTAATTTGGGTAAAATATCTTGAGCAATACACGCATCAACCAATAAGGTTTCCATCGTATTACATGTACCATAACGCTGTGTTTTTGAATTTAATGACACGGCTAATGCCTTTGATTCATCTGCATCTCGATCAATGAATACATGACAAATACCATCAAGGTGCTTAATAACCATCACCTTTGCATCACGGCTGATACGCTCTATCAAGCCTTTCCCGCCACGCGGAACAATCACATCAATATACTCGGGCATCGTGATCATCTCACCCACAGCAGCTCTATCGGTCGTCTCGACGACTTGCACAGCTGTTTCTGGCAAACCCGCCGCCTTCAAGCCAACAGCCAGACAACTCGCTATTGCTTTGTTTGAATGAATTGCCTCTGAGCCACCACGCAAAACGGTAGCATTACCAGACTTAATACATAAACTGGCTGCTTCTACGGTGACATTAGGCCTGGATTCATAAATAATGCCAATAACACCAAGAGGCACTCGCATTTTCCCAACTTGAATACCGGAAGGCATATACTTCAAATCATTAATAACACCTATTGGATCATCAAGTGCCGCTACCTGCTTTAAACCCTCAATCATACCGTCTATACGGTCAGATGTAAGCGCCAGGCGATCTAACATTGCATCGTCTAGACCATGTTCACGAGCTTTTTCGAGATCTTTTTTATTCTCCTGAATAAGCATATCTCTATGCGCATCAATTGCATTGGCTGTTTCTAGTAAGGCTGTATTTTTTTGCTTAGTACTAACTGATGAGATCACACTGGCTGCTTTACGAGCAGACTGCCCAACAGTCAACATATATTCTTTAACATCACTCATATGATGGCCCACACCCCAGATATAAAATTAACAACAGATTAAAAGAGATCCGAAAAACCGACAAGTATAACGGGTTCCAGGCTTTTATCCTAGTTAGTGTCCACCATGAAACACTAACCAGTTGATTTAGAACAAAAAAGCCAACATCAGAAGATAAAAATCCCGATGATTTCATATGATTACTATCACTAAGTAATTGATTGTAAAGGAAAAAATACGCAGCTCCGAATACGTAAAAAACATAAATAGAACAGCTTTCTCATCAGAGAAATTTAATAGATATTCGTAATTTACTCACTTAGCGCTTCAAAACCAGAAATCACATCGAATAATTCTTCGTCTATACCGCTCTGCCGCAGGCTATGAAAAGTACGATTCATATCATCCTGCAGTTCGCGGATATTTTTTTCTGCACGTTGCATCGCCGATAATCGGCTTGCGTTTTCACTGGACAGTGATTCAGCGCACGCCCTGAAAAGACTAACAAAAAGATATTCACGCACAAAAGCTCGAAGGGTTTGCTCCCGCTTAGGCATCACTTGCGGCAGGTTGTTTGTTGGCCAATGAATGTCAGTCAAATTATGTCGCCAGGCTTCATCCAATGGAAATAGCTGCTGACTGACAGGGCTATAAATTGAATCGGCATGTGGGCGATTATGGAAAAGGTAGACATGCTCGATAGTGCCCTGCTCTCGTTGGGCTTCGATTTCAATCAGAATATCGCCGACTAAAGCGCTAATGGCATTAATTGATTTCGGCAGCATAAATCTGCCTTGCTGTGCCTGTATGGTGTTGATCAGTCCAGTTTCGATCAGTCGTGACTGTAGTCGCTCACCGACACCCCAAACAATTTTTTTTCCTCGAAGTGTTTTTAATGTGTCTACCACAAACTCCACCATAACTTCATTAAATTGACCCACCAGCCCCTGATCAGAGCCAAACACGATCACTCCAATGGCAGCATTATCATGTTGATGCCTATTTATTATGATGTTGGAAGACTGATCTTGCTGGAAACAGGCCGCTAGTCCTAGTTGTACAGTTTGATAATAATCATCAAGCGAACGCACTGCGTTTTCATACTGAGTAATGCTAGATGACGCCATAGCTTTCATGGTGCGCACCACGGACTCTAAGTCTGCCGCACTGGTAATTTTCTTGCGCAGGCTTGCGACACTATCTGTCATATAGCTTTACTCAAAACAAGCATTTATGAATTATCCTTCGACTTTTGATCAGGCATAAATTCACTAAGTGCATGACTGGCAAGCTCAATAATCAGGTTTTTATCTTCGTTGCTTAATGTCTTAGCACTCTCGAAGCGTGCATATACTTCGTCTGGAATATCTGCAGCAATTGTACGTACTGCATGTTCAGCCTCAGACATTTTTTCTAAGGGGATTTGATCGAATAATTTAGCGGTCAATGCGAGTAATACGGAAATTTGTTCAGCGATGGAAACTGGCGTAAATTCTGGCTGTTTTAGACAAGCTCGAATACGTCGACCGTGATCAATAATTTTCAATGTGCTTTCATCTAAGCGTGCACCAAAACGAGCAAAGGTTTCTAATTCTTCGAACTGTGCATAGGCTAGTTTTAGGTCTGCTGTAACAGAACGATATGCGGCTCGTTGCGCCTTGCCTCCGACACGAGATACAGATTTTCCAACATCGACGGCAGGCAATACACCCAGTTCAAACAGCGAGGGAGAAAGATAGATCTGGCCATCGGTAATGGAAATAAGGTTGGTAGGTATATAGGCGGAAATATCCTGCGCTTCGGTTTCAATAATTGGCAGTGCCGTTAATGATCCTCCTCCAAGTTCAGGGCACAAATGGGTAGATCGTTCAAGTAATCGCGAGTGTATATAAAAAATATCACCCGGAAAGGCCTCTCGACCAGGCGGACGACGCAGCAGCAAAGACAGTTCGCGATAAGCCCGTGCATGATGGGTAAGATCATCATAAACAATCAACACATCACGCCCTTGTTGCATAAAATACTCGGCAATGCTGGTTGCCGCATAGGGTGCAATATAAGCGAGACCCGGTGGATCATTACCTTCAGTCACCACCACAATAGTGTATTCCAGAGCGCCTTGCTCGCGCAGAGTTGATATAACTTTAGCCACGCCGGAGGCGCGCTGGCCAATGGCGCAATACACACATAAGACATTCTGATCTTTCTGGTTGAGAATGGTATCTAAAGCAATGGCCGTCTTGCCGGTTTGTCGATCCCCCAGAATTAATTCTCGCTGACCGCGACCCACGGGGATGAGTGAATCGATGACTTTGATACCGGTTTGCAGAGGCACACTGACCGGTGCGCGATCCATGATCGAAGGTGATGGGCGTTCGACGGGTAGTCGTGTGCTGGCAATCAAGCGGCCTTTGTCGTCAAGTGGTTCTCCTAAAGGATCGATAATACGTCCAATTAAACCCTCTCCCACTGGCACATCAACCACATGGCCACTGCGTACAACTTCATCTCCTGCCTGTAAGTGCCAGTATTCGCCCAGTAGTACTACACCGATTTCGTGTTCATCTATGTTGAAGGCAATACCATAAATATCACCCGGAAAAATGAGTACTTCTTCAAAACCAACTCCCGGCAAGCCAGATACTTTCGCAATGCCAGTGGCAATACTGATAATGTTTCCCACTTCATGAAGTTTCAATTCTGGCTCAAAGGATTGCCGAGCCTGCTGCATACTTGAGAAGATATTTTCAATATTTTCTTTTAGAAATTCCGGGCTTGATTTCATGATAATTCTGTTGTGCTTTTTTTGATGACAGACTGTTTCATACCAGCCTTTTCGACCAGACTATTTGCTTGGTCATTGCCCGAGGCTTGCAATAAGCGCTCAATACTCCTGTCTAATGAATCAAGATAATTGCCGATACTCCATGCTATTTTTTGGCCCTTCGCACTGATCTCGATACCACTCACTAAATCAGCTTCGGTCATAAACTGAACTTGAAGATCTTCACCCAGTATTTCCTCAATAGCTATTTTAATGTGCTTGCACTGTTCGCTTGGCAACGGAAATGCAGTCCGTACAGTTAAGGCGTGATTTAAACCTGTAAATACCAGCTTTAGCTCTGCTCTTTCTGCATTATTTAGAGCCTGTAAACGTTTGATGAAAACCTTAGTCATGCTCGCTTCCAGACTGGTTTCTGCCAGATCACTCAGAGCCTTACGCGCAATTGAAAATACTTCGTGACTGACACGCTGACTGAGTTCGTCTTTCAAACCAAGCTGCTCGTTTTGAAGCGCTAAGTGTAATTTAGCCCGTAACTCTTCTGACTCAAGCCTTACCTTATCCAATAAATGTGCACGCTCTGTATTGGCTTCTGCTGCCAGTTCGCTCATGCGAGTCGTTTGTTGCTTATCGAATGCTGTATTTTTTTGCTGATATAACTCACGCTCTTGCTCTGCCTCTGTTCGTTTCGAATCCGCATCGCTTAACTCTTTGGCAATCCGTTTTTCGCGCGCATCTATGGCATTAAGAATGGGTCGGTACAAAAAGCGCTTCAATAACCATACAAGAGCAAGAAAGTTTATCGTTTGCGCAATGACTGTAAACCAGTCGATTAACATGGTTTATTTACCTGCTGCTTGGAGAAGCGCGAAATTCCAAAATGGATTAGCAAAAAGTAGAATCATCGACACCACAAAACAATATATGGCGGTGGATTCGATCATGGCTAAACCGACAAATAATGTACGGGTAATCGTGGCAG
>CAXBDA010000021.1:0-47043 GCA_963974595.1 uncultured Oleiphilus sp. | reverse complement strand
TGTTTGAATTTTAAGTAACTATGTTTGAATTTTAAGTAACTATGTTTGAATTTTAAGTAACTATGTTTGAATTTTAGCTCTTTACGCTAGTCGAGCCCGAGTACATTCGTTACGCCAAGTAGTTCTGCAGCTGCTTTAAACTCATCAGAAGCCCCCGCCCAGCTTACCTCTACCCCAAGCCCAGACATGCTTTTGAAAAGTGCAACGAACAACTGTAATACAGAGGTATCTACACGCGTTACATCCTTCACATCAATCACCAATGGAGCTGAATTTTTCTCCAGCTCTTCAAACTCTGAATGCAACTTTTCTACTCTTGCTATATTCAGTACACCTTCAAGTTTCAAGGTTTTTGCACTCATAGAAATCTCTTTAGCTAAGCGAAATATTTATAAACAAAATGTTTAAAATAACTTTAGTCGTTATTTTCTAGAATGCCATAAGCGAGGAAAGGATTTTCTAATCAGAATAATCAACAACTCAGCATTGTTTGACAAGCAAGTGACGGGACTTAGCAAGATTCAACTTCAATGAATAAGATCAATTTCGAAAGCGCCTAGACAGTAAGTCAGACTCTATTTGTTGCTGCTCTTTTTTATCAGCAAGATGCATTTCTTGTTTTTTATAATTGTGAATTAAATCTGCCATGCCTTTGCGTTTTTGATGTAAAAACATCCACTCTTGCATTGCTTTAGAAAACTCTTGCTCTGCAATTTTAAGTACATCTTCTTGCTGATTGATAGCAGCATCGATCTGGCCCAAAAAATGTAAACTAGCCTGAAGACTAACAGCGTTATGCACCTGACTAAGGTCTTGCTTCATATCATCCAAGTATTGCGTATGGTACTGCTTAAGGTTATCTATCTGGCCAAGTTGTTCATCACGATATCTTCTTTTTTTGGCGAGCACTTCCATTGCGGACTGCTCTTTTCTCGCCGCTAAATCTAGCACTATTTTCAAACGATCAGATTTCTTTTTCAACGTTTTGATAACCTATATACAAGATAGAGTACAAGATAGAGTACGAAATAGCGTTTTATACTTCCCCAAAACTGGCTAACTATGTAATGGCCTGCTGAATGGTACTACTCATTTGCGAAATTGACATGGGTAACACGGAAGCATCTTTAAGATTTTGCTTTAAAAATGCTTTCATTTTATCAATTCTTTCAATTGCAAAATCCGTCTGCGGATCACTACCGGACACATAAGCACCGACACTAATTAAATCTCTTGCTTGCTGATACCTAGCAAAAATCTGCTTAAAATGCATCGCATCTTGGAGATGCTCATTTGAGGTGATATGCGGCATGACTCGACTTATCGATGCTTCGATATCAATTGCCGGGTAATGCCCTTCTTCGGCAAGGCTTCGCGATAGCACGATATGCCCATCTAAAATAGCTCTGGCCGCATCGGCAATAGGGTCTTGCTGGTCATCGCCTTCAGTTAATACAGTATAAAAAGCGGTAATGGCGCCGCCGCCTTTTTTACCGTTACCTGCACGCTCAACTAATTGGGGTAGCTTAGAAAAAACTGAAGGCGGGTAGCCCTTGGTAGCAGGTGGCTCACCAACAGACAAGGCAATTTCACGTTGCGCTTGGGCATAACGCGTCAGAGAATCCATTAACAGCAACACACTTTTGCCCTGATCTCTAAAATACTCTGCAATACGCGTTGTCAGCATAGCCGCTCTTAAACGCATAAGCGGAGAATCATCTGCCGGTGATGCAACAACAACAGACCGCTTCAAGCCTTCTTCGCCTAATATATCTTCAATAAACTCTTTAACCTCTCGGCCACGCTCACCAATCAAACCCACAACAACAATATCAGCGGTGGTAAATCGCGTCATCATGCCTAACAACATACTCTTACCAACACCACTGCCGGCAAACAAACCAATACGCTGCCCAACACCCACTGTTAATAATGCATTGATCGCCTTAATACCCACATCCAGCGGCTCTCTTATGGGTGCGCGCGCAAGTGGATTGATCACCTTGCCATTAAAGGGAATAAAGGTATCGGCGTCTAAAACACCTTTATCATCTAAAACATTGCCTGCACCATCTAACACCCGTCCTAACAAACCCCAACCTACTGCCACTTCACTAATGGTGTCGGCAGGCGTCACCAAAGCGCCAGGTTTTAAACCTTCGGCTGCGGTCAGCGGCATCAAAAAGGTTTTGTTATCATCAAAACCAACCACTTCGGCTTCTATTAACGAGCCATTGGCAGAATGAATATGGCACCTGTCACCAACAATGCAATTGCAACCAACCGCTTCCAGTGTCAAACCAACCATCCTCGTTAGACGGCCACTAAATTCTGCCGGTACAGCTTGAGGAACAGACTGAGCAAAGTGATTCAGTTTAGTTGAGATACTTTGCGCTATTGACCCCTCATTCATTTTTCTGCTCCACATCTTGAGAGCCATCATCAGCCTTGTCTATATGCTGCACTTCTTCCTCGACATTAGAGCTTGCATCATCTGCAGTTTGATTCTGAGGCTCAGCAGAATCGTCGTGATCGGAAAGCGTCTTTGCAGGATAGTCACTTAAGGCACCGATACTGGATGGCACCTCAATAGCAGCATCGTCAGAGGTATTTTTAAGCGCCTCTGCCAGCATGGATTGAACGGTTTTTTGAAAGCGTTTTTCTATTGTGTAATCGATCAACTGGCTGGATGAGTTAAATATGCAACCACCCGGTGTCATTAAGGGGTCTGATTTGAGACTAATAGCAGCAGCATATTTTTCTAGAATAGGTTTAATATGAAGTTCATCATCAGGGTGAATAATTAATGAAAAGCCATTATCGACTTTAGGCAGATCAGCGATTATTGCATTGATCGCTGCTTGTATTGATGAAGAATCCAAACTTAGTTCTCGATGAATAACCGTTCGGGCAACGGCCATAGAAACATTTAACATCGCCTCTTCGATTAAATTTTGTTGCTTTTCAATAGGTGCCACAAGCTCAGACAACATGATATCCAGTTTCGCAACTGAGTTATTAATTTGACTCTGACCGGCTTCTAATCCTTGTGCTAAGCCTTGCTTGATACCTTCCTCTTTCCCGACAACCAAACCTTCATTATTGCCTTTGTCAAAACCTGCTTTTCGCCCTTCTTCATAACCTGAGTCATAGGCTTGTTGTCTGATTTTTTCAATATCATCAGCTGTTAGCGGCTTAAGCTTTTGAGACGATGTATTCGCGAGGTTTCGATCTTTAGTCTTTGGTCCACCAATATTAGGTAGTTCCCAGCGCTCGTAGGCTGTTAGTTTTCCTGGATCAACCTGCTTTGTTTTATCCACCATATTAAATCATCGCTTCGCCAGAACCACCCAAGGCAATCTCACCAGAGTCAGACAACCTTCGCGCTATTGTCAGAATTTCTTTCTGTGACCCTTCTACTTCACTCACCTTGACTGGCCCCTTGGCTTCTAAGTCATCGCGTAATAATTCTGCTGCTCGTTTAGACATATTCTTGAAGATTTTTTCTTGTAGCTCTGTGTCTGCACCTTTCAGTGCAATGATCAAGACATCAGATGATACTTCTCGCAATAGTGTCTGAATGCCCTTATCGTCTACATCTTTAAGGTTATCGAAGACAAACATCAAATCTTCAATTTCACCACCAAGGTCTGAATCGACTTCTTTGATGCTATCCATTAAGTCAGCTTCAATGCTGGTATCAATAAAGTTCATAATATCGGCAGCACATTTGACACCGCCAATTTTGCTGGTTTTCGTTGAGGAATTACCCGAAAATTGCTTCTCGAGAATATCATTCAATTCTTGTAGTGCCTGGGGCTGAATACTTTCCAAGGAAGCAACACGCATAATAACGTCTAACCTCACCTTGTCATCAAGCACGCCCAAGACTTCCGCTGCTTGATCTGACTCTAAATAAGAAAGCACAATAGCCTGAATCTGTGGATGTTCATAACGAATTAATTCGGCAACCGCCCTGCCATCCATCCACTTTAGCGTATCAAGACCCGTGGTATTCCCACCGACCAGAATACGATCTATTAAACTATCTGCCTTATCTTGACCCAAGGCCTCCGTCAGCATATTTTTAATAAACTGATCAGAACCTATTCCCATGCCGGTTTGCTTGCCAACCGATTCCAAAAAATCGATCATGACGCCTTCAACTTGGTCTTGCGTAATATCTTTCAGCGTCGCCATGGCGGTGCCCACACGCTGAACCTCTTTCGGCCCCATATGCTTTAGAATTTGAGCCGCTTCAGCCTCACCAAGACTCATCAGTAGAATCGCAGCCGAGTCTACTCGCGTGATCTTGGGTAATTTTTTATCTGTGGCATTATCACTCATCAACATTTACCCATTGACGTACTACTTGCGCAACCCTTGCAGGGTCTTCAGCAATGAGCCCTTTCAAGGCATTTATTTGTCGATCGAATCCTTCTGACGCACCTGGAAGCAAAAACTCATCGGATGCACTTAAGCTAACACGTTCACCAGCGGTACCCTCTTCCATAGAGGCCATTTGAGACAAACCATCATCGTCGCCAGCTAATGCAAATTCTTTTGCTTGAGCACCGCTGGCAGCCAAATTTTTAAACATCGGTCTGATCACAGTAAAGATAACGATGATTGCCATCAGTATGGCCAAGACCTTCCAAATAACATCCCAGAACCAGTCTTGTTCCCAGATTTCTGGATCGACAAAAGGTTCGACAATGACCGGCGCAAAAGGTGTATTAATAACATTCACACTATCACCTCTTGAAGCTGAAAAACCAACGGCATTCCTGACAAGAAGCGTTAAGCGCTCCAGTTCACCCTCTGACCATGGCGTAAAGTTGACCTCACCTGTTTCTGGGTTAATATTTCGAATATCATCGATTGCGACAGCCACCGTCAAGCGCTTTAAATTTCCTTGCTGGTGTCGAGTATAGCTAATAGTTCGGTCAACTTCATAATTTCGTGTTTTTTGTGAACGAACATTCGTTGGCATACCTCCTTCTTGCTCTGCCGCCTGCCCAGCCTCTTCAGGAACCTGGGCATTACCAGGAGGCTGATTTGCTAAAGCGCCCGGTATGCCACCCTCTAACATGGCACCCCTTTGCTCATCTAATGTCTGCTCACTTCTTAATACTTGTGCATCGGGATTAAAAGACTCTTCTGTTGATTCTGTTTTAGTAAAATCAACATCAGCAGACACTTCTGATCTAAAACGCTCAGCACCCATGATTGGCGTCAACAAACTACTGATTCGATTATTCAGAACTGCTTCCATTTTTCTGGAGTATTCAAACTCTTTAGACACCATTCTATCAAGTTCTGACTCATTATTATTTGAAAGTAAATTGCCATTCTGATCAACCACCGTCACATGAGACTTATCCATTTCAGCAACGCTACCTGCCACTAAATTAATGATCGAATCCACCTGCTCACGCATAATAGGACGTGAAGAAGACGTTTCAACCAAAACAGAAGCCGTTGGGTTCCGGGTATCTCTTACAAAAACCGAGCGTTTAGGAATCGCTAAATGTACCCGGGCATTCCTGATATTTTTAAAGCTGCTAATTGAACGTGCTAACTCACCTTCTAAGCCTCGCTTGAATCGAGTTGACTCCATAAATTGACTAGTACCTAAAGCCTGCTCTTTATCTAATATTTCATAACCAATTGTTTGCTCACTTGTTATACCATTTGAAGCAAGCTTCATTCTTGCTTCATAAAGCTTCCCCGATTCAACTAACAGCATGCCCGTTCTATGGTCTATTTTAAAATCGAAGCCATTAAGGTTGAGCACTCGCGTAACTTCATTCAAATCCTGTGCTTTTATATCATTCATTAAAGGTTGATAATTTGGCTCTTGAAGCCAAAGGACGACCCATAAACCTAAAGCCACACTTGCAGCCAAACCAACCATTAAGCCAATTTGGCGAAACATACCCAGGCGGTTAATCCCCGTCATTAAGTCACTTTCTGAGCCAATAGACTCAGCATCTGCGTTAGAACCAATGTTCATTGGGAAATTTTTTCCTGTTTCTGTCGGTGCGAGTGCCATGGATCAAGCCTCTCTTTTTGAAATAAAACAAAACATATAAGTCACAAGCATTAAACAGGCATCTTCATAATGGTTTCATAAGCCTGGACCACTTTATTTCTCACCTGGGTTAGCGCTTGAAAAGAAACTGAGGCTTTCTGTGATTGAATCATCACTTGGGATAACGAAACGGAAGTATCGCCTTGCACATACGCTGTTGTTAAGGCACCAGATTTTTTCTGAGTTTCACTGACACCATTGACTGCCTCTGAAAGTAAATCGCCAAATTTAGGCACATCTTGAGGAGCCTGCATGCCTTGAATTTTAGTAGGTGACATTTCAGGTCTGAGCTCTTGAGGCCTTTGCACTTGTGCGCGCAAATTTTTCATATCAGCTAAAACTTGATTAATATCTGCTCTCCCCGCTACGGAATTAATACCAGACATAGACCACCTCGTCAAAAAATTGTTGTTTAAATTACCTTTACTCTATAGCTAAGCATAAAGCAGGCCAACATAGGAAAACGCAAAAAGAAGCCTAAGCTTCTTTTTGCGTACGTATAGAATTTAAGTATTAGTCAGTAATCAGGACAATACCGCTAAGCAGAAAGCCTGGCCCGAACATCTATACCGTTATCCCTCATCTGCGCCAACTTATAGCGCAAGGTTCTCGGGCTAATACCCAACTTCTCAGCTGCATTTTTCTTCTTACCATTTTCTTGCTTTAAGGTATCAATAATAATTTGATACTCTCTGAGTTTTAAGTCCTTACCTAAACCAGACATTAAATCGGATTCAATTTCAACTTCGATCACACTATCTGGTTCACACACCTCAGATGCCCGAGGCTTTTCAAGAATCCAATCTGCTGTATCTGCATTGTCTAAACAAAAATCTGACACGTTGACCACACCGTCTGTAGCCAGAATTAGAGAACGCTGGATCGCATTATCTAATTCACGAACATTACCTGGCCAGGCATACTGGCTAAGATAGGACTGAACATCATTAGCAAATATCATCGGTGCTCTTTTCATTTTATGCGCATGCTCTTCTAACAAGCGTTGAGCCAAAGGCCAGATATCCAAAGATCGTTCACGCAGAGGTTTCCACATCATAGGAAAAACACTCAAACGATAATATAAATCCTCTCGAAATTTACCCTCTTTCACATACTCTTTTAAATCACGGTTTGTTGTGGCCAGCACACGGACATCTAAAGAAATAGTCTTTCGGCCACCGACTCTTTCAACTTCTCTTTCTTGAAGTACTCGCAATAATTTAGCTTGCAAACCAAGATCCATTTCTGAAATCTCGTCCAGCAAAAGTGTACCGCCATTGGCTTGCTCAAATTTACCAGGCGAGCTGTTATATGCACCGGTAAATGCACCTTTTTCATGACCAAACAATGTTGCTTCGAGCATATTTTCAGGAATTGCTGCACAATTTAATGCAATAAAAGGCTTCTTTTTTCTAGGTGAGCAATCATGTATAAATCTAGCCAAGACCTCTTTACCCGTTCCACTTTCACCTGAAATCATCACCGTTGATTCGGTTTCGGCAACACGCTCAGCAATCTGAAAAAATTGTTTTGTAAAGGGATCTTCCGCAACAGGAGAATCTGTCTGCCCTATTCGTGTAACACTCACCCCCTCCTCAGACATGCCCAGAATTTTTATAATCGATTGAATAAGTACTTTAGGCTCAAAAGGCTTGACCAAATAGTCTGAGGCGCCGTTTTGCATCGCTTCAACCGCTAACTTTACTTGACCAAATGCTGTAATCAACATCATGGGTAGCTCAGGATATTTTTGTTTAATTTGATTCAGCAATTCATGACCATCCATGCCAGGCATATTGACATCACTCACCACTATATCTACTTTATTTCTTTCCAGCTCGATTAATGCTGTTTCAGCACAATCTGCTTCCAAAAATGCCATGCCGGCCAATTGCAGCGTGGTGCATAACGCTTCTCTCAACTCTTTATCATCTTCAACAATGAGTACTTTAGTCATATTATTTGCTGTAGACATCTTGACTACCTCTTCACGTCTGAATAAATAGATGGATAAGCGGGTAAGGTAACGCTTGCCATTAGCCCTTGCTTAGTAGACTTAACATTAAAATCACCTTTATGCGCTTTAACCACCGCTTGAACAACAGCTAAACCCAGCCCTGTTCCTTGCTGTTTAGTGGTGTAAAAAGGCTCAAAAACTTTACTAATACTTGAGGCGGGAATACCCGGACCATTATCTTTTACCTTAAGGATTATTTTGTTATGTGTATCAGAGCTTACTGAAATATGAATTTGTAAATCTGACTTTTTTGAATGAATACCGGCCTCAATACTATTATTAATCAGATTTAGACAAGCACCGACTAGCGTTTCTTTGTTGCACATAATAGCGCCAGAGAGCTCATCAACAGACCAATCACACACAACACCTGCATTTTGACATACCGGCTCTGCTGCTTGCCGCAACGCTTCGACAAATTCATTAATATCAAGCTTCTCAGCAAGACGAGAATCTCCCCTTGCAAAGACCAGCATATCTCTAATTTGATGCTCCAGATGGCTTAACCTTGATAAGACTTTCTCAGCAAGTGGAATACGTAATGTGTCATCGAAGTTTGCTTGGGATAAATGACCAGCGTAAAGCATTGCAGTGGATAACGGAGTTCGAATTTGATGCGCCAAACTTGCCATCATTCTACCTAACGAGCTAAGCCTTTCAGCTCTACTTACTTTTTCTTGTAATAAACGGGTTTCAGTTAAATCGCTTAACAGGATTAATTGCCCTTGACCAGACTGCATCGAGCGGGTTTCTATGCGAACTCGTCGACCATCCTTCAATGATACCTCATGACCATCGTCATGTTTTGGAGAGAAACAACGCTTGATCACATCCAACCATGCCAAACCTTCAAGTGGCTCACCTAATAACTCTTTAGCCGCCGGGTTAGACTCGGTGACTTTGCCATTTTCATCCAGCAAGACAACCCCCGCTGGTAATATATCTAATAAGGTCGACAAACGATTCGCAATTTTTTCTTTTTCTTTGAATTGCTGTCTACGTTGTGACTCCTCTTCCGACAAGTCCGTTTTTAACTGACTAACTTTATTTTCAAGGTTTCTGTAAGAGTGAGTTAACTGGGTTGATAATTTATCAAATAATGACAAGGCATTTTCAACTGGCTCATCTTGTTCGAACTCAATTTTGGAGTGCACCTTGGAAGGTTTCTTTCTATATTGGGATCGAGTAACGGACGCACCCAATGATTCACTTGCAATCAAAGCTGGTTCGTCTATCCATGATGTTATTTTTTGTTGTGCCATCGGAATCACCTACTCATCAAATAGTCACGTTTCATCTCAAGTGAATACGCTTTTCTATTAAATAAAGCAGATATCAGGCCAACAAAATAATATACTTATATTTCAATAACTTACTTTAACAAATAAACCTAAAAAAGAACCTATAAGCCAGAAATATGGCGGCTGTAAACAAAAAAAAACCCGTCAAAAAAATATGGACATTTTTTTGACGGGTTTTTTACAACATTTGAAATGTGGAAGATTAATCATTCAAACCGTACTTACGCACCTTCTCAACCAAAGTTGTTCTGCGTATGCGCAATTTCTCGGCCGCCCTAGCAACGACACCAGAAGCCTCATCAAGCGCTTGCTGAATAAGTGATTTTTCCAGATTAGACAAATAATCTTTCAAGTCTATGCCATTAACAGGAAGAAGCGCCGGAGAATCAAGGTTCGATAAACCAGGAGCAGATTGCATACCTAACTCCTCTGATTGCATGAGGTCTTCAGACTCTTCTACATGTCGATATTTTGGAGGCAACTCTTTCACACCAATCACATCATAAGGGTGCATAATACCTAAACGCTCAACAAGGTTTGCCAACTCGCGAATATTACCCGGCCATTCATGCCGACATAAGCTTAAAATAGCCGCAGAGTTAAAGCGGATTGAACCTCTCTTCTCAGTTTCCATTCTTGAAATTAATTCGTTCATCAATAATGGAATATCTTCTACGCGATCTTTT
Source organism: uncultured Oleiphilus sp. (assembly GCA_963974595.1). Lineage (GTDB taxonomy): Bacteria > Pseudomonadota > Gammaproteobacteria > Pseudomonadales > Oleiphilaceae > PZPK01. Next base: position 36,945 of record CAXBDA010000021.1, on the reverse strand, counting down.
AAAGCAGGCATTTCAATCGGAAAAACATTTAGGCGATAGTATAAATCTTCTCGGAATTCACCGCTTTCTATCATATCTTCCAGGTTTTTGTGCGTGGCAGCAATAATCCGAACATCAGTATGAATAGTTTTATTGCCGCCGACTCTTTCAAAGCTCTTTTCTTGCAAAACCCTTAAAATCTTCACCTGCATACTTAAAGGCATATCACCAATTTCATCTAGAAATAAGGTGCCACTTTCTGCTAGCTCAAATCGTCCGGACCTTGCGGTTATCGCTCCCGTAAAGGCGCCCTTTTCATGACCAAATAATTCGCTTTCTAGCAATTCTGCTGGAATAGCACCACAGTTAACCGGTACGAAAGGTTTGTTACGTCGATGCGAGTTATAGTGAAGATTACGTGCAACGACCTCTTTACCCGTTCCTGACTGCCCAGTAATTAACACACTGACATCTTTATCAGCAACTTGAGACATTAACTCACGAACAACCTGAACACCACGACTCGTACCTACCAAACTTCTAAAAAGTTCAACTTCACGCCGTTTACCACGGCCCATTTGTGATGAGTACTGCTCACGAAAAACCTGTGCCCGATATAGGCTATCGAGGGTTTTATTATAATTTAAAGGGAGCTCTAAATGGGAAACAACCTTTCGACGCAAAATATCATCAAGGTTATCAAGATGCGTTTCTCCTAGAGCAAGGCAAGGTACGCCCTCATCCCAATTATGCAGTTCTTCCACAATAGCAGACACCTGGCCATTATCCGAGCCTAAAAAAACCACGTTAAATTGAGAAGAATCATCAATAGCTGCATCGAGAACTTGCTTCCACTCAGAGGGTTGCGTGCTAATTACATCCTCTCCAAGAAAACTTAATATAACGGCGATATCACGAAGTACTTCTTGGTTATCATGTATAACCAAAACTTTCATATCCTGTGCCATAAACAGACCTTATTTATTATTATGCCGCACGATTTAGCACACCTAAATGCAAAACCCTATACCATGCAGGCTTATCAAATTCACTTACAGCAAGTAAAGTATCAAATAGGGTATTAGTCAATTAAGTGGCGCAAAAAAGTAAATATAGGCGCCACATTAAAAAATGTTCAATTTTTTGTCGTTTTCACGAATTAAACCAAAAACTTTAGACTTACCGGTAATGAGAAGATTTAAGGTAAAAATTTGCTGCCTTATTATCTCTAGAAACTTTTTTTAATTCGTCAGAAAGCTTAAGCCTTGCTTGTTCAGAGTCAGCAATAAGCTGATCATATAAACCTTGAATTTTCTTTAGCATACCTATTAGCTCAGATTTATCCGAACCCTCACCTGCATTAGACACAGCTTCTTTTATACCCTTTTTAATAGCACGATCTAACACACCGGCGCTTTCCCAGTCTTGTTGTTCAACAGCGTGTCGCAACTGAGATAACACGTCTATCAAGGAGATATTTTTATTGCACATATAAAGACTCATGAATATGTATTAAGGAAAAATGTAAAACCAATAACAGAAAGAGTTTAAATAATATGTGGCAATAATAGAAGCACCATGAAATAGATGCAAAGAAGCCGCACCAATTCTCTTGGTACGGCTTCTTTAAAAAATAGACTTAAATCGATTGCTGAATAACGCTTGAGTAAGCACCCTGGACACCATCACTGTCAACCGTTGCAATTGAAAAGTAATAAGTACCAGATGATAAATCCTCAAGAATCGTGCTTGTAGCTTGGCCACTTTCGATAGTCAGCTGGCTCGTTAAGCTGCTCTCATCAGTACCGTAAGCAATGACATAGCCGTTAATTTCATATAAAGCCAAATCACTACCGTCTTCTCTTTGTTGTGGAATATCCCATGTCAATTCAATAGAGCTAACAACTTGCACAGGCGTCATACTTAAATTTGCAGGCTCAGAAAAAACAGGACCTCCAGCGTTTGTAACAATGACACTATAATTATCAACATCTGCCTGCATAACCGATGCAATAGTGAGACTAGACGACGTTGCACCATTAATAACCTCTCCACCCTTTAACCACTGATAGCTGATATCGCCATCACCCGCTACTTGCACGCTAAAACTGGCAGCAGTATTTTCATAAACGGATACAGCTTGAGGTTGTGAGGTAATTACAACAGGGTCAATAATTGGCTCAACAATAACAACAGGTGCGTTAACCGTTAGTAAGGCTGATAGAGAAACTGTATCACCCTCACTATTACTAACCACCACATCGTAAAGGCCAGCCTCTGCAACAGAAACATTTGATAAAGTTAATGTTCTGGCGACAGCACCTTGAATATTTTGTTGATTTTTTCTCCACTGAAAACCAAGTTCACCGCCACCCGCAGCAGTCACTGAGAAAACAGCAGCACTGCCAGAGTCGACAGTAAGATTTTGAGGCTGAGACGATATTTGAACGGGATCAATTTGAACAGGCGCTTGTTCTTCGGTCTCTGTTGATGCTTGGCTATCCACAGCATCATCAATTGGGGTCGCTTCACCACCGGCACCACAAGCCGACAAAAAGAATGTCATGACAAAAGCCAAAGCTAATTTAGAGACAGATTTTGCGGTTAATTCTTTTAAGATGTTTAGTGCTGACATAGTTTCCACCCCGAACTGAATTTTTCTTTTCAAGTTATGTTGTAGAAATATTAACCTATAAACCCCAATAACGACGGAAACAGTTTGTATTTTAATGTTGTTTTGCGCCATACATTTGGCGATCGTGAAATTTTGTGAAATCATTTGAAACATTTAGGTGAAAGCTGTCACATTTCACTGAGCTAACAGCAAAATTCAAACAGATAAATGGAAAGGGATTTATTTAAGTAGATTACTCACTGGCTTAAATGAGCGACGATATAAGTCATTAAGGCCATTTTTTGACAAGGCGGCTAGATGCGCTTTCGTGGGGTAACCTTTGTGTTTTGCCAGACCATAACCAGGAAATTTTCGGTCAAGCTCGACCATTTCCCGATCTCGTGAAACCTTTGCTAATATTGAAGCAGCGCTAATAGCAGCAACTTTAGCGTCGCCTTTAATAACGGCACTAGATGGAATTGAAAGCTCAGGACAACGATTGCCATCAATTAAAGCAAACTCAGCAGATGGCTGTAAGGCTTCAACAGCCCTTTTCATCGCGAGCATCGAGGCATGTAAAATATTAATCTCATCAATTTCTTCTACGCTTGCTCTTGCAATCGAATAACTTAATGAAGACGCAATAATTTCTTCGTATAACGTTTCGCGCTTTTTCTCAGATAGTTTTTTAGAGTCGGCAAGGCCTTGTATTGGTTTATTAGGGTCAAGAATAACGGCTGCCGCAACAACAGGGCCAGCAATAGGGCCGCGCCCCACCTCATCTACCCCAGCATATAAATCACCTGAATAGACACATGTAAATAACGGGTAGTCAAACTCTGATTCAGAATTCAGAAAGCTTGGCATCAATCCATTTGGCATAATAATATCCCTATAACCCTGACATTAATTTATTGAAGAGGCTTCGAGTAAGTTAACAATTGCATCAGCAGCCTGCTCACTCGCGTCTCGTTTTAGCTCAAGATGCATACTTTCAAACTTCGATTGCATTTCTTTAGACTTACTTTCATCAAGCCGATCAAGAACACTCTGCCCTATTAAATCAGCCTGCGCTCTCTCTTGTATTAGCTCAGGCACGAGCTCTTTATTGGCCAAGAGATTAGGTAAAGATATGAAGGGCGCCTTTAATAAACGCTTCATAATATAGTGGGTAATGCGTGACACTTTATAGGCAACCACCATCGGACGTTTCAGAAGCATTGCCTCTAAGGTTGCTGTTCCTGAAGCCAAGACAACAACATCGCTAGCAGCCATCACATCACGTGACTGACCGTTAACTAAGGTAATAGGAAGCTTAGCCGGGTAATTTAAAATAAGGGACTCTAATTGGCTTTTTCTGTCTTCGTTCACGTATGGTAAAAGAAAACGGATGTCAGGATCATGCCTGTACAACCAGTCTGCCGCCTCAAGAAAACTTTGACCAATATAGGCTATTTCTCCACCACGACTACCCGGAAGCAAAGCCACTATCTTTCCTTCTACAGACTGGTTTAACGTCTGTCTTGCTAAGTTTTTATCTATTTTAATGGGAATAAGATCGGCCAAGGGATGACCAACAAATCTAACCGCAATGTGATGCGCTTTATAAAATTTAGCTTCAAAAGGAAATAATGTGAGCATTAAATCAACTGCTCGTGCAATTTTAAACACTCTTTTCTGACGCCAAGCCCAAACTGATGGGCTCACATAATGCCCGGTCTTGATGCCTTTTTTTCGTAAGGCCAACTCTAAGCCTAAATTAAAATCTGGCGCGTCAATACCAAGAAACACATCCGGCCGATTCTTAGTGAAATATCGTTTCAGTTTTCTACGAATACCAATTAATTCAAATATTCTTCCCAAAACTTCAACCAGCCCCATAACAGAAAGGCGCTCCATAGGCACATGACTATGAAAGCCTTGCTCTATCATCAAGGGCCCTCCAATACCTTCAAAACTTGCGTTAGGATAACGTTTTCTAATGGACTGTATTAAGCCAGCCCCAAGAATGTCACCGGAAATCTCACCCGCAACCATTGCTATCGACACAGACCTGTCTGATATAAATTCAGGAGAATGATTGACTGATGATGCACCTGATTGCTGACTAGTTGTTTGATTGTTTTCCTGGGACATAATAGGCTAACGAATAATGCCGCGATTGGACTTCTGGATGCTTTCAGCAAAGACCTTTACCGCGGGTACCTGTTGAGCAACAACTTCCAATTCTGCCAAAGCATCCTTGAGATTAAGTCCCTGCCGATAAACAACCTTATAAGCTCTCTTGAGTGCTAATATCTCATCAGCAGTAAAACCACGTCGCTTAAGACCTTCGCTGTTCAAGCCATGCGCTGACGCCGACTGGCCACTAGCCATGACATAAGCAGGAATATCACGTAGCACAATACTGCCACCCGCACTCATACTATGAGTGCCAATCTGACAGAATTGGTGGACCATGGTTCCCCCGCCTAAAATAACGTGATCTGATACATGTACATGACCCGCTAAAGTGGTGTTATTCGCCAATATACAATTATCACCAACAATACAATCATGCGCCACATGCACATAAGCCATTAAGAGGTTGTCGCTACCAATTTTGGTTAATTCTTTATCCTGAGTAGTGCCCCGGTGAATCGTACAATTTTCTCGAATAACATTACGATCCCCAATCTCTAAACGTGTTGGCTCACCGGCATACTTCTTATCCTGACAGTCTTCCCCGACACTTGAAAATTGAAATATTTTATTTTCTTTACCTATAGTCGTGTGACCTTTTATAACTACATGCGATAGAACTTGGCAATTCTCACCAATATCAACATCATCTCCAATCAAACACCAAGGGCCAATTTCAACACCTGCACCAATTGTTACGTTTTTTCCAATAATGGCGAGCGGGTGAATTAAGGCTGATGAGTCTACTTTAGCGGTAGAATGAATCTGCATATTTGCATCAGGCATGTTAACTTATCCAGTTTCTATAATTATTTATTATGAGAGATTGAGACTTAAACTGTAAAACTACCGTTCCCGCTCTGCGGTCATAATCTCAGCGGTACAGGCTATCTCACCATCCACGTAAGCCGTACAATCAAATTTCCAAATATTATGTTTAGCAGTAATAAGTTTTGATTCAAGAATTAACTGATCTCCGGGCACAATAGGCCGTTTGAAGCGTACTTTATTTGTCCCTGCAAAATAGTGTATTAAATTTTCACTAGGCTTTTTATTTGTTGTCACAAAACCAAGAATGCCAGAAATTTGCGCCAACGCCTCTAAAACCAGTACCCCAGGCATAATAGCGGCATCGGGAAAGTGTCCTTGAAAATAATGTTCATTGAAGGTTACATTCTTATAACCCCTTATCATTTCACCTGATTCAACCTCCGTCACCCTATCGACTAACAAAAAAGGGTATCTGTGCGGTAGATATGTTTGGATTACAGCAATATCCATTTTCATAATTTAGAGACCTAAATAATTCACTTTATCATCGTTAACGACGTTCGCTAATCTGGGCTTTTATCTTTTAAAGCCTGCTCGAGACGCTTCAGGCGACCTGCCATCTTATCTAACTGACGTAGACGTGCGATGCTTTTTCGCCACTTAGCGTTCGTCTGGACACCAGTACCTGAAGAATAGACACCGGGCTCAGTAAGGCTTTTTATCACCATCGTCATTGCTGTAATATGAACACCATCCACAATTGTCAGGTGCCCGGCAATGCCGCTCGCACCACCAATAATACAGTTCTTGCCAATCACTGTACTACCTGCAATTGCAGAACAAGCCGCTATCGCTGTGTTCTGGCCAATACGTACATTATGTGCGACCTGAATCTGGTTATCTAAAATGACACCTTTCTCAATCACAGTATTATCAAGAGCACCACGATCAATTGTGGTATTCGCACCAATTTCCACACCATCTTCAATAACCACACCACCTAACTGTGCAATCTTAAACCATTCACCATTTACAGGTGCAAAACCAAAACCATCCGAACCAATCACAACGCCACTATGAATGACACATTTCTCACCCACACTGACACCATAATAAAGCGTTACATTCGATGAAAGGCGTGTCTCTGCACCAATAATACAATCTTCACCTACGACTGAGTTAGCACCAATAATCGCACCAGACTTAACAATAACACCCGCGCCGATAACCACACCCGCTTCAATTAAAACATCATTTTCAATCGTGGCGTTTTCATGAATAACCGCTTTAGGGTGCACGCTATAATCAGATTTTTGAATTAAGGACGACCTGTCCCAAAAATGACTCAGCTGGGCATAAGCCAAATATGGGTTTTCATGAACCAGAACATGAGTCACACACTTATCAAGCAACTTTGGATGAACAATAACCGCCCCAGCGAGGGTATTTTCTAAATACTTTTCATACGCGGGGTTCGCTAAAAAAGACAACTGATCTGCTCTGGCACTTTGCAGTGTTGAAATCCCGGTAATTTGAATATCCGGATCACCATGCACTTCACCGCCTACCGCTTCAGCCAAGTGTTTTAGTGAATAAGCTTGATGTGACATGGTTATAAAATCCGCTTATTTATAAAAAGACAACTTATTTATTAAGCTTGTTCAGCTTTTCGATGAACTTTTCTGTTAAGTCCATTTTTTCTTTAGCAAAAAGAGCAGCTTCTCTCGGCATAAGAAGATCAAGCTTTTCCTCTTTAACTAACTCATTAATTGCTTGGTCAATTTTTGGTTTAGAGTCATTTAAAAACTCTTGACGTTTTTCTGCCAAGGCTTTGTCTAACTTACTTTTCAGGTATTTGTATTCTTGAATTTTAGCTTCCAAGTCTGAAGCAAGTTTACTGCGCTCATTATCACTCATAATAGCAGCATCGTTTTTTAAACGTAGCTCGAGCTTTTGACCATCCTCACCGACCGCACGCACTTCTAGATCCTGCTGTTTATACTTACTAACCATATTTTCAGTAAACTCTTTAGCTGCATTCGATGAAAATAAAGCAGCACGCATATCCACTAAGCCTATATTTAATTGGGCATTCGCAATAGACGCAAAAGAAAAAAGCAATACACTAACCAAAAGTAAAATTCTGTTCATTATGAGATCTCCTAAGATCTTGTTTATTTTATTTTTTAACATCACATTTAAGCATAACGACTAGCGCATAGCCTTAAGATGTCATTTTTAAAACGGCTGCCCAAGCGAAAATTGGAAAAACTCCTTGTAATCACCTGGAACCGCATTAATAGCTTTACCGAAACTAAAGCCTAGCGGGCCTATAAAAGTAATCCATTGCAAACTGACACCCGTAGAAACCCTCAACTCACCGGGGTCAAAATCAAACCCTCTATATGTATCAAAAACATTGCCGCTATCGACAAAATAAGACAACCGTAACGAGCGCTGGTCAGCAACAAATGGAACCGGGAATATTAACTCAGCACTATTCTCAAAAAGAAAGTTACCACCAAATGGATCAGGTAATGATGCTCTACTTGGGTTAGTGGTTGTTCTTAAACCCAGAGTATTTCTCTCAAAACCTCTCACCGAACCTATGCCACCCGCAAAATAGTGCTCGTAAAAAGGTAGCCTATCAGTATCACCATAACCATCGCCATAGTTCCACTCATTACGTATTCTAAACACATAATCATGGTCTTTATCTAAAGGAAAATAGCTATTAGAACTGTAACTCAACTTATAGAATGACAAGTCACTAAAGGGTGTCGCAACCTCTAGCGATAGATTTTGCCTCCAACCTTTGGTGGGAAACTGTCCGCGATTAAGCGTCGAGCGCGACCATGACGGCGAGAGGAAAAAGGTATTGAATTTCTCCCCATAACGCTCAGAGAACCTGAGTACTTCTAAAGCAACGTCATTACCAACAGTTACTTGGGTATTGGTATAACCAAAGGTAAGCTGTAAACGTGAAACTTGATTAACCGGATAACCAAACGTCAATGAAACACCACTTTCATCAATGATATAATCGGATAAATCATTCGCATTAAAATCAGTTTGGCGTGAAAAAACACTAAAGCCACGACTCACACCATCTACAGTAAAATAGGGGTCTAAATATGAAAAGTTAGCTGACTTAATATAACTCGTCGTATTAACACCAAAAGACACCCGTTTGCCAGAGCCAAAGAAGTTATTTTCAGACACACTTAATCCTACGGAAAAACCACTGCCTTGAGAATAACCTAAACTGGCAGACAGATTGCCAGAAGACTGCTCTTCTACCGAATAGTTAACATCAATTTGATCAGATGTTCCTGGGACTGAAGGCGTATCAACGGTGACATTACCAAAAAAACCTAAGCGTTCGAGTCGAGACTTAGAGGCTTCGATCAAATCGGTTGATGCTGAAGCAGCTTCCATTTGTAGTAGTTCTTGGCGTAAGACTTCATCACGGGTATTGGTATTTCCCCTGAAATTAATACGTCTCACATAATTCCGCTTACCTGGGTCAATGAAGAACGTAACAGAGGCTGTATTATCATCATGCGCTTCTGGGATAGCGTTAACGTTTGCATAGGTATAGCCTTCTGAACCCAGCGCTCGCGATATTAAATCTGATGTCAGGGTTATTTTATTACGCGAAAATACGTCACCCGCTTTAATCATGACAAGCTTTTCCAAGACGCTTTCTTCAAGTATCAGCTCGCCTTTTAGATCAATATCTTTAACCGTGAACTGTGGCCCTTCTGATATATTGATCGTAATAAATACATCTTCTTTATACGGTGATATGGAAACCTGTGTCGATTCAATCGCAAATTTCATATAACCATCATCTAAATAAAATGAACGGATGCGCTCAAGGTCACCGCTAAGCTTCTCTTTGGAGTATTTATCATCACTGGTGAAGGTTGACCAAATACTTGGCATTTTTAATTCCATCAAATTAATGAGGGTTTCATCAGAAAAATCATAGTTACCTACAATATTAATATGAAGTATAGATGCAACTTCGCCTTCATCAATCGTCAACTTAATCCCCACTCTATTTTGGGGTAGATCAATCACCTTAGCCTCAACCGACGCAGAATACCGTCCTTGTGCAACGTAAGAACGCAGAATTTCAAGCTCAAGACGCTCTAAGGTAACGCGTTTGAAAACATTACCTTCAGACAAACCTGCCTTTTTAAGGCCGTCTCTTAGATCATCTTCTGAAATATCTTTATTGCCTTCAATATCTATCTTTGTGATTGAGGGCCTTTCAGAAACGTTAATGACTAAATCATTTCCTTCACGAAAAAGCTGAATATCTGTAAATAGACCCGTTTTGAAGAGAGATTTAGTGGCAGAGACTAAACGTTCAGAGCTGAAGGTCTCACCTGCACTAACTGAAAAATCGCTAAATATTGTGCCTGCTGAAACACGCTGTAATCCATCTACCCTGACATCAGATATGGTAAATTCACCATCTTCCTGAGCGAAAGCACTATTGTTTGCAAAAACAAGAATTGAACAAAACAAAAGTATAGATTTAATAGTAATAAGAGTTTTGATCTCTAAAATTGATTGTTGAAATAATCTGAATAACAAAAAAAACTCCATAAGCATCTTCACTGAAGACGCATAACATCATTGTAAAAAGCTAAAGACATCATCACTAAAACAAAAGATATTCCAATCTTGACGCCTAGTAATTGCCATTTTTCTGCGAGAGGCTTTCCCCTTATACCTTCAAAAGCATAAAAAAGAATATGCCCTCCATCTAATACAGGGATTGGCAACAAGTTCAGCACACCGAGGCTAATACTGAGCAAAGCTAAAAAACTTAAAAATGCCTCAGAGCCAGAACTAATCGAATCACTGGCAACTTGCGCAATAGTAATTGGTCCACTCAAGTTATCCAGAGAAATAAAGCCCAAAATCATTTTTTTAATCGCGATAAGTGTCATTTCAGTATCTAACCAGACTTTGACACTCGCCTCTACCATCGAGTCAATCGGCCCATAAGACACTCGTCTAATCATTTCTTCCGGGTAACTAAATGCTGCAACACCGATACCTAACCTTCCAACAACTTGACCGTTGTCATCTTTATAACTTTCAGGGGTTAACTCAAACTGCAATAAACTTTCAGCACCATCGATCTGTCGCAATACATCTAGCTGTACAGGTTTACCCGCAGAAACCTTAATAACATCGACAAGATCAAACCAGCCGTCAACCCTTTTACCATTGGCTCGAAAAACCTTGTCATTCGCTAACAAACCACCAGAATCGGCAGGACTACCATCCAGAATCTGCCCCAAAATAGCAGGAATTTCTGGTTTATATGGCGTAATACCTAACTCTGAAATTAATTGACTAGGCTCTTTATCGAGCATCCAGTCTTTAACATCCAGTAAAAATACTTGTTTTGAAATACCCGGAGCAGGACTAGCCATCACCTCAATAGCACCCGTATCACCAATTCGATTAATCAGGTTCATACTGACAGAACGCCACCCTAGAGTTTGCTTGTCATCGACAGCATGAATTTCGTAACCTGCGCGCAAACCTGCCCGATCTGCGATAGAATTTTCTTCTACAGAACCAATCGTTGGAATTAAGACATTAAAACCAGACAGAAACATTAACCAATAAGCGACAATCGCAAATAAAAAGTTGGCAATCGGCCCTGCTGAAGCAATCGCTATTCTCTGGGAAACACTTTTTTGATTAAATGCGTGTGATAATTCTTCTGGCGCAACTGCCCCTTCTCGCTCATCCAGCATTTTTACATAACCGCCAAGCGGAATACTTGCAATGACAAACTCTGTCCCAGACTTATTAAACCAAGAATATAGTGGTTTACCAAAGCCAACAGAAAAACGCAGTACTTTAACACCACACTTTTTAGCAACCCAGTAATGCCCATACTCATGAATCGTGACCAAGATTCCAAGCGTTAAGATTAATGACAATATTGGCTGAATAACATCCATTAAATGTCTAACTCATGAGTTTCATAAATGTAATGACACCTTTGAGGAGATAAGTTTTGAAACCTCCTCTTGTGCCAGGTTTCGTGCCAAAGAATCCGCCGCCACAACATCTGCTATAGATAATATGCTTGGGTTGGGAGCCGATGACAAAACGCGCTCTATAATATCAGGGATTTTATAAAATGGGATATTACCTTTTAGAAATGCATCAACTGCCTGTTCATTTGCAGCATTCAACGTTGCACAGCTAGCGCCTCCGACTTTGAATGCTGCTTGCGCAAGATTCAAACAGGGGAAAACAGCATGATCAGGTTTTTCAAAATTCAGACTTGCAATAGAAAACAGGTCAAGTGAGCTAACACCCGAATCAATACGATCAGGCCAGGCAAGACCATAAGCAATGGGCGTTCGCATATCTGGGTTACCCATTTGAGCAATAACAGAACCATCCTGATACTCGACCATGGAATGTATTATACTCTCTGGATGAACATGTACATCGATTTGTTCGGGCATAATATTGAACAGCCAGCAAGCTTCGATTAATTCAAGCCCTTTATTCATTAATGAGGCAGAATCAACAGAAATTTTTTGCCCCATATTCCAGTTAGGGTGATTGCAAGCCTCTGCAATACTGACTTTAGAAAGTGCTTCAGAAGAGTAACCTCTAAATGGTCCACCAGACGCCGTTAACATAACCCGTCGAACATCACTTGAAAGCCGGTTACCACATTGATAACCAGAGGGTAAACATTGAAAAATTGCATTATGTTCACTATCTATTGGCAGCAAGATCGATTCTGAACGTTCGACCTCTCTCATGAAAAGCTCACCAGACATCACCAGAGATTCTTTATTTGCTAACAGAATTTTCTTGCCGTGTTTTGCCGCAGATAAATTTGCATGCAGACCGGCAGCCCCCACAATAGCTGCCATAACAATATCAACAGATTGATGCGCAGCAACAAACTCAAGAGCATCAACCCCTGAAAGCACCTTGGTAGATAAACCCTCAGAAATGCACTTTGACTCAAGCTGTTCGGCGGCCCTTTCATCAACCAACACCGCATACTCAGGCCTAAAACGAAAGCATTGTTGATATAAGGCCTGCCACTTATCAAATGCTGTCATCGAATGAATTTTATATCTTCCCGGATGACGTTCTACAACATCCAGGGTACTCAGGCCTATAGACCCTGTCGCACCAAGCACACAAACATTAAGCACTTCATTCAAATCAAAAGAAGTCACGCTCTAAGACACCCAACCAATAGACATTAGCAAAAAAACAAAAACCGGAATAGCGGCTAGCAGACTATCGATCCGATCCATAACGCCTCCATGCCCTGGCAATAAGGCACTACTGTCTTTTATACCCCGCGTTCTTTTGAACATACTTTCTGTTAAATCACCAATGATAGAAACACAGGCTGTTAACGCGGTAATGACAAGCAACTGAACAGTCATAAGTACAGTAAATTCCATAAAATAAGCCGCAAGCAAAGCCAATATAAGTGTTGCCGTCACCCCGCCCCAAGCACCTGCCCATGATTTTCCTGGTGACACCTTGGGTGCTAATTTACTTTTCCCCCAAGCCTTTCCGGCAAAATAAGCCCCAACATCAGCCGACCATACAAGCAACAACATATATAAAATTAACAACAAAGAATTAACCCCATCAACAGGTATAAAGCTTGCTTCTCTGATAAAAACCAATGCCTTCCACATTGGCAACAGCACAATTAAACCCAAAATAGCGCTTATCCAAGGATGCCGCCATAATTTGGAAGAATCAGGATAGGTGATCACCAAGATCGTTGCGATAATCCACCACATAAGCGATATGGTCAAAACCCATGTCACAGAGATAGCAGGCATAATAGTAAAGATGAGGGTTGCTATTAAAAGCGCATAAGTCACTCTAACAACTGACGTTGTAAAGGATGATAAATTTGCCCATTCCCAAGCTGCCACCGCTAAAATAAACGCAAAGAACCAAGAAAAGTGTATGGGCTCCAATAAAAACACACCACATAAAACAAGTGGCGCTAAAATCAATCCAGTAATTATTCGCTGTTTAAGCACAGTGTCACCTTTAATCAGCTTCAAGAGGGAGAAGATTGCTGTTCAATTTGCTCATCAGCTTGACCAAAGCGACGCTTTCTATTTTGATAGGCAGATAAAGCTAAGCGCATTTGCTCAGCGCCAAAGTCTGGCCAATATAAGTCTGAAAAGTAAAACTCGGCATAAGCTAACTGCCAAAGCATAAAATTACTAATTCTTAGCTCACCCGCTGTTCTAATCATAAGGTCAGGCATGGGATATTCCCCAAGAGATAGGTGCGACTGAAAGAGTTCATTGGTAACATCTTGAGAGTTAATAACACCACGCTCTATCTGCTCTGCAATTTTCCGAGTGGCATTTATAATATCCCACTGACCGCCATAATTTGCTGCAATCACCAAGATCATACCTGTATTGTTTTTTGTAAGTTCTTCAGCTTCAGCCATTTTTTTTTGCAAAAGGTCGCTAAATTCTTTTTTATGTCCAATTATTCGCAGTCGAATATTATTTCGATGTATTTTTTTAACTTCTCGCTCTAATGCAAACAAAAACAGGCGCATCAAAGCACTAACTTCATCTTTTGGTCGACGCCAGTTTTCACTGCTAAATGCAAAAAGAGTCAATATTTCTATCTTTTCCTTTGCACACGTCGTGACTACTTCTCTTACCGCTTCAACTCCCGCTTTGTGCCCAGAAATACCCAGCTGTTTTCGCTGTTTGGCCCACCTGTTATTACCATCCATAATAATGGCCACATGACGAGGTATATGACTCGAGCTTAGTGGAATGTCAGCACTCACATTTATATCCATTTGAAACGTATATTTATAAAAACAAAAATGGCTGTTGTGCGAACATACACACAATAACAGCCAATCTTTTTTGTAGAACGATTTAAGCTATACCGCCATCAAATCTTTTTCTTTCTCTTGCAACAAGGCATCCACCTCTGCGACATATTTATCTGTTAGCTTTTGGATACCTTCAGCCGCACGCTTCTCATCATCTTCTGAAATTTCTTTTTCTTTCAGCAATTCTTTAATATCTGAATTTGCATCCCGACGAATATTTCGAACAGATACCCTTGCTGTTTCCGCACCACTTTTAGCAAGCTTTACCATATCTTTACGCGTTTCTTCTGTTAAGGCTGGCATTGGAATCCGAATCAAATCACCTGTACTAGAAGGATTTAAGCCTAAGTTAGCCGCCATAATTGCTTTTTCTACCACTGGTACCAATGGTTTTTCCCAAACAGAAATAGATAAGGTGCGTCCATCTTCAACATTGATATTGGCAACTTGTTTTAACGGTGTATTAACGCCATAGTACGAAACCATAACACCATCCAAAATGCTTGGGTGTGCACGACCTGTTCGTATTTTTGCGAAAGCAACACCTAAAGCATCAATACTTTTTTTCATCCGCTGCTCGGACTCTTTTCTTATTTCATCTAACATATTTTTTCCTCTTCACATCACTTTCGCTTGGCAGTAACTATAAAGCGCTCATTCCACTAAGTCACAATTCACTTGATTCAATCATTAAATGCTCAGCCAGGAGCAATTAATGTTCCATCAGTTTCACCCACCATAATACCAATCAATACACCTGGCTTATTCATATTAAAGACTCTAACTGGCATATTATGATCTCGACATAAGCAGATTGCTGTAAGATCCATAACACCTAACTTTTTATCTAAGACCTCATCGTAACTCAGACTGTCATACTTCACAGCAGTGGGATCTTTCATTGGGTCTGCATTATAAACACCATCAACTTTTGTCGCTTTCAGCACCAAGTCTGCATCAATTTCTATTCCGCGCAAACAAGCCGCTGAATCTGTTGTGAAAAATGGATTGCCAGTTCCGGCACTAAATATAACCACTTCACCATCTTTCAGATTACGGATAGCACGACGCCGATCGTAATGTTCAACGACACCACTCATAGGAATTGCAGACATCACTTTGGTAGATATATTCGATCGTTCCAGGGCGTCTCTCATCGCCAAGGCATTCATAACAGTTGCTAGCATGCCCATATGATCACCCGTTACTCTATCCATTCCAGCTGCATTTAATGCGGCCCCTCTGAATAAATTGCCGCCACCAATAACTAAGCCGACCTGCACACCCACACCAACCAGCTGACCTATCTCTAATGCCATTCTATTGAGAACTTTTGGATCAATACCAAAATCTCCGTCTCCCATCAGGGCTTCACCGCTTAACTTCAAAAGGATTCGTTTATATTTAGGCTGGGGATTTACGGGCATATTTTTATCTCTTAACTAGGCTAGGTGTTAATAAAAAATATTTTGTAGGTACGTACACGTATATGAATTGAATATGAAAGAATAAACATTCAAGCAATACAGAACCTAGAAACACTATGACGTATATATAAATAATACCTACGCCATCAGATACAATAATGCCGCATTCAAATCATGCTTAAGTGATTTGCTATGCGGCACACATATCAGCGTCAAATTGTAGCAGGAAATGTTTTCTCAATGAACATTATTTCCAACAAAACAACCAAGGCCAATAAAATAAAACCTTAACTTAGCCTTTTAACTGTGCAGCAACTTCGTCTGCAAAGCTAACCACTTCTTTCTCTATACCTTCGCCAACTTCGTAACGAACCATAGACAATACTTCTGCACCGGCTTTTTTAGCTAAGTCACCGACTTTTACTTCAGGATTCTTAACGAATGGCTGATCCAACAAGCTTATTTCTGCAAGAAACTTACTAATTCGTCCACCGATCATTTTTTGAATAATCTCGGCAGGCTTGCCACTTTGTTCAGCTTGAGCAGTAAAAATTTCTTTTTCCTTCTCAATAAGCGCTTCAGGCACATCAGTCTGCTTAACAAATTGAGGGTTAACAGCAGCGACATGCATTGCGATATCTTTTGCCAATTCCGCATCACCACCACTTAACGCAATTAAGACACCAATACGGCTATTACCATGAACATACTGACCAACCACGGCTTCACTTAAGATAACAACGCGACGTACAGAAATATTCTCACCTACTTTTTGAACTAAAGCTTCACGTGCTTGCTCAAGACTACCTGCCATCAAGGTAGCGACATCAGTTTCGTTATCAGTAAGTGCTTTTTCAATAATCTGATCAACAAATGCTAAAAAACCAGCGTCACGCGCTACAAAATCAGTTTCAGAGTTAACTTCAACTAACACACCCGTCTTACCATCAGCAGATATTTTAGCCGAAACAATACCATCAGCAGCCGTTCTACCTGCTTTTTTAGCGGCCTTCATACCACTATTTTTGCGCATTTCTTCAATAGCCTTATCAACATCACCACCTGATTCAGATAAGGCTTTTTTACACTCCATCATTCCAAGACCTGTACGGTCACGTAACTCTTTTACTAAAGAAGCACTAATTGCAGCCATGATAATTCCTCTATAAATTTTCAAAAAAAAAGAGGCGAACCTCTTTTAATCGCTTCGGGCGACAATCCAACCCGAAACGCCTATAGTTAACAAGCTCAAATGAGCAAACTATTACTCAGCTTTTTCACCTTCACTAGCTGCTTCAGCAACCTCTACGTACTCACTACCACCCTTGGATGAGCCTTCAAGTACAGCGTCAGCAAACGCTTTGGCATAAATCTGGATGGCGCGAATCGCATCATCGTTACCTGGAATAACGTAATCAACGCCATCCGGGTTACTATTAGTATCAACGATACCAATAACAGGAATACCTAACTTATTCGCTTCTTTAATAGCTATGCGCTCATGATCAACATCGATCACAACCAAAGCGTCTGGCAAACCACCCATATCTTTAATACCGCCAATACTACGCTCTAATTTTTCCATTTCGCGCGTCAGCATTAATGCTTCTTTTTTGGTAATTTTTTCAAACGTACCATCTTTGCTCTGCCCTTCTAACTCACGAAAACGACGAATACTCTGACGAATTGTTTTGTAGTTAGTCAACATGCCACCTAACCAACGGTGATTTACATAAGGCATACCTGAACGTAGAGCTTCTTCTTTAATTGTTTTATTTGCTGCACGCTTAGTACCCACAAATAATACTTTGTTCTTACCTTCAGAAAGACGCTTAACAAGCGCTAATGATTCATTAAACGCAGGTACAGTCTTCTCTAGGTTAATGATATGGATTTTGTTACGTGCACCAAAGATGTACTTACCCATTTTCGGGTTCCAGTAACGAGTCTGGTGACCAAAGTGAACGCCTGCCTTAAGCAGGTCACGCATTGAAACTGATGCCATTTTTAAGATTCCTTAAATGTATTGGGTTAAACCTCCACGCCTCCCATCACTCAACCGACATACTTTATCAAGCAGCCAGCACCCAGAATAATGTGACGAAACGTGTGCGGATTTTTGTTGCTCAAGCTGACTTATCGACAATAACTTTGCTGAAAATATGAATTCTTAGTAAATTATTGGCACGCCGCTCGAAATTAAGCGTGCGCTTTATACCATATAGAAAGTCAAATAGAAACTTATTCATTAAAATCACAACTAAAAAGCGGCAGAGAGCGATTTAACAAGCCATATTCAGAAAAAATTTAATTCGATTTAATATCAAGGTAGAATAGACGGCTTTTTGAGGACAAACTGATTTAAGATTTAATCACAATGAAGCCACGTTAATTATTTAAATTAACGCTTCGTTTTTTGTTCTTGATTTTTACTAACCGGCCAAAAGCATATGAGCCACTTTCTGGTTTCTATACAGACATTCGCTTTTGCATTATTAGGGCACACATTTTTGACATGAATATGAAAGTTTCAATTAAAACTGCAGATGAAATCGAGAAAATGCGCATAGCAGGACGTATGGCAGCCGAAGTTCTAGAAATGATCGAGCCACATGTAGTTGCAGGTGTCACTACGGATCATTTAAATAACATCTGCCACGACTATATTATCAATACCCAGAAAGCAATCCCTGCTCCTTTAAATTACAAAGGATTTCCTAAGTCTATCTGCACATCTGTTAATCATGTTATTTGTCACGGCATCCCTTCTGAAAAGAAAGTATTAAAGAACGGCGACATCATCAATATAGATATTACCGTCATTAAAGAGGGTTACCACGGCGATACAAGTAAGATGTTTTTTATTGGCAAACCCGGTATTGCTGCTGAAAGATTATGCAAAATCACCCAGGAATGCATGTATAAGGGCATTAATCTTGTTAAGCCTGGCGCCAAACTCGGTGATATTGGAGAGGTAATACAAAAACATGCCGAGAGCAACTATTACTCAGTCGTTCAGGAATATTGCGGTCATGGGATTGGTGCGGTATTTCATGAAGAACCACAAGTCATGCATTACGGTAAAGCAGGCACTGGTTTAACATTAAAGGAAGGCATGACATTTACCATCGAACCCATGATCAACCAAGGTAAACGCCACTGTAAGTTATTACCCGACGAATGGACGGTCGTCACCAAAGATCACAAGTTATCAGCGCAGTGGGAACATACCATCTTAGTAACTGCCGATGGATTTGAGATACTTACTCTTCGTGAAGAAGAAAAACCTGTATTCAACTAATTTACGATCAAATATGGTCCAATCTGAGGCGAGTCGCGTAGCTTAAGCATGACAATTATAAGCAATACAAGTTCACACTCTACCAAACAAGCAAGCAACAAGATGCTAACGGATCATGTCGACTTGAACTTGCTTCATTTGGGTATTCTTCAGTTAGGCTTATCCAACAATCCGCTTTTACCTGGCTTTTTAGACAAAGCTGAACTCAATCACCCACAAAGCTTTTCGATTCTTAGCGAAACCAAAACCCCCGCTAAAGATGTCAAAAACCTGCTTGCAAAAACAAAAGTGATTTTTGATGATATGTACCTCAAAGGTGCAGACATTCAAGCATTGCTCGCCTTAAAAGCTTGGTTAATAGATCAAATACTCGATGCATTATGGGCAAGATACAAATTTAATGAAGACATAAGCTTGATTGCTGTAGGTGGATATGGTCGTGGCGAACTTCAGCCTCACTCAGACATAGACTTATTAATACTTATAAAAAGTGAGCTTAATGATCAATTAGGCGAAGATATTTCATCTTTCATTACTTTAATATGGGACCTTAAGCTCGATATTGGTCACAGCGTCAGAACCATTGAAGAATGTATTAGCTCTGCTCGAGAAGACGTTACTATTGCAACAAATCTGCTAGAGACACGCACTATTTCAGGCCAAGATAGTTTATTAAAAACACTCACATCTCGGATCTATTCTGATGAGGTTTATACCTCAAAAGAATATTTCTTAGCTAAAAGAGAAGAACAGAAAGAACGACACAACAAGTATAGCGGCACTGAATACAACTTAGAACCCAACCTTAAGTCTTCACCAGGCACACTAAGAGACATTCAAACATTAGCATGGATTACAAAACGTCACTTTGGCGCAGAGGCTCCCTCTATTCGTTCCAGGTATCACTACCTGACAGATGAAGAGTTCACCATGCTCGTCAAAGGTGAGGCATTTTTATGTCGCCTAAGATATGGCTTACAAATGATTGCTGACCGCAATGAAAACCGGCTGCTTTTTGAACACCAAAAAAAGCTATCAGAAATTCTGGGTTTTACAGATAACACTAAAAAGTTAGCCGTAGAACAAATGATGCAGCGCTATTTTAGAGTTGTTCTAGGTCTTGCCGAGCTTACCGATGTTATCCTTCAGTACTTTGATGAATTCTACCTGAATCCAGATCGAAAACAGGAAGTTCAAAAACTTAATAAGCGTTTTCAGATAAGTCGCGGTTATATTGAAGCGGTTAATGACAAAGTATTCGAAAAGTCGCCCTACGCTCTCATCGAGATCTTTTTGCTTTTAGCTCAAAACCCTCACTGCAATGGCATAAAAACAACCACTATTCGACAAATGCGTGAGCACAAATACTTAATTGATGATAGCTTTCGAAACGATTTAGCAAACACAACATTGTTCTTGGAAATTCTTAGAACACCACATAATTTGCATGAAACCTTAAATGCCATGCTTAAGTATAATGTGCTAGGCCGCTATCTCCCTCCATTTGGGCAAATTATCGGACAAATGCAGCATGATTTATTTCATTGTTATACCGTTGATGCGCATACCATTCGACTCATTAAAAACTTAATTCAATTAGAGCAACCAAGCTCTCAAAAAGAATTCCCCTTAGCATCAAGGCTACTCAAAAATATTCCGAAAAGAGAAATCCTCTATGTTGCCGGTTTATTTCATGATATTGCAAAAGGTCGTGGCGGAGATCATTCAGAGTTAGGCGCTGTTGATGCATTGGATTTCTGTGAACATCACTATTTTAGTGAGCGTGACACCAAACTTGTGTCTTGGCTCGTTGAGCATCATCTCCTACTATCGATGACCGCGCAAAAACGAGACATTGATGACCCTGAAGTTATTCATGAATTCGCAAAGAGAATACCGAGCTTAACCCATCTAGAATATCTTTATGTACTTACGGTATGTGATATAGCTGCAACCAACCCAAATTTATGGAGTAGTTGGCGAGCCACCTTATTACAACAACTGTATATTGAAACTCGTCGCGCTATTCGCAGAGGGGTAGAAAGGCCGGTAGACAGAAATGACTGGATATGGGCAACCAAGCAAGAAGTTAGAACACTGTTATTCGATCAAGGTTTTGCTGCAAAAGAAGTAGATAACTTACTCGACTCGTTCGAAGATGATTATTTTTTACAAGACTCCACCTCCGATATTGTTTGGCAAATATCGGAGGTGCTGACACATGGTGACTCTAAAGACCCTCTGATTATTATTCGCGACACCAACACTCAATTTGGTGATGGTTTTAGCCAGATCATGGTTTATATTCCCTCAAAAAATGACCTATTCGCGGCCACTACAGCAGTCTTGGAACAACTGAACCTGAATGTTTTAAATGCACGAATCAGCGCCTCTCGCGGCGATTTTAATCTAAGTAACTTTATTGTCACGGATGCACACCATCAATCATTAGCGAAAGATACCGATAGGCGCGAGCACGTTAGACAAAAACTATTCGAAGAACTTGATGACCCTGAAGATTACCCTGAAATCATTCAACGCAGAACCCCACGCCAGTTGAAACATTTCTCATTCCCGACTGAAGTAACGTTCAGCAACGACATGATCAACCTGCGGACGGTCATGGAAGTTGTCACACCAGATCGACCTGGGCTCTTGGCGCGAATAGGCCAAATCCTCCTAAAGCATCAGTTAACATTGATAAACGCTAGAATTGCAACCTTAGGTGAGCGAGTAGAAGATGTATTTTTTATATCAGACTCAAAGGGTGAACCCATTAGCGAAGCGTCACTTTGTGAGACACTTCAATACGAAATATGCACACAACTAGATGAACAAGTAGAAATAAACTCATGAATCCAGATTTAAAAAAGCTACAAGCCTATCCTTTTGAAAAGTTAAACGCTTTATTGACTCAAGTCACACCCAATCCAGACCTAAGACCTATTTCCCTATCTATCGGTGAACCGAAGCACCCTTCACCGCAAATTGTGTTAGATGAATTGCATGAAAAAATACATAAAATATCCATCTATCCCAGCACTAAAGGTCTACCTGCCTTACGAGACGCCATGTCCAACTGGGCATGCAAACGCTTTGAGCTAGCATCACTCAATAGTGAATCACAAATTTTACCGGTTAATGGTACACGCGAAGCTTTATTTGCATTCACACAAGCTGTTATTGATCGAACAACATCCCCACTCGTGATTAGTCCGAATCCTTTTTATCAAATATATGAAGGCGCAAGTTATTTAGCCGGTGCAGACCTCCACTTCTTACCGATTCTCGAAGAGAAACACTTTATCCCTGATTATGATTCAGTATCTGAGAATATTTGGAAGCGCTGCCAGATTTTATTTATTTGTTCGCCAGGTAACCCGACAGGTGCAGTCACACCTATCGAAACACTAAAAAAACTCATTAACCTTGCTGATAAATACAACTTTATCATTGCTTCTGATGAATGTTATTCAGAAATATATTGCCAAGAAGATCATAAACCCGTCGGTTTGTTAGAAGCATGCGCTCAACTTGGTAGACACAACTATAAACGCTGCGTTGTTTTCCATAGCTTATCAAAACGCTCTAACCTGCCGGGCCTTCGCTCTGGCTTTGTCGCTGGTGATGCCGAGATTATGGCTGACTTTCTCAAATATCGTACTTATCACGGCTCTGCGATGTCAGTTCAAAACCAACTTGCGAGTATTGTTGCCTGGAATGATGAAACACATGTTCTATTAAATCGAGAGCGATACCGACATAAATTCAAGGCTGTTTTAGACATATTGAGCCCGGTTATGAATATCACTCAAAGCGATGCCAGTTTTTACTTATGGCCCGAAACAAATATTTCAGATGAAGCATTCGCTCAAAAACTCTATGAGCATGAACATGTCACAGTACTGCCTGGAAGCTATTTATCTCGTACAGTCGATAAATTAAATCCCGGTGCGAACAGAATACGTATGGCTCTCGTTGCTTCAGAAGAAGATTGCATTGAAGCAGCAAAACGTATCAAACGCTTTGTGATGAGCTGTCAATAAAAAATCCTCTAACATTTGCAATAGAGAACACCATGAGTTCAGTAAAAATATATGGCATAAAAAACTGCCAAACAATGAAAAAAGCCATGACCTGGCTTGAATCTAATAATATCAACTTTGAGTTTCATGACTACAAGAAACACGGTATTGATGAAACAACATTGAGCGAATGGCTATCTCAAAAAGCATGGGATGAAGTCATCAATAAACGCGGTACCACTTGGCGAAAGTTGAGTGATGAAGACAAGTCGGACATCGAGCCATCAAAAGCTATTCATTTAATGCAAACCAACCCCTCTCTCATTAAAAGACCGGCGCTACTTGTTGATGGGAAATTACATCTTGGTTTTGATGAAACTCTGTATCAAACACTTTTCTAAAAATCGCATCTAAACTGCACCTTTTTATTCTTTAAGAAAAAGCAATAAGGAAACTTACTATGACAATTGCACTCGGCTTGGGTATTGGAACAAAAAACGCTAAAGGTGACTGGTTAGACACCTTTTATCCTAACCCACTCTTCAAACCTGAAGCAGATATCGTTACTAAAATCAGATCATCATTAAGTCTTGAGTCTGGCAATGTAACTCAAGAATTATCGGAAGATCACCTAAACACACTCAGTCAATCAAGCCATACGCAAATAGCGACACTGGCCAGCTCACTAAGCGCATCTAAACAGCAAGCAGTTTTAGTTATCATTGAGTCAGATGACACAGCTACCAGCACGCCCGAAGTTTATTTAAAACTACACCTATTATCACACCGCTTGGTCAAACCTCATGGCATTAATCTCACAGGCATTTTTGCGTTGCTACCGAATGTTGCCTGGACAAATAAAGGCCCGATTGACCTTACTGAATTAACTGAAAAGCAGCTAAATGCTCGCTGTAATGGTGAATTACTTGAAGTTAAATCTGTCGATAAGTTCCCGCAAATGACAGACTATGTTGTGCCTGCAGGCGTGCGCATTGCCGATGCATCGCGAGTTCGCCTGGGTGCCTATATTGGTGAAGGCACTACCATCATGCACGAAGGGTTTGTTAATTTTAATGCCGGAACAGAAGGTACCTCGATGATTGAAGGGCGTATATCTGCAGGCGTCATGGTAGGTAAAGGGTCTGATCTAGGCGGCGGCTGTTCAACCATGGGCACCTTGTCTGGCGGCGGCAACATTATTATATCCGTTGGTGAAAACAGCTTGATTGGTGCGAATGCAGGTATTGGCATCCCGCTGGGTGATCGCTGCACCATTGAATCTGGTCTATACATCACCGCCGGAACAAAAGTCGTGATGTTAGATAATAACAACCAAATCGTAAAAACAGCTAAAGCACGTGATCTAGCTGGCTCACCTGATTTGCTTTTCCGAAGAAATTCAACCAATGGTCAAGTTGAATGCTTAACCAATAAAACCGCTATTGAATTAAATGAAGCACTTCATGCTAATAATTAAGTCGTCATAACAAACACAAATGAGAGCCATTTTCAGACTCTCATTTGTGTTCTCTTTTAGTTAAGTAATCTTTTTTAAATAATCAACGTGAGTTTCCTATGGCAGCGCAATTAAGCAACACTCTACTTCTGGCTCAAAAACTGATTCAGCAAAAGTCGGTCACCCCTGAAGATGCAGCCTGCCAAGAAATACTCATGTGTCACTTACAGCCTATTGGCTTTTCTAGTGAGACCATGCAGTTTGACGAGGTCACCAATCTATGGGCTCGAAAAGGAACTGACGGCCCGGTTTTGGCTTTTGCTGGCCATACCGATGTAGTCCCTACCGGCCCGTTAAAAGAATGGACGCACCCACCGTTTGAAGCAATCATAAAAGATGGCATGCTTCACGGCAGAGGTGCTGCAGACATGAAAGGCAGCTTAGCGGCATTCATAACAGCCTGTGAACGCTTCATCAAAAAGCACCCTGATCACAAAGGATCTATTGCCTACTTAATAACCAGCGATGAAGAAGGCCCAGCCAAAAACGGTACCGTTAAAGTTGTTGAAACCTTAGAAGCCAGAAATGAAAAAATGGACTGGTGCTTAGTTGGCGAACCCTCTAGTACCAAGATTTTAGGCGATGTTATTAAAAATGGCCGACGTGGTTCACTCAATGGCAAACTTATTATCAAAGGCAAACAAGGCCATGTGGCCTATCCTCACCTTGCCAATAACCCTATACACATAGCAACACCTGCCTTGAACGAGCTATGTAATATCACATGGGATGAAGGCAACGACTTTTTCCCGGCAACATCTTTTCAAATCACCAATATGAATTCAGGAACCGGCGCAACGAATGTCATACCAGGTACTGTCGAGTTACTATTCAACTTCCGTTTTTCAACTGAACTGACAGCAAAGCAATTAAAAACAAGTGTGCATGCTATTTTAGATAAACATAAAGTACCCTATGAACTTGAATGGAATCTGAGTGGTGAGCCTTTTCTCACGCCAGCAGGGCCATTAGTTGATGCCGCGGTTAAAGCCATCGCTGAGATAAAAGGTATTGAAGCTGAACTGTCGACCTCTGGCGGCACATCAGATGGCCGATTTATTGCCCCGACGGGCGCGCAAGTACTCGAGCTTGGCCCTTTGAATGCCACGATTCATCAAATTGATGAATGTGTAAGCGTTCAAGATTTAGACGATCTTTCAAAAATATATGAAGCGATTCTTGTCGAACTCTTGGCATAGTTGATTGATAATGAAATACGCGCTTATATGCCCTGTTTGCTCTGAAGATTTGATGTCAGATTCCGGCACTCAAACTAAAAACCAGAGTGTGACCTGTCAGCAACATCACCTTTTTGATTTTGCTAAACAAGGTTATTTAAATTTACTACTAAGCCAACATAAAAAGAGCAAACATCCTGGCGACACATTAGACATGGTTCAAGCCAGAACGCATTTTCTAAGCAGTGGGTTTTACGATGGCATTAATCAGTTTTTACAAGAAGAGTGCTTAAAGCATATTTCGCATTCAACCACACAAGTGAAAAACAACAACGAGGCTGAATTTAACTATTGCGACTTAGCTTGTGGTGAAGGTTTTTATACTAACAAGCTACACCAAGCTTTTTCTACATCGCCTCAACTTACCGAACAATTCAAAAGCTTCAACAGCATAGGCCTGGACATATCAACACCTGCGATTAAAGCAGCCTGTAAAAAGACGAAAGATATCCAATGGCTTGTCGCAAGCCTGGCTCGTATACCTATTAGCAACCACTCACAAAACTTAGTGACGGGCCTTTTCTTCCATTTCGATCTACAAGAAATAAAGCGAATTCTAAAACCTGGTGGCATTTTTGTTATGGCGACAACCGGCGCTGAGCATTTAATTGAATTACGAAAAGAGCTATATGACACGCTAAAAGATGAAACCACTAAAGACTTTTCTACCGTGCAGGGGGAAATAAACCATCTAGAAAAACTGTCATTCCGGGACTACAAAACACTCAATAGCGCATCCGAGATAGTATCATTACTTAAAATGACACCACACTACTGGCGATGCACTCAAGAAAAGAAACAACATATAGAAAGCTTAATGACCTTAAACATTACTATAGATATTCAATTTGATATTTTTATTCGCACATAATAAGTTTTCAAATTTCCACTCGGATAAGCTCAATGGCGCAAAATAAAAAAACACCTAAGAAGCATCAAGTCTATTATTTTAAATATTTCACGCTCAGCTCAGTTATTTTTTTAGTCAGCTTAGGGACAGTGCTTTATGTGGATATATTACTGCCAGATTCTGATAAACAAGAGTTACTCGCTCTAGTCGGTTTGGTTTTTAGCGTACCTAGTGGTTTATTAGCTTTTTATTGCTATATACGATTATTATTAGCTCGCTTACAACACTTTATGGATAACTAAGATGAAAACGCCCGATATCGAGATTTATGTCAAACAAGCGGATATGAACATACTGTCTCAATGGCTTAATAAACATTTTTCGATGGTAGAGCTTCCTTCGCACGCGGCTCAAATCTTTGCAAAAGGTAAACCTATACAAGCAAAGGTTTATCATGAGAACACTTGCTCCGATCTTGTTATCACCCCGAATGCGGCTGGCAAAGCATTTTCTAGCGTCTGGATAAAAAATAATATCAGCCAATGGGATAACGATGAAAGCTGTGCTAGAAGCTTGCTGGAAGAAGCCGATTTAGAAATTCGCTGCTCTGCTTCGGGCTGGCAAGAAGAGGAAGAAGAACAAAGTTCTCAATGGTTATTGCTCACACGCTCAGAACAAAAACTGATTAATTGGTAATTAAAATTGATTAGACATGGCTACCATCCAGATTCTTAGTGAGTCTGAATTTCTAAAATTTGTACAGCATCTTCTATAGGTTTGTCGGTAGGCGTGTCTCTAGAAGATGATATATTTTGTTCTAAACCATACTCATATTCTTTTCGCTCACCTAATCGATCAATCTTTAATGTTTCGAAATCAAATAACTGCGTATCTGCCAATTGAGAGGGCGAGACATTTTGTATGGAGTTAAAGATAGACTCGATTCGTGATGGGTGCTGTTTTTCCCAATCGACTAACATTTGCTTAACCATCTGCCGCTGAAGATTTTCCTGAGAGCCACATAAATTACAGGGAATAATGGGATATTGCATAATCTCAGAAAACTGCTCAATATCTTTTTCTCGACAATAGGCTAAAGGGCGAATCACCACATTACGTTTATCATCGGAAAGTAGTTTGGGTGGCATAGCCGATAAACGCGAGCCATGAAACATATTCAAAAATAAGGTTTGCACGATATCATCTTTATGGTGACCAAGCGCGATCTTAGTCGCTTTAATTTCTTCCGCAAACGCATACAAAGTACCACGACGTAAACGCGAACATAAACCACAGGTTGTTTTACCTTCTGGAATTTTTGATTTAACGATCGAATAGGTATCCCGGTCGATAATATAATATTCGATACCCAAATCATCTAAATATTCCGGAAGAATATGTTCAGGAAAGCCTGGTTGTTTTTGATCCATATTAACCGCCACTAGATCAAAATGAATCGGCGCACTTTTTTGCAGGCTCATTAAAATTTGCAGCATGGTAAAACTATCTTTGCCACCAGACAGACAAACCATGACACGATCGCCTTCCTCGATCATATTAAAATCAGCAATGGCCTTCCCTACCCCAGAGCGTAATCGCTTCTGCAACTTATTAAGTTCATATTTTTCATTAATGGATAAAGACTGCATTACGGATTCCCAAGCTTTAACATTGTATAATCATCTTAATAAATGCCTGTCTATCGATGAACTAGCAATAAACAAACGATAAACAAGTACTCAAAGCGCGACATTATATAGGAGAGTGAAGCATGAAGTCATGGATAAGCTAATAAGGGGGTTGAAAAACCGCCTATTTAATAGACAGTAAAATTAAAGACTGTAAGATAGAAAAAAATATTTCAACGAATAGGCTCATGAAAACATTAAACCCCTACTTAGACCCTATACTTAAAGAAATTGACCATTATTTAAATAGCGTTCCTCAAAGCAATGAACATCAAATTATCAAACACTTACAAGAAAGCCGGATACCTCCCTTCGATAATTTTGAATTAGCCAATGCAAAAGATTTATTTCATGCACACTTTTTATGTATGCATGCGCTATACCACCTTAAAAGCCAATATGTACAAGATAAAAAATACCGACTTATCATCCAGTCTGTCAGAGTTGAACGCTTTGTGCTTGCTGATCAACACTCGGCTATTAACCCGACAGCAACACAAGCCTGTTTAGAGGCGTCCGACCCACTTGCACGTTACTACCTCGATCCCAAACATTATTTTGAGACTCAGGAAGATGATATAACCGATATGCTTAAATCTTTTTGGACAAAGTATTTAGCACAGGATCAAAAACAAGCAGCGCTTAAAATCCTCCATCTTCCACTAGAAGCCGATGCCAAAATGATTAAAGAGCAATATAAGCGGCTGGCCCAAAAACACCACCCTGACAAAGGAGGCTGTGCCAATATGTTTAATAAAGTGAGGCAAGCAAAAGCAACCTTGGATAAGGCCTTTTAATCAAAAGACAAATACTAAATATCTTGACTTCAAATCTTTACGATGTAAGGTTGCGCATAATAAATTAATGACCTCAACTCGTAGCTAAGAAAATCATGCTGTAACTAACACGGACGTAGTTTTTGATAGGATTAGATAATATGAACATCGCGATTATTGGCGGCGGCCCCGCTGGGCTTTACTTTGCAAACTATTTAAAAACACACAAACCAAAGTGTGCTATTTCAATTTTTGAAGCCCAGCACGAATCTATGAATTCGTTTGGTTTAGGTTATACCCTTCAAAAACTAGACTCAATTTTGCTCGGAAGGATAGACCCTGATTTTTATCAGCACTTATTCTGCGGTAAAGCGACACCGATCATTACCGAAGCTCTGTTTAAGACGAACTATCAGGAACGGACA
Source organism: uncultured Oleiphilus sp. (assembly GCA_963974595.1). Lineage (GTDB taxonomy): Bacteria > Pseudomonadota > Gammaproteobacteria > Pseudomonadales > Oleiphilaceae > PZPK01. The sequence continues at coordinate 7,240 of CAXBDA010000021.1, read as the reverse complement.
TTACCGTTTTCTGAAGGTTTTAGTGTCACACGTACCCAGTTGCTTGAATATTTAAGGAACAAAGCAAAGGCCTTAGACATTAAACTGATTAATAAAAAAATACTGGCGAAGAACTTACCAGCACTTCAAGAAGAATATGACCTAGTGATCGCTTCTGACGGTATAAGCAGTATTGCACGATCTCAATTTAAAGAGGAATTACAAGCAAAAGAGCATAAAGCAAAACTGAAATTTTCATGGTTTACCAATAATTCACAACAAGAAAGAACACAAGCTTGCTTTTATGCGTTTAACTCAGCAGAAGGTGTCACGCTATTAACCTCTTACCCTCTAACTAAACACCAGCAAGTGGTGGTGATAGAAATGACCGACAAGTGCCTCGAATCTGGCGCGTTTAAAGGAAAAACACCGGCAGAAGCCATTCCGTATTTAAATGATTTATTAAGTAAAAATGGCGATAACATTAATCTCCAACCAGCCAATTTACCTTGGTATACCTTCAAAATGAATACCACAGAAAAGCTAAACCATGGGAACTTAGTATTGATTGGAGATGCTGCCTACTCTTTTCATTATAGTGCCGGGCAAGGCGTAACAACGTCTTTTTCGATGGCTTACACTCTTGCTCAATGCCTTCTTAAAAATGACACAATTCCGCTTGCATTAGCTCACTACAGCCACTCAATAAAACTGCTTCTCACAGATCCGGCTAAAAAATCTTTAATGCATATGAACTGGTTTGAAAATATTGACGAGTTATTTAATGGAACGGATCATTCAGAATGGTTAGATTTATTTCTACAAAAAGATGAATATAATACAACGCCCAAATAAAATAGTTGTTCTACGAGTACGTGAGATAAAACTTTACTGTCGTATGTGATTACTACTCGCTAGACCAATACTATTTTTTTGTTTCTGTTTAACGTCATACATTGCCCTGCTTGCAGACTTAAGAAGCTCTGCCGTTTTTTTACCATCATCCGGATAAAAACTAATACCGATACTACCACCAACAACGACAGTTAAGCCGCTAACCTGAATGGGCCGTTCTAAATGAAAGAGTACTTTTTCTGCAACCTGCATCGCTCTGGAGTAATCTTCACAATCATGAAGAATCAGCACAAACTCATCCCCACCAATACGCGCTAACATATCAGCTTCACGCACCGCCATTTTAATACGCTGGACGACCTCACAAAGCACAACATCACCAAACTCATGACCATATTGGTCATTTACAATTTTAAAATCATCCAGATCTATAAAAAGTAAGGCCACTTTTTCTTTTCGGCGTTTCGCTAATGAGATCGCTTCATCTGATTTCTGAAAAAACAATGTTCTATTTGCAAGCCCCGTTAAGGCATCAGAATGAGCCATCTGACTCAAGCGATCTTCTAGCTCTTTTTGCTTGGTAATATCCGACACCATGACAATCACTCTATCAGACTCTAACGGTGTGTTTCTCCAATCACACAAGATCACCTTCCCCGATTTTGTATAACACCAGTGCTGTTCAGATATACTATCGCCGTCGTTCAGCACTTTCTGAAAGCCCTCTCTTAATTTAGACTGATTTGGCAAAGGCACCAAAAAGTCATAAATTACTTTGCCGTTGACTTCATCATATGACCAACCGAATGTGGCTGCGGCTTGCTGGTTCCAGCGCAATACTTTGGCATCCTGATCCAAGACAATTAATGAAGAAGGTGCATTATTTAAGATGGCATTTAACCATTTAGCCTTTCTTTTTAAAGCCCGATTAAAATACCAGAATAAAGCAATAAGTGAACACATAAAAACTGCCACAAGACTGGCGATACTTATCCAATCTTTTACCAGATAAGCAAATTTTTCCGTACTTGGCTCATATAAAAAACCATCCAGTTTATAATCATCCGGCAGCATATTTTGTTGAGCATAAGTCTGCCCAATGTGTTTCCAGCGCCCTTCATACATGTAACCGACTTCAACCAAATCTGGACGCATCAAATCCTGCATTTGTTCCGCTTCAAACGCCAGATGTTCAGGTGAGTGCCGCTGGCTATATTGGCCGTAGATCAAGTCAATAATTTCTTCAGGGTGTGCCACTGCATACTGCCAACCTTTCAGGCTCGCTTCTCGAAATGCTTGTACTCTTTTGGGGTGTGTTTCTAGCTGACTCTGAGTGGTGAATAAGTTATCGCCATAAAAGTCTATCCCCCCCATAATAGGTTTGAATATCTGATAAGGAATATTTTGTTCCTGAAGAAGAAATGGTTCATCGGTCACATAACCAGACATGGCAGCAGCTTTACCCTCCAAGGTGTCTTGGATATCGAAAGTATGATCTATCAGGTTCAGTTTTTCCCGAGTTAAACCTTCGCGCGCTAAATACGCCAACAATTCAGCCGAGCTGGCTTCCATCATTACCGGCTTATCTTTTAAATCCTGAATATATTGATAGGGCAAAAATGTGTCTTGTTTGTTACTCACATTAGGCACAATAAGTGCTAATGGCGAGTGCTGGAAAATAACCGCTAAAACAATCACAGGTTGATTAAAGTGATGCAAAAGTAAAAGTTCACTGGTACCAACGCCAAACTCTGCATTACCGTTCAAGACATACTGAACAGGGTCTTCGTATGGCTGAGCTTCACGAAGCGTGACATCTAACCCCGCTTCGCGATAGTAGCCTTGACTGATAGCGGCATAATAACCTGCAAACTGGAACTGGTGCTGCCATTTTAACTGAAGCGTAACGCTCTCTAAAGACCAGGCAGGTGCAAGCATCATTATGCTTAATATAAATGAGGCAAGTACCCGTTTCATTGCATCCAGAAATCCCGGCAGCATATAATAATCAACTCAAAAAATACCACCACTATTGGCGCACTTAATTCAGGTTAGTCCAGCATGATGATTTATCAACTAACTTGATCAGATCTCTATACTGCACACCTGCTAAGTGGATGACTTAACCCGTGTCACCGCATCTAACCAGCCATCGTATAATTTCTGTGCATCGGACTGGCAAATATCAGGAGTAAAGCGCTTTTCAAGATGCCACATATCGGATATCTGCTCGGTACTTTTATAAACACCGGCTTTTAGACCGGCCATATAGGCTGCACCCAACGCCGTGGTTTCGATAATTTCCGGACGGTCTACCGATACATCGAGAAGATCAGCCAAAAATTGGACCACCCAGTCATTGACCACCATACCGCCATCGACCCTAAGTGTTTTAACATCTGCCCCGTCTTTTTCCATGGCGACCAGTAAATCGCGAGTCTGATAACAAACAGATTGCAAACCCGCAGTGACGATTTCCTCAATACCGGTATCTCGAGTAAGCCCGAATAACGCTCCTCTCGCATTAGGATCCCAATATGGTGCACCTAAGCCTGTGAAAGCAGGCACTAAATAAACAGCATTGTGATAGCCTACTTTTTTTGCCATATCAGCCGTTTCACTTGCATGGGAAATAAGCTTTAAGCCATCGCGTAACCACTGTACAGCGGCACCCGCTACGAAAATGCTACCTTCCAAAGCATAAGTCACTTCATTATTGATTCGATAGGCTATCGTGGTGAGTAAGCGGTTATTCGATTTAAGCGGCTTTTTACCCGTATTAGCAATCATAAAGCAACCGGTTCCATACGTGCTTTTAATCATACCGGGTGTAAAACAAGCCTGACCGACTAAAGCAGACTGCTGATCTCCGATCATACCTAATATAGGCATATTTTTTTCGAATATAGACTCGGCGGTAATGCCAAATTCTGCACTACTATCCTTCACCTCCGGTAAAAGCGCTCTAGGTATATCAAACAGTGTCAAAAGCGCATCATCCCATTCTTGAGTATGAATATTGAATAAGGAGGTTCGAGATGCATTTGTCGCATCGGTAGCGTGTGATGCGCCATTGGTTAAACGCCATAACAAAAAGGTATCGACAGTTCCGAATGCCAATTCGCCCTTTTCAGCGCGTTCGCGTGCACCTTCGACATTTTCAAGAATCCAACGAATCTTACTCGCAGAAAAGTAAGGATCTATAAGTAAACCTGTTTTAGCAGAAATACTTTCTTCATGACCTTGTTCTTTTAATGACTGACAAAATTCAGAGGTTCGTCGATCCTGCCATACGATCGCGTTATAGAGTGTTTTACCGGTTTTTCTATCCCAAACCAAGGTCGTTTCACGTTGATTTGTGATACCGATACCGACAACCGTGTCACGCTCTGCATCTAAACTTTTGAGTACTTGATGACACACGTGTAAGCTTGTTTGCCATATTTCTTCAGGATCGTGCTCTACCCAACCGTCCTTCGGAAAGTACTGTTTGAATTCTGCCTGAGCAGTCATCGTTACATGGCCTTTTTTATCAAATAACAAGGCGCGCGAGCTAGTTGTACCCTGATCGATTGAGAGAATATAATGCGCCATACTTTTTTCCTTTTATATTTTAAAGACATTAAATCACTATGAAACAAACTGAACGACATGCTCGAATCATTGAAATTGTAAACAGCTCTGGGTTTGCTACGATTGAGGAGCTGGCAACAACATTTGATGTCACACCTCAAACTATTCGCCGAGACTTAAAAGAACTCGATAACGAACATAAAATCCAACGTTTTCATGGTGGCGCTGGTTTAAGTTCGACTATTCTAAATACGCCTTACTCAAATCGAAAGGTTGCATTTTTAAAAGAAAAGCAACGAATCGCTGAGAAGATTGCCAATGAAATCCCGGATCAATCTTCTATATTCATTAATATCGGTACAACAACCGAAACAATCGCACAAGCATTGCTCAAACACCAAGATCTTACAATCATCACCAATAACCTGCATGTCGCCAGCATAATGAGTACCAAAGACGACTTTAAAATCATCATTGCTGGTGGTGTTGTCAGAAACCGTGATGGTGGTGTCATGGGTGAAGCTACCATCGATTTCGTCAGTCAGTTCAAAGTGGATTATGCGATCATCGGCATTAGTGGTATTGATGAAAGCGGTGACCTGCTCGACTTTGATTATCAAGAAGTTCGTGTCTCTAAAGCTATCATCAACAATTCCAGGCATATTTTTCTAGCCGCAGATCATTCCAAGTTTGGCCGGGATGCAATGACTCGCCTTGGTAATATTTCTGAAGTTAATCATGTATTTACTAGCACTGAGCCTTCGGAAAATATTAAACAGATCCTCTTAAAAAATAACGTAGCCTTGAGCGTTTGTTAAAACACTCAAGGTCTGAACCGGCATTACCACCCCAATAATTTTCATAACTCAACATTCAAAGAAACACTTATCACCTTGAGCGATTAAACCACTCTTGCAAATAATTCCTTGTTAGGGCTCATAATACAATTGCTCGCTAACACTGCATACCTTATTTTTATTAAGTGCATCATTTTAACCGCTTTAAAGCAAAACAAATGCATCATTTACCAAAAATGTGATGAAGTTTTAATAAGTTTTAAAACATTTATAATGATAAATGTTCGTTTTATGACATAATAGTTTCGTAAATGACTATTTATTGAAAGGTAAGCGCCCATGAGTTCTCTAAATCCAAACAACACCACGAAAAATGAATGCCCAGTATTCGACCTTGCAATTATTGGTGGCGGCATCAATGGCACCGGAATCGCAGCAGATGCAGCAGGCCGAGGCTTAAATGTATTTTTATGCGAGCAAAATGATTTAGCCTCAGGCACATCTTCTGCGAGCAGCAAGTTGATTCATGGCGGTTTACGGTATTTAGAGCATTACGAGTTTCGTCTAGTTAAAGAAGCGCTGGCTGAACGAGAAGTTTTACTTAATAAAGCTGCCCACTTGGTTTCACCGCTCAAGTTTGTTATGCCACACCGCCCACATCTCAGGCCTAGCTGGATGATACAATGTGGCTTATTTCTATACGACCATCTGAGTAAACGCAACACACTGCCTAAAGCCAAAAAAATTCAGTTTGATCAAACCAGCCCCTTTAAAGCAGAAATAAAAAAAGGCTTTCAATACCACGATTGCTGGGTGGATGATGCACGTTTAGTGATTACCAATGCGATTGATGCCCGAAATAGAGGGGCTGGCATTCATACCCAAACGCAATGCACGAAACTAGACTTCAATAATGAGTTTCAGTTATGGCACCTTGAATTATTCAATAAAATGACGAATCAAACTTACACTATAAAAGCACGCAATATTGTCAACGCCTCTGGTCCATGGCTAAATAAATTTCTATCTGACGCGCTTCCATCGGTGAAGCCACAGCGACGCATTCGCCTTATTAAAGGTAGTCATATTATAGTTCCACGCGCGAAAGACCTTGATGAAGCTTATATTTTACAAAATGAAGATAAACGCGTGGTATTTGTACTTCCCTACCTAGATAAATTTTCAATTATTGGTACCACAGATAAAGAATATACTGGTAAGCCTGAAGAAGTATCTATTGATGAATGGGAAGTGGACTACCTGCTGAAAGTATTTAATCAGCACTTCAAAACTGCCATTAGTCAGGATGATATTGTGTCAACGTATTCTGGCGTCAGACCTCTTTGCGATGATGAATCTTTAGACCCTTCTGTCATTACAAGAGACTATACACTCGCCTTACACAAGCAAAGTGATAAAAATGCGTTAATTTCTATTTATGGCGGGAAAATAACCACTTACCGAAAACTTGCTGAGGCAGTGCTAGAAAAGCTTGCGCCATTTATTCCGGAAGCATCAGACCCTTGGTCTGCATTTGAACCACTCCCTGGTAGCTCCAGGCTAGGCCAAAGCCTCCATGACATTAAAATACAAATACGTCACACACATACTTGGTTAACCCACACTGAAGTAGATCGTTTCGCTAAAAGCTATGGTTTACTTTGCCTTGAGTTTTTAAAAGGCAAAACATCCCATCAAGACCTAGGGCAATATTTTGGTGCCGAGCTATTCGCCAGTGAAGTCGAATATCTGATGGATCATGAATGGGCAAACACCCCTGAAGATATTCTGTTCAGGCGAACAAAGTTAGGGCTATTTTTATCCGACACTGAAAAACAAGCACTCACTGCTTATATTAAACACAAACGCCCACTATCAACGCCTGAACAAAAACCAGCGAATCAGGATGCAAAAACCAACTCATCTAAAATCTCAGTCGCTTAAAAACTTGCCTCTTTCATTAGGGGCTTTTTTATCCCTAATGGCTCTTCTCCGCTTTCGTGAGGTAAAAAAGAGGCTAAAACTCTCACAATCTG
>CAXBDA010000020.1:0-47745 GCA_963974595.1 uncultured Oleiphilus sp. | reverse complement strand
CGGCCCCGGGCACCATTTATTTTTCCTTTAAAAAATAAGTTGTTACAAAGTTTCTTTTCTATTGCATAAATAGCATAAAATATTCCTTGTTAGTCAATTCTCTCCATGTTTGGTCAAAAAATGGTGGTCTGGAAAATTAACTCTGATGCTATTTAGCTAAGCCGCTATCGTTGTTTGAATCGTATTTCCGTTTCTTATCATGCCTGTATAATGTTTTTGAAAGAGTTGAAGAGCAGGCCATTCTTAAAGAAGATTCTATAGATCCTCGTAATTCCTTAATAAGGGATATTTCGTTTGATTCCTTTATATAATCAGAGATGCAGTCTGCCATCTTTTCAATGATTTTTTCAGGCTCATTGATTTTGGCAGATGAGCCCAATTTAACCAGATCATCTTTAAGGGGGTACGATTTCGCCCCTGCCATTTTCAAAGCCATATTTTTTCCGATAGTTGGATAAATCAATGTATGGGTAATATCATAGGGTGGCGTTAAGGTGATAGCATCACGATTCTTTTTGTATTGCACGGCAAAGTTTTTTAGGTGCGCATCACCATTGCCTATTAAACAATTAAATACTATGTACTCGTATCCACGCTTCAACTCATTCGGGCTTTTGGTAAAGAGAGAAATAGCTTTCAAAAGCATTTCATAAGAACCTCGGTACTTTTCTAACCCCGTCAAAACAGTAAAGTCTTCGAATGCGAGTTTAACTTCACCTTCATAATCAAACCTTTCTATGACAAAGGTGTTGAGATCCTCGGATAGCCAACATTTTGGCGGAGCAAGGCCTGCTGCTCTGGCTGCTTCCATACAAACATATTCATTTACCGTTAGAAGAGGGTATTCATCGTCAAAGCTTTTAACAATGAGGTGTTCTTGTGCCGCGGTTACCCGAGTGTTTGATAACAATACTTTTGGTTGAATGCCTGATGCAAAACCACCCAAGTAATACTTATTAAGTAGCTCTGGAAATACAGAGCTTTCTCCCTGCCATGAGAGAATGTCAGAAAGACTTAGCTGTTCTTCTAGGTCAGTTTTAATCTCAGAACTAAATGCAAGGTGACCGATTCCTCTGTCTTGTTGCAAGGCTAGCAGGTATAAATCGTTCACTTTGGCGTGACGTTCCAGCTTTTCTGAGATAAAACGACGCACGTAACCTTCAGGTAGATTTTGTGAAAAAACCGGGTGAATTTCTCCCCTGTTATAAGTCTGATCCTTTGCATCCATAGTTAGTGAGACAGCTTGACTACCCGTATACTGAAAACAATATTGTGCTGGTTGTGTTAGAAGTCCGCTCTCTTCTTCAAAGGCACTAACGTCTACTTGTTTTATATATTCGGGTAGACTAATCATCATCTTCACCAAACAGACTGTTTAGTTCATCCAGTTGAGGAAATTCAGACGCTTTTTCTACAACCTCTAGATCTCGATTTGCGAGAAGCATGTACTTCTCCAGAATCGATAGGGCGCCATCAAACTTTCCATTTTCAATTTCAGAAACAGTTTGCCGAGGTATACCCGTTTTTAAATAGACATCCTCTTGAGTCCATTTTTTTTTCTTGCGGAAGGTTTTTAGAGAGGCTCCAAGTTTTGAACGCCAAGTACTCATAAATTACTCGCTATGTCGCTATATGGCGACAATATAGTTTTAAATGCTGACTTTGTCAATATATAGTGACATTATTTTGTTGTGAGTTAGCGTACCTAAAGAGGTCTACAACGATATTAGATGCCTAGATTTTAGGGCCGTATTAATATTTAGCTGTGGGGAAAGTGTTACGGGGATAAGAATACAAATTGAGAGAGGTGCTAATATATGAAAATGAATCTGAGCCGCTTCAATATATAAGCGTATTTGGTAAATATATGCGTAAAGGTGATTGTCTACCATTTTATATTTCTCAAACAATTCCATAAATGTCCATATTGCCTCAAAGTCCAATATCTACGGGGCTTTAGCGTCGATTTTCATTTGTCTGTTAGTCTCAAGCCGTCTCGTAAAGTATCGTTGCATCTTTCTGTAAGGGGATAAATTAGGGGTAAAAATTCAGTGTGGTTTAGGAATTGTCCCCATGAGCAGACAGAAGACTCCCGGTAAATTAACCAACAGCCAAATCAAAGCCCTTTTGCCAAAAGAGAAACCATATAAGGTTGGTGATGGAAGGGGGCTACATTTGTTAGCTCATCCGAACGGATCAAAATACTGGCGTCTCAAGTATCATTATGAAAATAAAGAGAAAATTTTGTCTTTGGGGGTATATCTTGGGATGCGTTGGATGTTGCTAGTCATGTTAAGCAACGAATGAGTGCGGCCAGGTGAGCTAAGAGCTGCTGAATGGACGAAGGAATAGTAGATGCAAAATATATCTATAAGTCGGGTGACCAAACCTATAAAGAAGGACAACGAATTGTTATTTCCGGTAGTGATGTTGACTCATTATTGAATTGCCTTAAGAAATTAGGACAAACCTAGATCGTGTATGTAAGGCCTCGGATTAAGTGCTTTTAAGCTGACCTCTGTCTGTTAGAGCGAAATGTATAAAAAATGTGTTTTTCTATACATGACTTGCTTTACATGTCGAAAATGGTGGGAAAATTCGACATATTCTGTTTACGTGTCGATGCAATCGACATATACTCAATTTATGTCGAAATAAATGGAAATAATAAATATGACATGGCAGCCAGATAAGCCTTTCAATACGATTCCTAAGCTTCCACCACCGAAGGATGCCACAGAATCCATCGCCGTTTTAAAAGCCTGTATTTCAGCACGAGCAGCCCTGGCGGAACTGAAGCAAGCGGGCGAATTACTACCCAATCAAGCCTTGTTGATTAACTTACTCCCTTTGCTTGAAGCGAAAGACAGTACCGAAATTGAAAATATTGTCACCACATCAGATAAGTTGTTTCAATACGCGCAAGAAGAAAGTGCCGCAGACCCCGCAACTAAAGAGGCCTTGCAGTACAGAACAGCTCTGTATGAGGGCTTTATTCAGTTAGCGGAAAGGCCTTTGTGTACCAATACGGCTGTACAAGTGTGTAGCACCATCAAAGCCGTGCACATGGATATTAGAAAGGTATCGGGCACTACCTTAGCCAATCAAAGTACGGGTAAAATTATTTACACCCCACCAGAAGGCGAGTCACGTTTGCGTGATCTGCTAACAAACTGGGAGCTGTTTATACATGCCGAAGAAGAGGACCCTTTAACTAAAACTGACCCTCTCATTAAAATGGCCGTTAGCCACTATCAGTTTGAAGCAATACACCCCTTTACCGATGGCAATGGCCGAACAGGGCGTATTCTCAATATGCTCTATTTAATCGAGCAGAAATTGTTAACCTTGCCAATTTTGTACTTAAGTCGCTATATCCTGCAAAACAGGGCCGAATACTATCGTTTGCTGACGCAAGTAACGAGCGATGGCGCTTGGGAAGAGTGGATTTTATATATGCTCAAAGGCGTGGAGCAAACAGCAAGTTGGACCACGCAAAAAATTGCGGCTGTTCGCCAATTGATGGAGAACACCGGTGACTATATCAGACAAGCATTGCCTAAAATCTACAGCCACGAACTGGTCCAAGTGATTTTTGAGCAACCCTATTGCCGAATCGCAAACCTGGTAGATAGGGATATTGCGAAACGTCAAACCGCATCCGTTTACCTAAAACAATTAGCAGAGATTGGGGTTTTAAACGAACTACAAGTGGGCAAAGAAAAGCTCTTTGTACACCCCAAACTTATTCAATTAATGAAGCTCGATAACAACGAAATTACTCTCTATGAACAATAACGACATCGTACAAAAACTTTGGAACCTATGCGACGTACTCCGTGACGACGGCATTAACTACAGCGACTATGTTACTGTTTATTAAAATGGTGCATGAAAATACCGAAGCTGGAATGTTTAAAAGTCACTCTTTACCTGAAGGTTGCCGTTGGACAGACTTAAATAGCAAGTCAGGTATTAATCTTCTGAACGACTACAAATCTATATTGCTCGCTCTTTCTACTGGTAAACGAACCGAAGTCGTAAAAAAACAAGGACTCAGAAGGTTCTGATAAAATCGAAGAGGTAGTGGTACGCGAAGACCTCTTGATAAGTGCAATTTACGCGGATGCCCAAACTCGCCTGAGGGAGCCGCGTCATTTGGAACAGATAATTAAGCGCTTTGATGAAATTAAAGATTGGTACAGTGAAGAAAAAGACGGTTTAGGTGACTTATACGAAGGTTTATTAGAAAAGAATGCATCAGAGACGAAATCTGGCGCGGGGCAGTATTTTACGCACAAGGTGTAAAAACTAACGTGTTGTTTTTCACCAAAGGTTCAGTCAAGGACAAGCTACAAGAAGAAAACTGCACAGAGAATGTTTGGGTCTATAACTTACGAACCAATATGCCCAGCTTTGGTAAACGCACCCTTCGGTGAGCAGCATCCACCACCAAGTAGCCGTTTTTATAGGCTTCAAACAAGGCATTGGGTGCTTTTCTAAATTCTGACTGCCATTTATAAAAGCTGCTCTCACTGAGTTTGTGCTCTCGGCAAAAATCGGTGACGCTCAACCCTGATAGCGATTGTTTGCTCACCAGTGATTGCTATTGTGCAGGGCTTTTTCGTGGGGTTCTTTTCATTGTGAGATACTCCTACAAGTTGTTGGTTAGGAGTTATATTTCAACACATGAAGTTCTTGATGGGGATTACGCGGATTTAGTGACGCTTACGCTTATATTGGAATTTAGGTAATAAAGTTCGTTTTTAATAAAAATGGACTAATCTTTATTTGATTGTTCCATTTTTGGAAATGTTATTGTAGTTATTATTTGTCGAATTATGTTTAAAACGTGTTCAAACTAGATGCAATAAATTGTCTAGTTCAATCTAAACTTATTAGCTCTTCGTATTTAAGGAACATTTATGTCTACCAGAGATAATTTTATGCATTCTCCTGTTTTTGTTGTGTTGTGTTTCTTTCTAGTACTTATGTCAGCTTTAGGGTTTAGTCGTTATAGCCAATCGGATGATTTAGCGTATTCAGAAAAAAGTTTACCCTTATTGGTTGAAATAATCGGTGATAAAACTATTCATGGTTTAATTGATGGGGAAAGGTATATCGGTCGGATTGAGGCAGGCCAGCGTGCTGAAGTCGGTTTCGATATTTCAGGTGTGATTACCTCTGTGCGTAAAAGCGAAGGGGATGTTTTTAAAAAGGGTGACATCTTAGCGACTCTCGATACTGACCGATTAAGGGCAAAGAAAAAAGAACTGGAAGCTGGTTTAACAAGAGCTGAAGCCGCTAAAACATTAGCTAAGTCTTCTTTAGTGCGTGCACAGAGTTTAAAGACTTCACGAAACATTTCTGAACAAGCGTTAGATGAAGCCCTTCAAAGGAAAGATTCAGCTGATGCCGAGTATGCTTTAGTGCTTGCTCAGCAAGCCAGTGTGGATGTTGAGCTTAGAAAAGCCAAGCTGATGGCACCATTCGATGGTGTGGTGATTGATAGAATGACCGATGAAGGCCGCGCAACAAATCCGGGTGCGTCTGTTTTATTGCTTGAAGAAATCGGCAAAACAGAGCTTAGGGTTGGGCTACCGCTCAAAGTAGCGAGAGAGCTTTCAGAGGGCGATGCTTTAAAAGTAGAGCATGATGATCAAATATTTACTGCGCTTGTTGATAGAATTAATTTAGCGCTTTCGACATCACGTGTATCAGAAATTTATTTATTACCTCAAGATTACCAAGGTAAGCAGCTTATTTCGGGCGAGCTCGTGCATGTTGTTTTAGAAAACAAATTGGCACTTGATGAAGGTATTTGGTTGCCCTTAAGTGCATTGGCAGAATACGGGCGAGGTTTGTGGTCTGTTTATTTGGCTAAACCTAGTTCAAATGGTGATCAAACTGCCGTGATAGAACGCACGATTATTGAGGTTATCCAAATTCAGGGGGAGTTTGCTCAAGTAAAAGGAGGGGTATCGAATAAAACGCTTCCGTATGTTGTGAGTGCATCCACACATCGTGTTGTCGCCGGTCAGACTGTCAGGTTAAATGCTTCTAGCCATTCTGCTATGGAGCAAGAATGATGAGTGAACAAAAATCCAAGACTTTTCATTGGTCATCTGCTTATTATCGAAATTTACACCTCCTCGTCATGACACTTATTGTCATTGTTGCTGCGGGCGTTTCTTCTTGGAACTCACTGCCTAAAATAGAAGATCCGCGTATTACGCAGCGTAATATTTCCGTTATTACCGAGTTCCCGGGTGCATCTGCCAGGTTAGTAGAGTCTTCCATCACGGAACTTGTTGAGTCCAGTATTGCAAGTATTTCAGAAATTAAAACAGTCGATTCAACCTCACGGGCCAATGTTTCGATTGTCGCGATTGAATTGCAAGATAATGTGACAAGAAGTAATAACCGCCAGATCATTGCTCGAATTCGGGATCGTGTCAAAGAAGTTACGCCTAATCTCCCGGAGGGTGCGAAGGCCCCATCAATCCAAGAAGAAGAAAGTATCGCATCGGCATATACCCTGATTACAGCGTTAAGTTGGAATGGTGAGGGTGAGCCACAACTAAGTTTGATGAATCGCGTCGCTGAAACATTAAAAGATAGGTTAGAAGCGGTGTCAGGTACTGAATACGTTAGTATCCATGGTGAACCCATTGAGGAAATTCTGGTAGAAGTGACACCCGCAGAGCTGGCAGATATGGGGATGACGATTGGTCAATTAGCTAAGCTGGTCGATGCTTCCGACAGTAAACAAGTAGCGGGTAGGTTACTGCGCCCAGATGCCGCGTCACCGATAGAAGTGAGAGGTGAATTTAATTCTCTAGAGCGAATTCGTACTTTGCCGATTCGCAGTAATACTGCAGATACGCGTTTAAGCGATATAGCGACGGTTTCCAAATCACATGTTCAACCTGAAGATGTCATGACCTATTTTAATGGCGAGCAGGTTATTCTCGTCGCCGCGAGAATTCAGATTCAAAATCAGATTCGTCCTTGGACAGAGCGGATCAAATCAGAATTGGTGAAAGTGGAAGAAGAAACAGGCCATCTGGTTAATTTTCATATTGCCTTTGAGCAAGCCAATTATACCGAAGGCCGCTTACAAATATTAGGCCAAAATCTATTAGCAGGTGTTATCGCGGTATTACTGGTCGTTTTATTTTTTATGGGCTGGCGTTCGGGGATTATTGTTGCCACCTCTTTACCTCTTTCAGCGGCCTGTGTTTTGTTTTCTTTGCAATTGCTGGATATGCAAATTCAACAAATGTCCATCTTCGGTATGATTATCGCGATTGGTTTATTGATCGATAATGCAATTGTCATGACCGATGAAGTGAGATCAAGAATGGAGCGAGGCAGTCGCCCTGTCCAAGCGATTGAACAGTCAGTAAAACATCTATTTGCACCTTTATTAGCCTCTACCTTAACGACCATTTTTGCTTTCATGCCTATTTTATTATTAGAAGGTGGGGCGGGTGATTTTATAGGTTCCATTTCTATTAGCGTGATTTTAGCGCTGATCTTTTCTTTTGCAATTTCCATGACCATTATTCCTGCGCTTAGTGCTTGGTTAGAGTCAAAACGACTATCTCAAAATAGTGGAAGTCAATGGTGGAAAGTTGGTATTCAAGGCCCAGCTTACTCTCAGAGATTTAGTGCTTTTCTACTTAAAAGCTTAAAACATCCTTTTATGGCGATTGGTACCGCGGCTATCTTGAGTATTGCGGGTGTTATGGTGGTGGGATCATTGCCTAAAGTCTTTTTCCCTGCCGCAGATCGTGACATGTTTGAAATTAGAGTGTGGTCCCCGAATAACGTTACGGTGCCTGTTGCGGCCGAATGGGTAAAACAGATCGATCAGCATATTTTGGCAAAAGAGGAGGTCACTCAAACAGTTTGGTCAATAGGCGATAGCATTCCATCGTTTTATTACAACCAAATTATGAATAATAGCAATTCGCCTTTTTATGCTGAAGTAGTGGTATCTGTTCATGACTCTGACGAATCAGGTCGGATGATTGATGAATTACAGGATGATCTGGATAAGAAATTTCCAAACCTTCAGATTGTTGCTAAAGCGTTTGCGCAAGGGCCACCGGTTGAATCACCGATTGAGTTTAGATTATTTGGCCCCGAAACCAATACGCTTAGACAGCTTGGTGAAGAGCTTCGGGCAATGCTTGCCAAGCAAACCGGTACCTTGCATACCCGCGCAAGTGTCTCCCCAGGTTTGGCAAAAGTATGGTTTGATGCCGATGAAAGCGCACTGAATCAAGTGGGTTTGCGCTTGAGTGATGTGGCTTCTCAATTAAGTAGCGCTTATGAAGGTGTTGAAGCCGGTAGTATTTTAGAAGATATTACTGAGCTGCCAGTCAAGATAAAGTATTCGAATTCAGAAAGAGAAACCTTAGAGGATTTGCGTACATTCCCCATTGTATTACCTAATGGAGAGTGGGCACCCGCAGCCGCCTTTGGTGAATTTGTTATTGAACCCGATAGTACCTCTATCACTCGCCAAAATGGTGAACGGGTGAATATTGTTCAAGCTTATATCGCTTCGGATATCACGCCTTTAGATTTAACAAATAAAGTCATAAAGGTGATCGAATCTAGCAATTGGCAGCTTCCAGAAGGTTATCGTTGGGAAGTGGGTGGCGATGCTGAAGAAAGCGGCAATGCCAATGCATCACTGGCTGCCCATCTGCCCGTTTTAATTCTATTAATGGTGACCTCTTTAGTTTTGGCGTTTAAGAGCGGTAAGCTTGCAGGCATCATTGGTTTAGTGGCGGTGTTATCTGCTGGTTTTGGTTTGTTGTCGTTATGGATAAGCGGTTATGCGCTTGGCTTTAATCCCTTGCTCGGTGTCACGGGCTTAATCGGTGTCGCCATTAATGGTTCGATTGTTATCTTGGCTGGCATTCAGGCAGATGAAAAAGCCCGCTTGGGCGATCATAAGGCCATTGTTGCTGTGACGCTATCAAGCACGCGGCATATTATGAGCACGACCTTAACGACGATTGCCGGCTTTATACCGCTTATATTATTTGTTGGTGGCCAGTTCTGGCCACCCTTAGCGGTTGTTATTGCTGGCGGTGTGGGCTTTTCTATCATTCTGTCACTTTGGTTTACGCCAAGTATTTATGTGTTGATACAAGGAAAACAAAACAGTAACAGCCTAATCAGCAAACAAGACTGAGTTTTAGTATGAACGACATGAAACACAAAACCTCATTAGAGGAAATAGAAACGCAGACTATTCATCATTATGACCTCAATGCTGAATCATTTTGGCAAGGCACCCGAGATCATGATGTGAGCCAGAATATTCAAGCTTTTCTATCTGCCTTACCAGTCAAGAAAAGTTTAGATATTCTAGACTTAGGCTGTGGCCCTGGTCGTGACTTATCTACGTTTAAAAAGCTAGGCCATAAGCCAGTCGGTATCGATGGAAGTAAACGATTCTGTGAGATGGCTCAGAAATTTAGCCAATGCGAGGTCTGGCATCAGCACTTTCTAAATCTTGAGTTAGGTGACAATATATTCGATGGTATTTTTGCCAACGCCTCTCTATTCCATATCCCAAGTACTCAGTTTCCTCAAGTTTTATCTCAGTGTTATAGGGCGTTAAAATCGAGCGGGGTTTTATTTATGTCTAACCCGCGAGGTAATGCTGAGGGCTGGCAGGGAAACCGTTATGGGCATTATATGGAATTAGAAGAAAGTTCAGATTATTTGAATGCGGCTGGGTTTTCAATTCTGGATCATTACTACCGTCCCCCCGGACTACCAAAAGATCAACAGCCTTGGTTAGCAATAGTGGCCCAACGTTAGCCACTAAATCTAGTCAGAAAATAACGCCAAGGCATTCTATTATGTGTATTTTCAGGGTCGACTACTTAAAGTGACAGTGAAAAGAATAAGTTAATTTATTCTGCTTGAGCTAGTGCATTTTGTCTTGGTTTTTCAACTGAATGCAGGTTCGGTTTTAAAATTATATCGGCTATTTTTTCAGCCATGGCAATAATGGGGGCATTGGTATTGCCACTTACTAGTGTTGGCATCACGGAAGCATCGACCACCCTTAAGTTTTTTATACCATGAACTTTGAGTTCGTGATCGACAACAGCCATGGCATCTTGTCCCATCTTACATGTACCCGTTGGATGATAAACCAAGCCAAGTTTGTCTTTGCATTTTTGCAGCAAGGCTTCGTCTGACTCGACTTCAGGGCCAGGGTGGATTTCTGTTCCTCTATGGGTATCAAAGGCGGGGCTGGCGAGAATCTTTCGCGCCACCCGAATGCCATTAACTAATACTTTTGCATCCTCTGGATCAGAAAAGAAGTTGAAATCAATGTTAACGGGTTCTCTTGGATTACTTGATTTCAAACTCACTTTGCCACGACTTTTGGGGCGCAATACACAAACATGAAGAGAATAACCATGTTTGGAAAGCAGACTTAAATCGCGGCCACAATCGTCAAACAATAAGGGCACAAAATGCATTTGAATATCTGGAACCTCAAGCTCTGGGCTGGATTTCAAAAATGCACCGGCTTGGGTAATAGAATTTGCAAGATTGCCTTGTTTAGAACGGAAATACTTAAACATGTCCGGCAGCATTTTGAATAAACCAGACGGGCTGGTAGAGAAACCATCTTTCTTTTTACTTTCGACCAAGACGCATGCATCAACATGTTCCTGAAGGTTTTTGCCAACACCAGGCAGATGATGAATGACATTAATACCATACTCCTCTAATTCTTCTTTTTGGCCGACGCCTGAAAGCATTAAGGTTTGAGGTGAATTAAACGAGCCGCCACATAAAATGATTTCTTTATCTGCTTTTACAATATGGTTTTCATTGTTTTGAGTATACTCAATTGCCGTGGCAGATTTACCTTCAAAAAGGATTTTATTTACGAAGGCTTCACACTCGATAAATAAATTTTCGCGGACACTGGCAGGCGTAAGATAGGCGCTGGAAACACCACAGCGTTCGCCATTTTTTATGGTGAATTGATAATAACCGGCACCTTCAAATTGGGCGCCATTAAAATCATTAGTAAGTGGAAAGCCGGCTTGTTCGCTGGCGCTGAGAAAACATTCATTTAAGGGGTAGGTATTTTGGGTATCGGATACATAAATGGGGCCTTGGTCACCATGATAGTCATTTCCACCACGCTCATTGCTTTCAGACTTTTTGAAGTAGGGCAGCATATGCTTATAGCCCCAGCCCTGATTGCCTAATGACGCCCAATGATCATAATCTGAATGATGACCCCGTATATAGACCATGGCGTTAATGGCGCTACTGCCGCCTAGTGTTTTTCCACGAGGGCAGAATAAAGGCTGACCATGGCGGATGTCAGGAATCGATTCGGCTTCATAGCGCCAGTTATATTTCTTGCTATACATGAAGTAGGCGAAGGCACCGGGTATTTTGATCATCGGGCTTGTATCTTTTGGCCCCGCTTCCAAGAGTAATACTTTGTGTTTACGATTTTCAGATAAGCGGTTTGCAAGCACACTACCGGCAGAGCCTGCGCCTATGATTATGTAGTCAAAGTGTAATGTACTCATGTGCTTTACCTCTTTTTTATTATTTAGTTTGTATCTGATAAATGATGTTGATATTGCTGACGTAAATTCACTTTCAATAATTTTCCTGTGGCGGTGTGCGGTAGTTCGGTAACAAACACCACATCATCCGGCATCCACCATTTGGCGATCTTATCGCTGAGGAAGTGTTTAATGGCCTCGGCATCTATCGGTGTGTTTTTCTTTTTAATGGCTAATAAAATAGGGCGTTCATCCCATTTTGGATGCGGTACACCAATGACACAACACTCGATTAAAGCCGGGTGGCCAATAGCGGTATTTTCAAGATCTATGGATGAAATCCATTCCCCGCCAGACTTAATCACATCTTTTGCACGATCGACCAGAGTTAAGTAATTGTTTTGATCGATAGTCGCGACATCACCGGTATCGAACCAGCCATCAATAAAGTGACTTTGATCATCACTCAAGTAGTAGCCACCTGATATCCATGGGCCACGAACCAGAAGATTTCCGAATGCAACGCCATCGTGAGGTAAAAGCTCACCTTCATCGTTAACGATTTTCATTTCGACACCATAAACAGGGCGGCCCTGCTTTCGTTGCAATTGATAACGATCTTCTAATGGCATAGTTTCCATAGCTTGCGTATAGGAATTGATCGTACCGATAGGCGACATTTCTGTCATGCCCCAAGCGTGAATTAAAAATGCATTATGGTCTTCTTGAAAGCGTTGGATCATCGACAGTGGTGCCGCCGAACCACCCACAACTACATTTTTTACTGACGCCAAGCTTTTACCGATTGTTTCCATATGATTTAACAGCATTAGCCATACAGTGGGTACACCGAGAAGTAAGTCGGGTTGCTCTGAATCTATTAATTCCCAAAGTGATGCGCCATCCATTCCGGGCCCGGGAAAGACCATTTTTGCACCCACCATGGCACATGAAAACGGTGTACCCCAAGCATTTACATGAAACATAGGTACAACCGGTAAAATGCATGATTGACCGCTAATGCCCAGTGCATCGGCTGAAATACTGGCCATCGAGTGAAGTACCGTAGATCGGTGGCTATAAGAAACACCTTTAGGGTGGCCCGTCGTGCCAGAGGTATAGCATAAGTACGCACTCTGGTTTTCATCAAAACTTGGCCATTCAAAAATGTCAGATTCATATTTAATCAGACTTTCATAGCACAGGATGTTAGGTAACGAGGTGTCTGGCATGTTGGCTTCATCGGCAAGTATGACAAACTTTTCAATGCCCGTTATTTGATCTTTAATCGCTTCTAATAGAGGAATAAAGGTAAGGTCCACAAAAAGCCACTTATCTTTAGCATGATTAATAATGTAAATTAGTTGCTCTGGGAATAGTCGCGGATTAATGGTGTGGAGTACGGCACCCATACCTGCGACGCCAAAATACAATTCATAATGGCGGTAGTTATTCCAGGCAAGTGTGGCAATTCGATCAGATTTAGCAACGCCATGCCTGGTAAGCGCATTGGCTAGTTTTTTAGCGCGTGATGCAGACTTTGCCAATGTATAGCGATGAATGTCACCTTCACAGCGGCGAGAAACAATTTCAGTATGAGGGTGGTTGGTTCGAGCGTGTTCAATAATACTTGATACGAGTAAGGGGCGATCCATCATATTGCTGCGCATAATACATAGCCTTTTTTATTGTATTTGTTGTAAGTAGGATTCTGCATGGCTTTGATGTTCATGGCAATATTTAAACAGTCTATTGTAAATGGCGAGCCATAAACTTTTTATTATTCTATGCATATGTCAAATAAATACATTTATGCACATTAGCTAAGCCGTTATATTTAATTACTAAACGTTAAGAGTATTTGCTGTTTATATTTTTTACACTAGCCTTTAAAGAGGTGCAGAGCACCATCTTCAAGGAAGTTAGGTGTGTCTTCTGAATCGTTTCATAATTATAAAAAATCACTTAAGTGAGCAGAGCGACTTTGAATATTACCTTTATCCATATTTTT
Organism: uncultured Oleiphilus sp.; assembly: GCA_963974595.1. Taxonomy (GTDB): domain Bacteria; phylum Pseudomonadota; class Gammaproteobacteria; order Pseudomonadales; family Oleiphilaceae; genus PZPK01. The sequence goes on along the minus strand of CAXBDA010000020.1, from coordinate 34,155 downwards.
GAAGTGATTGTCGTCTTATTAGTTGTTGGTAAATTATTCCAGATTAGAAAACTATATATTCAGTCGATATTAAACAGGCAGGCTGAGTCAGTGAATCGACGTCACTCATTAAGACAAATGTCAGTTTCACAATCGAATACTTATATGTCTTTTGGTCAACATCCTGCCAAAAAAATGTTTAAGGATGCATCGGGAGGCTTTTCAAGGCATAACTTGCCTTTGCCAGAAGTGTCCTTCACCGACGGTCTACCGCTACCAGAAGTTTCATACCTGTCTGAGAATGACTTTTCTGTAGCAAATGAACCAGCGTATTCAAAGAATAAAACTGCTTTAAATAGCTATATTGACGATATGTTTTTTGAATCTACTTATGAGTTTGTTGAAGAGCCGACTCCTTTTAAACTCAAGAGCCACTCTATGCAGTCACAGGTGGATGATGAGTTTATAATAGTAGCTGAAGAAAATGCTCAGCTTGTTAGGGAATTACAGCGCTTCAATAAGCGTGTTAGTTTTGCTCGTTAACCCTCAATTTGAAAAAATAATGCTCTAATATGTTCTCTTAAGGTATCTTCAAAATGACGTTTGAAGATAGTTAAAGGGGGCTTCTCTAGTACGTCTGCAATGGCCCCGCTTGGGTGCGTCATATGCCATACACCGATTAAAGCCTGTTGGGTTTGCATTAATATTTTCAGCATGTCTTCATCGCTGATTTTTTTGGCTTTAGGGTGATTTTTGATTTGTAAGACAAACGTTTGCATTAATGTCAGAAGCGTTAATTTGAATTCTAATGCTTCTTTATGTGTTAAGTTTCTTTCTAAAATAGTATGTAAAATCGCACTTAACTTGCAGAATATTGGGTTTTTAAGCAGTACATTACATATTGAATCAGCCATCGAGTGATTTGCTATTTCTGTCTCGCTGGATGTAATAAGCTCTTCGAGACTTTCCACAAAGAGTGCTAAAAACAACGTTTCTTTATTCCTGAAATACCGATAAAGCGCTGCTTTCGTAATGCCGATATCCGCTGCGATATGATTTAAATTAACATCCTCATAGGCACTTGTCTTGAATCGCCCTCTTGTCGCGAGCAAGATCTGCTGGCGACGTAGGGCTTTTTGCTCTGGATTATTAGCGCGTTGTTTGATTAAACACATTGTTAGGCTTGTAACCATCCTGCTAGTTTACGCGTGACACATCGTGGCGAGAGTTTACCCGACCATACACCAAAGATATTTTTCCAGCCAGTGATGACAATGGCTTTATTTCTTTTCTTGAGTGATTTTTTGACAACGTCTTCTGCTGTCATGGCACCCGCTTTAAATAATTTGGTATCTGTCATATTTGCTTCTTGTGCAAATTCAGACAAAGTTGCACCAGGGCAAAGTGTACTAACGTATATATTGTCGTTTTTTAATTCTTCATGCAGTGCTTCTGAGAAGGATAAAACAAAGGCTTTAGTGGCGTAATAAATTGCCATTTTTGGGCCGGCTTGAAAAGCCGCGGTAGATGCAACATTGATAATAAACGCATCTTTTTGTTGGCGAATATTGGGTAGCAAGCGATGGGTGAGTTCAACTAGGCTTGTCACGTTCAGTTGTATCATTTGAATTTGTCTTTCGAGTGTTAAGTCGCTGAATAAACCTCTATCTCCAAAGCCTGCGTTATTAATTAAGCCTTTTACCTTCCAGTCATTTTCTGTGATGGTATCTGCAAGTGTTTTACTACCTTCTGGATTAGCTAAGTCTGCGCTGAGTGTTTCAACTTTTATTTTGAACTGCGCTGTTAGTTGTTTGGCAAGTTCATCGAGTTTTTCTTTTCGTCTTGCGCTTAGAATTAAATCGTGGCCTTGTTCTGCCAATTGTTTGGCAAAGACAGAACCGATGCCAGCGCTTGCGCCTGTGATTAGTGTATAGCTCATTGTATTTTCTCATTTAGTGTAGTGGGATGTTTATTAAGTTACCCTGAGTTACTTAATGTACACCTTAAATTCTGCTTTGTAAATAACCTTGGGTTATTTAGGTTGTGTGATGTGTGAATACGTTTGTTGAATACCCTCTATTGTCGCTATAATGCGCGCTAATTTGGTTCAGGTGTTTAATATGCATTTTCGTGGTAGATGTTTTTACTCAGGCAGTTTAGCCAGAGTGATGTTTGTTTTTAGTGTTGCCCTCTTATCCTTTTCTTCTTTGGCAGAAGACGTTACGGAGAGGGGTGAAGATAATAAAATGAGGCTTCAGGTAGTGACTACGTTTAGTGTATTAGCTGATATGGTCAAGCAATTAGGTGGGCCATATGTCAGTGTTCACACATTGGTAGGCTGGGATGAAGATGCGCATGTCTTTCAGCCGTCACCTGAGGATGTTAAGGAAATAGCAGCTGCCGATCTTTTAGTTTTAAACGGTCTTGGCTTTGAAGGTTGGTTGGGGCGATTGGTGTCAGCTGCTGATTATGCTGGGCCTTCTATTGAGGCTACAAAAGGGGTTAACTTGATTCGTTTGGGTACAAATAAATCATCTGATGCTGACGGTCATGATGACCATGATATACATAAAGGTGGTGTGTATGACCCCCATGCATGGCATAGTTTGCATGCTGCGCGCATCTATGTTGACAATATTACTCAGGCGCTCGTTAGCATAGATCCTTTACACGCTGCCGATTATTTATCCAGAAAGGCGACTTATGTTGAAAAATTGAATGCCTTGGATCTGAGCATAAAAGCACAGTTACAAAAAATCCCGGATAGTCAAAAGCGACTCGTTGTGCCGCATAATGCATTTGCTTACCTAGCCAGAGACTATGGTCTGCATATCCATAGTTTACAAGGTATTAGCACCGAATCTGAAGCAAGTGCGGCTGACTTAGCTAACATTGTACGTTTGATTCGTTCGCTTAATATCAAAGCAATTTTTACTGAAAATACCTCAGATAAACGTCTGATTCGTGTTATTGAGTCTGAAACGAATGCGTCGATAGAGGGGGCGTTGGTTTCCGGTGCTTTATCTAGAGCATTGTCACCTGGCTATCTTGAAATGATGGAATACAACAGTCGACTTATTATTAAGTCATTAACGAAAGACTGATACTTAATGATCGATCCGTTTGCAGTGCATTTTGTGTTGTTGGGTTCTAGAAAAGAAGGTGTAGTATAGCGCAATGAAAATACCAAAAAAAATACAACCCTTGATTGATGACGGCATTATTGATGAAGTTGTCCGTCAGTTAATGAGTGGCAAAGAAGCTTCGGTCTATGTGGTTCGCTGCGGAAATGAAATTCGTTGTGCCAAAGTGTATAAAGACGCTTTAAAACGAAGCTTTAAAAAAGCCGTGCAATATCAAGAAGGTCGAAAAGTTCGTAATAGTCGGCGTGCTAGGGCAATGGAAAAAGGTTCGCGTTTTGGTCGCGCGGAGCAAGAAGAGATTTGGCAAAATGCTGAAGTAGATGCGTTATACCGGCTTGCTGCTGCAGGCGTCAGAGTGCCGCAGCCTTATGGTTGTTTTGATGGCGTTTTGCTGATGGAGTTAGTGACCGATGAAGAGGGTGTTGTCGCGCCAAGACTCAATGATGTGTCTATGTCGGAAGAGCAGGCAATAGAAGATCACGCAGTTATGATGCATTATGTAAAGCTAATGTTATGTGCTGGTTTGGTTCATGGTGACCTATCTGAATTTAATGTCTTGGTTGATGACTATGGCCCTGTGATCATTGACTTACCTCAAGCTGTCTTTGCTGCAGCCAATAATAATGCACAAAAAATGCTAGAGCGAGATGTGCAAAATATGACCGTGTACTACGCACAGTTTGCTCCTGATTTACTAAACACGCGCTATGCTCAAGAGATTTGGTCTCTATTTGAAGAGGGTGACTTGCACTCGGATTACGAATTGACGGGGCAATACCTGGGGGATACTGAACTGGCTGATGTTGACTCCTTACTTGAAGACATCGAAGCTGTGAAAAGAGAAGAAGAGGAGGCTCAAGCGAAAAAGCATGATTCAGAGGATGATGAGTATCAATAATGACTCGGATCAGGTGCTAATAGCTTGCTACTCTATAAGTCCAACTCTGGAATGCTTCTATCGACCGTGCAGTGAATGTCGCCATCTTTTAGGGTCGCTGTAATCTTATCGCCAGCTTTTACTTTCTTACTGCTGGTAATGACTTTTGATGAATTTGATTGTGTCTCTGAACCTTTTTTGATGATGGCATAGCCTCGGCCTAAGGTCGCTAACGGGCTTGCTGTGTGCAGTGTTTGTGCAAGCAAACCAAGCTGATGTTCAAGCTTTTTTAATTGACTGCTTTGAAATGACGCCAGACGCTCTTTTTGAAAAGCAAGCATCTGTTGGTAACGCTCAATGCTTGATCTTGGGTTTAGCTGACGTAAAGTAAGTCTTTGTGTGTCGAGTTGTTGAGCGTCTAATGTCAGTTTATGTTGAATTGCTTGATTAAGGCGTTGCCTGAACTGAATAAGCTTCTGTCTTTTATCTTCTAAGGTTTCGCCTGGGTGTTTTAAACGTTTGCTCTGACTCGCGAGTGCATCGGTACATTGTTTTAATTTATGTGTAAATAAGTAGTTTAGGCACCGTTCACTCAGGTCAAGCTGTTGCATAAGTTCAAATTGGTCGGCGGTTATTTTTTCGGCCGCTGCGGAAGGGGTGGGGGCTCGGTAATCGGCCACTAGATCGGCGATTGTAAAATCTACCTGATGCCCGACAGCGCTAATAATAGGAATCCTGCTGTTGAAAATAGCACGCGCGACGATCTCCTCATTGAATGACCACAAATCTTCTAATGAACCGCCACCACGGCCAATTACCAGCACGTCAGCAAGTTGATGCTGGTTGGCAAATTGAATGGCGTCGGTTATTTCCTGAGCAGCTTTCTCTCCCTGAACAGAGACCGGAATCAACACAATTTCCATTAGTGGAAAACGTCGTTGGCTTACCGAAATAATATCGTGAATTACAGCGCCGCTTGCAGAGGTAACTACCACCACTTTTTTTGGCATGGCCGGAATGGGTTTTTTGTGTTCCGGGTTGAATAATCCCTCTTGGGAAAGTTTAAGTTTAAGTGCTTCAAAGGCGGCTTGAAGCTGCCCTAAACCTGCTGGCTCCATTGATTCGACAATTAATTGATAGTCGCCACGGCCTTCATATAAACTTACTTTTGCCTGAGCAAGTATCAGGTCGCCTTCTTTGGGCTGAAACTTCAGTTTTTGATTGAAACCCTTAAATATGGCACAGCGTATTTGCGCTTTATCGTCTTTTAAGTTGAAGTACCAGTGCCCGGAACGTGGTTTTGATAAACCGCTTAGTTCGCCTTTTACCCAAACACGAGCATAGCTCACTTCAAGCATGCGCTTTACTTGTCTATTGAGTTCGCTCACGGTGAGTGCGCTATCAAAATGATTTGAAGGGCGTGTATTATATGTGGGTGTTAAGTGATCAAAAGGGAGTGTTCCTGAGCTCATAAATACTTTCAACAAGGTTTAAATAGGCAAAGATAAGATAAAAGAGTGTAAGGTGCTTTATTCAAATTTTCCAATTAAGCTTTAAAAATATGGATTTAGGCAGTATAATCCCGCGTTTTATCTGGACATAAAGGTTGGCCCATATGTTGCGGATCGCTCTTGACGCACTCACGTTCGATGACGTTCTTTTACTCCCTGGTTATTCTGAGATTCTTCCTAACGAAGTGTCTCTTCAAACACGCCTGACGCGTAAAATTTCACTAAATGTACCGCTAGTCTCTGCTGCGATGGATACTGTCACCGAAGCACCTTTAGCTATTGCAATGGCTCAAGAAGGTGGTATTGGTATTATCCACAAAAATATGACTGTCGAGCAGCAAGCCGCAACCGTTCGGGCTGTTAAAAAGTTCGAAAGTGGTGTGGTTAAAGACCCCATTTGTGTCACGCCAGATACAACAGTACGTGAAGTATTGGAAATTACCTCTGCGAACAAAATTTCGGGTTTGCCTGTTGTTTCAAGTATCTCTGCTGGCAATGAGTTAGTGGGGATTGTCACAGGTCGGGATATTCGTTTTGAAAGTCGATTAGATACGCTTGTTTCAGAAATCATGACACCTAAGACAAAACTGGTGACCGTGAAAGAAGGTGAAACATCAGGCGTGATTAAAGACTTGTTACACAAGCACCGTATTGAAAAAGTCTTGGTCGTGAATGATGACTTTGAGCTAAAAGGCTTGGTAACAGTTAAAGATATTCAAAAATCAAAGGACTTTCCAAATGCCTGTAAAGACGAATTTGGTCAGCTTCGTGTGGGTGCTGCGGTTGGCACGGGTGCGGGTACAGAAGATAGAATAGATGCACTTGTTAAAGCCGGCGTTGATGTACTTGTCGTCGATACAGCGCATGGCCACTCAAAAGGTGTCATTGATCGTGTTCGTTGGGTAAAAGAGAATTATCCGGATGTACAGGTAGTAGGTGGTAATATTGCCACTGCTGAGGCAGCTATTGCCTTAGCTGATGCGGGTGCTGATGCTGTTAAAGTCGGTATTGGCCCTGGTTCTATTTGCACGACTCGAATTGTTGCCGGTATTGGGGTGCCACAAATTTCAGCGGTCGCAAATGTTTCAGCGGCCTTGGCTGATCGAGGCGTTCCGGTGATTGCTGACGGTGGTATCCGTTTTTCCGGTGATATTGCAAAAGCCATTGCAGCGGGTGCGCACAGTATTATGATTGGTAGTTTGTTAGCCGGTACGGATGAAGCACCAGGTGAAATCGAATTATACCAAGGCCGAAGTTATAAAGCCTATCGAGGAATGGGATCATTAGGCGCGATGGGGCAATCTCAAGGTTCGAGTGATCGTTATTTCCAAGACATTCGTTCTGGTGTCGACAAGCTTGTTCCAGAAGGTATAGAAGGGCGTGTGGCTTGCAAAGGCCCAATGACGGCGATTATTCATCAGTTAATGGGTGGTTTACGTTCAAGTATGGGTTATACAGGCAGTGCGAATATAGAAGAAATGCGCACCAAACCACAGTTTACCCAAATTACTTCTGCGGGCATGCAAGAAAGCCACGTCCATGATGTGACCATCACCAAAGAAGCACCAAACTATCGTATTAGTTAATGGTCGTATTGGTTGATGCTTGTTGGTTTGTTTTATAAGGGTTAATAAATATTGAATTTACGGGGCTACCTCACTTGAGAGCCCCGTTTTGTGTTTATAAGAGGTTTAAACGCTGTCCATGTCTACTGAACAAAATATCCATGCTCATCGTATTCTGATTCTTGATTTCGGTTCTCAATACACGCAGCTAATTGCGCGTCGTGTTAGAGAAATTGGCGTATTCTGTGAAATTCGTGCTTTTGATATGAGTGAAGCAGAAATTCGAGAGTATCAAGCAAAAGCCATTATTCTTGCGGGTGGCCCTGAGTCTGTCACCGGTGATGACGCCCCTAGAGCGCCAGAGTGTGTATTTACTTTAGGCATTCCTGTGTTGGGTATTTGTTATGGTATGCAAACCATGGCAGAACAACTAGGGGGTAAGGTTGAAGCCTCTAATATGCGTGAATTTGGGTATGCCCAAATTAGTGTGCGTGGTCATTCTGATCTATTAGCCGACATTAAAGATCATGTCGATGTTGATGGTGGCGCATTACTGGATGTCTGGATGAGTCATGGCGATAAAGTGGTTGAAATGCCACAAGGCTTTGAATTAATGGCATCGACGCCTTCGTGTGCCATTGCCGGTATGTATTGCGCTGAGAAGCATTTTTACGGTGTGCAATTTCACCCGGAAGTAACGCATACTCTTCAAGGAAAACGTTTTTTAGAGCACTTTATCTTACAAATTTCTGGGTGTGACGCTTTATGGACACCTAGCCAAATAGTAGACGATGCGATTAAAACAGTACGTGAGCAGGTGGGGTCAGACCATGTTTTATTAGGCCTGTCAGGGGGTGTCGATTCTTCTGTTGTCGCCGCCCTGCTGCATAAAGCGATTGGTGAACAGCTTACGTGTGTCTTTGTTGATAACGGCTTGTTACGTTTGAATGAAGGCGATCAGGTCATGAAAATGTTCGCTGACAACATGGGTGTGAAAGTCATTCGTGCTGATGCTGAAGAATTATTTCTCTCGAGATTATCAGGTGTCTCTGATCCAGAAGCAAAACGTAAGGTGATTGGCAATGCTTTCATTGAAATATTTGATCAAGAAGCCTCAAAAATAAAGAATGTACAATGGTTGGCGCAAGGCACAATTTATCCTGATGTAATTGAATCCGCTGCCTCTAAAACAGGCAAAGCACACGTCATAAAATCTCACCACAATGTTGGTGGTTTACCAGAAGATATGAAGTTAGGCTTGGTTGAGCCTTTACGCGAACTATTCAAAGATGAAGTTCGTAAGATTGGCCTTGAACTAGGTCTGCCTTACGATATGGTTTATCGCCATCCATTCCCCGGGCCTGGTTTAGGTGTTCGAATTTTGGGTGAAGTGAAAAAAGAATATGCAGACATTCTTCGTGAAGCTGATCATATTTTTATTGAAGAATTAAGGCGTGCCGATTTGTATCACAAAACAAGCCAGGCATTTACCGTATTTTTACCGGTTAAATCGGTTGGTGTTGTTGGTGATGCAAGGCGTTATGAATATGTCGTCACCTTGCGTGCGGTTGAAACCATCGATTTTATGACTGCTCGTTGGGCGCATTTACCCTATGAGTTTCTAGAGCTGGTTTCTAATCGGATTATCAATGAAATTTCGGGTATTTCACGGGTTGCTTATGATGTTTCATCTAAACCGCCGGCAACCATTGAATGGGAATAACGTGTCTAATTCATGACTGAAGCACACATCGTGAATGAGCAAACTGACCTTGATGAAAAATGGATGCAGCTTGCACTGGAATACGCAAAACAATCAGCAGAAGACGGTGAAGTGCCTGTTGGTGCTGTTTTAGTCCGAAATGATGACTTGTTAGCAGCCGCAGGCAATAGGTCCATTTCTGAATGTGACCCTACGGGGCATGCAGAAATTCGGGTGTTGCGTGAAGCCGCATTGAAAGAAGCAAACTACCGATTACCAGCTACCACCTTATACATTAGCCTGGAACCTTGCACCATGTGCGTTGGGGCAATTGTTCATGCAAGAGTGGGTCGAGTGGTGTTTGGTGCTCGCGAACCAAAAGCCGGTGCAGTTGTCAGCCAAAACAACTTATTAAGCCATTCCGCTATGAATACCTCTGTTTCATTTACCGAGGGTGTGTTGGCGGATCAATGTAGTGCGGTGCTCACTGACTTTTTTGAAAGGCGGCGAGAGCAAAAGCGTCGCCTAAAAAATGAACTTAAATCTCTTTTAGATAAAAAAGAATCTGAATAGTTGCTTTAAGATGTGAATTTCAACAGTTACGACTAAATTTTCTGTTTTAAAGTTAAAAATTGCGATGTTTTTTAGATGCTGTTTAAAACTTATTTTAAGCGTTGATAGCTATTTCAGCTCTTATAAAAAACCGTAAATATGATAGGGAAGATTAAATATGAAGGTATTAGTTACAGGTGGTGCGGGTTACATTGGCAGTCACGTTGTTAAGCAGTTAGGTGAAGCCGGGCACGACATTATTGTTTACGATAACCTTTCGACAGGGTATGAATGGGCGGTGACTTACGGACAGTTGATCGTGGGTGATGTTGGCGATGTAGCAAAGTTGGATTCAGTCTTTGCAGAACACAAGTTCGAAGCAGTCCTTCATTTTGCGGCCAATATTGTGGTACCAGAGTCTGTTGAAAACCCGCTTAAATACTACCGCAACAATACGCGCAATACCTTAAACCTATTAGGCATAGTCGAAAAATACAAAACGCCGTATATGGTGTTTTCATCAACGGCTGCAGTTTATGGTATGCCGGATGAAAAAGTACTCACCGAAGATATGCCCCTTCAGCCAATTAATCCTTACGGCGCCTCTAAAATGATGAGCGAGCAGATGATTCGTGATGTATCATTTGCGAGTAATTTAAAACACGTCATTTTACGTTACTTCAATGTAGCAGGTGCCGACCTGACAAGTCGTTTAGGGCAGGCAACACCGGAAGCAACGCATCTTATAAAAGTCGCGTGCGAATGTGTCACTGGTGCGCGTGAAGGCATGATGGTCTTTGGTACCGATTATGAAACCCGGGATGGTACCTGTATTCGTGACTATATCCATGTTGATGATTTAGCGAAAGCACATGTGATGGCGTTGGATTATATGGCGAATGGTGGTGAGTCACAGATTCTTAACTGCGGTTATGGTCGAGGCTTTACGGTGACTGAAGTCATCGACGCGGTGAAAGAGAAGTCCGGTAAAGACTTTCCTGTCGAATTGGTCGGTCGTAGAGCCGGTGACCCGGATGCTTTAATGGCAGACAATACGAAAATCAAGAAGGTTTTAGGCTGGTCACCTGATCATGATGACCTGGGTGTCATTGTCCAGTCGGCACTTGACTGGGAAGCAAAGTGGCAGAAGCAGAAATAAGCGTATTTTAAATAGGATTAAGATATAAGGGTGGCAGTGGCTTGCGTGCCCTTATTTGGATGCTATAAGCTAGAATTCAACATTTAAAGCTTAGAACAAAAGTAGGTAATGAAATGAGCGAAGAAAAGCGCTTCCAGCTTGATGCACGCTTAGAAAATGATACAGTGCGCATTGCATCCTGGCCTTTATGTGATGTGCTGTTAATGAATGATAGTCAGTACCCGTGGTGCATTTTAGTACCTAGAGTGTCTGGCTTAAGTGAACTTTTCCAACTATCCCGTATTCAGCGGCAACAACTGGATCTAGAATCCATCTACTTATCCAAAACCTTAATGCATGTTTTTGATGGTGATAAATTGAATGTTGCAGCACTAGGCAATGTCGTGAAACAGTTACATATTCATCACCTTGTTCGTTTTTCAAATGACCCAGCTTGGCCAGCACCTGTATGGGGAAAGTTGCCTGCAAAAGCATATTCTGATGAAGGGCTTAAGTATTGCCTGGAAACATTAAGTAGCTTGCAGAAACCAGACTGGGCAGCTATTGCCTTATCTAACGCTTAAGTGAGCGCTAAACAACTAAACTCCCAAGAAGAATTAACTATCGCACGTTATTTAGAACGTTATGCTGAGACTTTAATTCACGATGTTGAATATCAAATAATTGGCAGTTTTGATTCTGTTGTTGTCATTCCAATTTATGATGAGCCAGAAGAACAAATACAGCATTTTCTAGACTTTCATGTGCATTCGAAATATTCGAAAATTACCTTAATGATCTGGGTGTTTAATGCACCTGAAAGCTCGATAGCTTCACCTGGTTTATTAAGAACCCAGCAAGTATTCAAGAGCATGCTTGAGCAGACTCAGGCAAACAAAATCTCAGAGGGTTTGTACTTTTCAGCGCAGCAAAAAAACCTAAAAATCCTATTCGTCGATAGATGTCATGATCATCTTATTCCAGACAAACAAGGTGTAGGTTTAGCCAGGAAATTAGGTTTAGATTTGGCGTTGTATTTTTGTTATCACCAATACTTAACAACGAAGTATTGGTGTTATTGGTTATACAGCACTGATGCCGACGTTAAATTACCCTCTGGATATGGTTTATTACCCCCCAAAGAAAATACCACAGCATGTATATATCCCTTCAAACATCTTCCAGAACTAGGCTTCGAAAAAGCCATGGCAGACTATGAATTCTCCTTACATTACTATGTTGACTCACTGAAAAGGGCAGGCTCACCCTATGCTTTTCATACCATTGGTTCGCTTATTGTGGTGTCGAGTCTTGCGTATGCGCAAGTACGAGGTATGCCCAAACGTGCTGGTGCCGAAGACTTTTATTTCCTCAATAAATTAGCAAAACTAGGCAGAATTGACAGTTTGAGTTCTCCGGTGATTCAGGTGTCGGGGCGACCGAGCCATCGTGTGCCATTTGGCACTGGTCCAGCTCTCGTAAAGCTTAATTCTCAATATGAAAAGAATGCGTGTTTTCACCTCTATCATCCACGTATCTTTACGCTTCTGAGCTCTGTTCTAAGCAGTGTTTCCGAGATAGAACACAGTAATGCACAAGACGATATTTTGTTATCTCGTTTGGCCGTTAAACTCTTTGATTCTTTAGAAAAAAAAGTAGTATCAGAGATATTGTTAGACTTGGGTTGGCAGAAACAAGCGGCTCACCTTCAACATTTAAAAACGGCTGAAGCGATACAGAAAGCCTTTCATGTTTGGTTTGATGCGTTTATTACCCTGCGTTTTATTCATGAACTGCGAGACAGGTTGTATCCCAATATTGTATTAACAGACTTGCCTGAACATTTAGCTGAATCGCTAAATGATGAGGTAATGCGAGGCACAGATTTTGACTATACTGCATGGTTTAAAACCTTGGGAATATGAAGTAAAAAAAGGGTTTACCTTGCGTGGATACTTCACGCCCCCAACAGGGAAACCACTGATACACTTTATTCATGGTAATGGTTTCTGTGGTCTAACATATGAGCATTTGCTGTCATTTCTTCAGAACGATTTTGACTTATTCATTAGTGATGCCCAAGGTCATGGGGAAAGTGATGCGGGTGGCGAGTTTAAAGGCTGGAATGCTTCAGCAAAAATAGCCAGTCGTGTATGGTCTCACTTTTCAGCTCAATGGCAAGATGTACCCCGGTTTGCTTTAGGCCACAGTTTTGGTGCGGTATTAACAACCTTGATGATGGCGAAAGATGCTGGTCTGTTTGATGGCGGCATATTAATGGACCCAGTTTATGCACCACCTAATATGGCTAACTCAATGTCGTTATTGGGAAGAGTAGGGCTTATGCAGTTTATGCCTCTACCGCGGCAGGCACGAATTCGTACGCGCTCATGGCCTTCTTTTCAGGCAGCCTGGGACTATCTACATCAAAGGGGTACGTTTAAAGGTTGGCAAGATGACTGTTTAAAATCGTATTTGGATCATGCGCTTTCTGAAGATGAAACTGGCGCATTAAGCTTAAAATGCCCGCCAGCTATTGAAGCAGGCATATTTTCTAGTTACCCGCATAAACTGTGGCAAGCAATTGGGCGTATTCAGCAGCCCATGTTTATGATGTATGGGGCTAAAACTTATCCTTTTGTGTTGGATTCTTTACCTAAGATTCACCAGACAAACCTGCACTATGACTTTTTAGAATTACCTGGTGGACACTGCTTTATGCAGGAGCATCCGCAAAAAACAGCCGAAGCAATCACCACTAAAATTCGAATGCAATTAGCATGTGTCTGAAGTAAAGACCTCTTGGCTTTCCCTGTGTGTGGCCAAGGTTTACTGCGTACGAAAACTATTAGTGCGCAGATTTTAGCCATAAATGCGCCATATTGAATAACGTGATTATGAATTGAATCGTTTATAATGGGCATTCTTATTCGAAATGCCGTGCTACTTTTTACTCAAGGTGTATTAACGACTATGCGTGACGAAACTGAATTATTTTCCCAAGTAGAAGGCTTTATTGGTGTGCTGGCACAATGTCAGGCTCTCGGTATTCAGGTGGTGTCTGCTCGGGAAAATGAACTTATTCTGGAATTACCGTATACGGAGCACATTATCGGAAACCCCGATAGTGGTGTTATTCATGGTGGTGCGATTACCACCTTAATGGATACAGCAGCCGGTGCCGCAGTGCTTTGTGCTATGCCTGAATTTGAACTCTGCCCAACCTTGGATTTACGTGTCGATTATATGCGTTCCGCAAAGCCAGGGCAGTCTGTGTTTGCGAGGGCAAGCTGTTATCGTCGTACCTCTAATATTTTGTTCATGCGTTGTGAGGCTTATCAAATCTATCGTAGTGTGGCACATTGTGTTGCCACCTTTATGCGCATGGGCGAAAAAGGCGTGCCATCTTTAGATCATATGACGAAAGGGATTAACATCGCACCATTTTCTGCAGAGAAACCTGTCTCTGTGAATTTTAAAGAAGTGGTGAAGAAAGTACGCGAGAATCAGGACTACACCGCATTAACCTACGCGATTCCGTATGCGCAATTAATTGGTGTGACATTTGAGCAAACCGACGGAGATCTTATTTTTAAGCTGCCACGGAAAGCCAGTAATATAGGTAACCCAATTCTTCCTGCTATTCATGGTGGTGTGTTGGGGGGCTTTATGGAATTGTCTAGTGCGCTGTATCTGTTGGTGTCTCAATCAACATTGAAGTATCCAAAAATCATCGACTTTTCCCTGGATTATCTAAGAGCAGGTATGGATCAGGATACCTATGCTTTCTGCCGAGTAACACGGCAAGGTGGAAGAGTCGCCAATGTCGAGGTACAGACTTGGCAAAAGGATCGAGATAAGCCTATTGCTTTAGCCAGAGCACATTTCTTATTGGAAGATTAGCGTTGTTGTTCTAGCTCGAAAAACAACGCTCATTGAGCTCGTCGAAATGTGTTAGATTTAAAACTCAGCGCAGGCAGCTGAATGATTTTATCCCTGAGCCCTTACTCAATGCCCAGGATATCCAGACGAATCTGGCTTAAATCTTAAAATTTGATACGGGCCTTGTTCCATAATATAGCTGTTTGGTTTGGCGATAACGACATTCAATGCACTATTGGCGACATACAGCCAGCCATCCGGGCCGAAACTAAAACCATCAGGCCAGCGTAATTTTTCATCTTTGAGTAGCGTTTCAAACTTACCTTTTGCCGATATCCGATTAATCGCGCGATGTTCTAAATCACTGATATAAATATTGCCTGCATCGTCCGTGGTAATGCCATCACTCATGCTTTTCTTTGCAAAACGCTCAACCCGTTCGGCTAATTGTTCAGGCTTAAGTTCGGTATTATGTAAATCTTTCAAAGCGAGTCGGTGAAGGTAGGTGTCCGTTACCGGCGCAAAATAAAGCCATTTCTCTTGTCTATCCAAAGCAATTGAATCTACACCAGGGCGAATGGCAAACACACCAAAGATGAGCATTTTTTCCTTATCGACAACAGGGACAAAATAATCCGGTTTAACCGAGTCATGGCCTTCTAACAAACGTCTAGCGACTTTATTTTCAACATCATACACAATAAGTGCTGGGTTCTTTTTAAGAATGCTGGCATCCGCGATGTATATAAAGTTGCCATCATGACTGACTTGAAAATCATTTAAGTGAGATCCCATTCCAGCTATATCGGAAGGAAATTCAAAATGGTGTGCCAGCTTCATGGTATTTAGATCGATGGCAGCTATTTGGGGTGTCGCCATGCCATGTTCTGCAAAATCGAGCAGCCATAAACGATTTTGCCTATCCACACGTAAACTCAGAACAGAGCTTAATTTGATCTCTGGCGGTATGTCCAGGGGAATGGCTTTGCCATCGATGAGTTCAGCAATATTAACCGGCGGTTTTGCTTCAGGGTGAAACGTGAAAAATACCCGCCCTTCATTGGATACTGAGATATTACCCGGTGGGTATTCAAGATTTGCCACAACGTCAAGTGCGTCTGAATTCATTGTTGGTGCTTGGCTTAAGTCTGGGAAAGGTTCACCGCCGCCATAAATTCCATCAAGTACTGACGCACTTAAACCGATAAAAAGAACCAGAGAAAACAGTACAGTAACGATTGCTTTGATCATATCCACTCAATTAAAAAATTAGCATGTAAATCGACATACTATTTAAACACAGTTCGCTTTAAGTCTCGATAATTCAATTTAGCTTAAAAATGTTCTTGAAAAACTCGCAGCCAACCCCACATAAAAGCCATGGTATTTTTCATCAGTAAATCACCAGTAAATATTGGTCAGTTTAATCACTGGCAGTTCTTATTCTTTTTAGTTCAACCGTAATTGAGAGATAGCTAATTATGAGCACAAACGAAAATATCGAAGCCAAACAAGAAACGATGGGTTTTCAAACAGAAGTGAAGCAGCTTCTGCATTTAATGATTCACTCGTTATACAGCAATAAAGAAATTTTCCTGCGTGAGTTAATTTCTAATGCTTCCGATGCAGAAGATAAACTTCGTTTTGAAGCCTTGTCGAATAATGCGTTATATGAAGATGATGGCGATTTAAAAATTCGATTAGATTTTGATAAAGATGCAAAAACAGTCACGATTACCGATAACGGTATTGGGATGTCACGCGATGATGTAGTGAATCACTTAGGCACCATTGCAAAGTCTGGTACGGCTGATTTTATGAAGCAGCTTTCAGGCGACAGTAAACAAGATTCACAGCTTATTGGCCAGTTTGGTGTCGGTTTTTACTCTGCTTTTATCGTGGCAAAAAAAGTGGAAGTCTTTACACGTAAAGCAGGTTTAGAAAAATCTGAAGGTGTTCATTGGAGCTCTGAAGGTGAGGGTGAGTTTACGATCGCGAATGTAGATCATGCTGCGCGTGGTACCTCTATTGTATTACACCTAAAGGATGATGAAGCTGAATTTGCAGATTCTTGGCGTCTGCGTAGTTTGGTTAAAAAGTATTCAGATCATATTGCTTTCCCTGTTGTGATGATGTCAGAGCCAGCTCCAGCGGCTGAAGGTGAAGAACAGGAAGCGCCAAAAGAAGAAGCTGTTAATGAAGCCACAGCGCTTTGGTCTTTGTCTAAGTCTGAAGTGAAAGAAGAAGAGTACACGTCATTTTATAAGCATATTTCACATGACTTCCAAGACCCATTAACCTGGTCTCATAACCGTGTTGAAGGTAAGTTGGATTATACCAGTTTGCTGTATATTCCCTCTAAAGCACCTTTCGACTTATATAACCGTGAAGTACCAAGAGGATTAAAATTATATGTTCAGCGTGTCTTTATTATGGATGATGCTGAGCAGTTTTTACCGCTGTATTTAAGATTTGTGAAGGGTATTGTCGATACAAAAGACTTGTCTTTGAATGTGTCTCGTGAAATTTTGCAAAGTGATAAAGCGGTAGAGAGCATGAAGAGCGCCTTGACCAAGCGTGTTCTCGATATGTTAACCAAAATGGCTAAAAACAACCCAGAGCAGTATCAGTCTTTCTGGGATGAGTTTGGTCAGGTGATTAAAGAAGGTTTAGCGGAAGACTTTGCTAATAAAGACAAGATCGCTAAATTAATTCGTTTCGCTACAACAAACAATAATGATGGCAAACAAACGCATTCGCTGGATGATTACATTGCGCGCATGAAAGAGCATCAGGAAAAGATTTTCTATGTCAGCGCAGAAACGTATGCTGCAGGTGTTAGCAGTCCACATATGGAAATTTTCCGTAAAAAGGGCATTGAAGTTTTAGTATTAAGTGATCGTATTGATGGTTGGATGATTTCATACTTAAGTGATTATGAAGGTAAACACCTTCAGGACATTACCAAGGGTGAGCTCGATCTGGGTGAAATTGAAAACGAAGAAGATAAAAAACAGCAAGAAGAAGCAAGCAAAACTTATGAAAGCTTGGTCAAGCAGATATCTGAATTACTAAAAGACAAGGTCGATACGGTTCGCATTACCAATCGTTTGACTGATTCGCCTGCTTGTTTGGTTTCTGGTGCTCATGATATGGATGCTCAGATGAAGAAAATCATGGAAGCGGCTGGGCAGAAAGTGCCTGAGTCAAAACCAAACTTCGAAGTAAATCCAGAACACCCCTTAGTTAAAAAGCTTAATGAAGAACAAAATGATGAGCGTTTTAACGATTTAACCTACGTCTTGTTTGATCAGGCTGCGCTGGCAAGTGGCGAGCAGTTAAAAGAGCCAGGTGCATTTGTGAGCCGTTTAAATAAGCTACTTTTAGACTTATCTAAGTAACTTTCTATTAGAATAAAGAAACCGCCTGCATGGCGGTTTTTTTATATCTAAATTAATGCGCCTAAATTAAGAGTCCAAAATTGGCAGTCTAACTGTAAAGGTCGTTTCACCTGGCTTGCTAATAAGTGAAATCTTTCCCTGATGTTTATCAATTATGCGTTTGCAGATCCCCAGCCCCAAACCGCTGCCTTCGCCTGCTGGCTTTGTTGTAAAAAAAGACAGGAAGACTCTTTCCTGAATGTCTACCGGAATACCTGAGCCATCATCCGTTATCTTGACGACAACTTCATTGTCTTCCATAAACGTGTCTATGTTTATCGTACCCTGGTTTTGCATGGCATAGAGCGCATTGTGGATAAGGTTTGTCCATACTTGGTTTAGCTCGTCTGGGTAACACAGAATGTCAGGAAGTTCCCCAAAGTTTTCGATCACTGTGCAGCCTTGTTTTAAGAAGTTTTGATAAAGGACTAACACTGTCTGGATGCCATAGTTAATATTGCTCAAAATCTTATCGCCAGTCATATCATGATGACTGAAGTTCTTGAGTGAAAATACTACTTTTGATGCTTTGCTAATGGCGGTTAAAATAGTCTGGTTATTTCGCTCTAAGGCACTCAGATTATGCGCTATGCTCACAATCTGATAGGCGTTTTCATCCTGTAGATATGGCCTTAATTCATCTAGGTCTGAGGCATCGGTCATATCTAATAGATACTCAGTTAATGCCTCGGCATTATCTAGAGGTATCGTTTTTAGGTAACTAAGTATTTCTTTTTTCTGCTGGCGCTCTTCTCGTGTACTAGACACGATACCTTTTTCAATTTTAGCAATGGATTTACGTAATAAAATACTTAATAGTGCTTTGTCATTGCCTGTTACCTTGGAAAGGAATTCGGGTAAATCTCTTTCAAAATAGCGAAAAGATTTTGAGTTATTACCCGCAGATGCCTGTATTGCACCCAGTGGTGTATTAATCTCATGGGCAATACCTGAAATTAATTGTCCGAGCGCAGCCATTTTTTCGGAGTGTATTAGCTGTTGCTGGCTTTCTTCCAGATCAGAAAGTGCTTGCTTCAAAGCAGCGTTTTTAAGGTTGAGTGCATGGGTACGCTGGTCGACTTTTTGCTCTAATGTTTGATTATAATTAGCTAAGGCTTCATGGCTTTGTTCCAGTTTTTTAGCCATGTTAATAAAGTTTTTTGTTAACACGCCCAGTTCGTCTTGCCTTGAGTTATAAACCTCTTCTATATGGCTAAAATTTCCTTGAGCAAGCTCTCGTGCATAGTTTGTTAATGTGATAATGGGCGAAATTAATCGCTTGGATATCTGGGAAATAGTAATATATGCCAATAATAATAATGACAGGGTAATGATAAGCATTTTTATATTTAACTGATCCTGTGCCTGTTCATGCGCGTTTATTAACGCCAGGATTTGAGTATTTAATTCTGCTAATGAATAAATAAGAATTAAATGTCCCCATGTTTCTTGTCCAATTTTGATCGGTATATTAAATTCCAGGCCTGCTGACTGATTAAGTTTAACCTCTCTTATTTTATAGTCGTCAGACTCGTTATCTGGTAAGCGCTGTTTTGTATGGGGGATTTGGGAATCAGGTTTCAAGTCTGGTTCTGGAATATAAAAACCTGAATAGCCAGGTTTAGAGGTGTCTACATATGCTTGATTTAACTTGTCCAACACAATGATTTTTTCAAGGTCATCAGTTTCTTGCGCTGTCTGCTTAACCGTATTGCTGAGTTCGAAAAATTTATAAGCAGCAATGTATTCTGCAATTAAGTGTTTCAGAGTCTCTGCTTGGGATAAAGCACGTTGCTGAAGGTTTTCTCGCATCAGAATAGTGCGTTGTTGCAATTCATTATCAAATACATCTTTTTGAAGTTGCATTTGCAAATAGGTATGTGTGGTTAATACAACGAGTAAGGTGGATGCAATGATGATAAATAATTTTGCGCGAAGGCCTGTTTTCATCATGCCTCACCGTTAAATAGTGAGATGGTATTGCGTCCATTATCCTTTGCGCCATAAAGCGCTTTATCTGCTCTTGATAAGGCTTGCTCGATATTTTTATCCTGGTCATTAATCTGTGTAAGCCCGACACTGACTGTGACAGAAACGGTAGTAGGTGGCTGTGATGAACGTATATGAATCGTTGTATTCGATACATTGCCCAGTAAGGTGTTACACAATTTCTGTGCTTTTAGAACGGAGACTTCCGGGAGTAATAAGGCAAACTCTTCTCCACCAAAACGGCCGATAAGCGCTGTCTGATCAAAACTATCTTGAATCGTCTTAGCCACTTTTTTAAGTAATTCATCACCCGTTTGGTGGCCATAATTGTCATTGATGGCTTTGAAATAATCGATATCAATCATCGCCACAGAGCATATTTGTTTCTGCTCTGTTAGTTTTTTATACCACTGTTCTGCTAACTCAAAGAAATGTCGTCGATTTAATAAGCCAGTCAGTGAGTCTGTTGTCGCAAAATAGGCTAGTTCTTTATTTGCAGCAAGTAGCATCACATTATTTTTTTCTTGTTTACACAGCGCTTTATTGAGCGCTTCTGTTCGTTGTTTAACTAAATTTTCCAGTTCTAATTTGTGTTTCTTTAGCTTTTCGTTACTTTGTTTAAAGGCATAGTTAGATTGAGATAATCGATAAATACTTGATAAGGTTTGCGAAAATGATGACAAAAATGAAGAGATTTCTTTTGTGTGGCAAAAGCAAGAGTCTATATAAACAAATAACAGGCCTACTATTTCTTCTTCAAATAAAATAGGGTAACTAAAGTACCCCAAGGTATCTGATGTCTTTTCGATGAATAAACATTCGCGGTACTTATCGAGATCTTCGGCTTGAATATTAAATTCATTATGTATATTACTTTCGGGTTGTTCACATACTTTTTTTAAAACGAGTTGATTACTTTCTTCTTTTGGCGAACCCGGATCGAAGACATGACTTTTACTTGAGAGGTAAATCGCGCCTTGTGAGGGTGGACAGAGACAAGGAACAGAAAGTAAATAGTTGAGTGATTTGGAAATTTGCTGTTTGAAATTCAGTGTACCAATGGCCAGCGAAAGCGTTTTGTTAATAACCATTTGGTAATGACTTTGCTTCAATAAGTTTTTTTGGTGTGAATAGCTATCTAAAGCGCTTTGAATGGTCAGGATTAAATCATCTTCATCCCATGGTTTGGACAGATAACGAAATAACCCGGCTTTATTGACCGCTTTTCCCACCGCATCTGCGCTTGCCTGGCCTGTCAACATGATAGTAAGCGTCTGTGGCAATAAGGTCTTTATTTGGCTCAGCAGTTCATCGCCTTTCATTCCCGGCATAATTTGGTCGGCAATGACGATAGGGACTTCAATATTTTCCCTTATAAGTTCGTGGGTAATCTCGAGAGCCTCTTCAGCACTTTCAGCGACTTCAATTTGAAAACTGGCAGATAAATTATTCTGCAGTTGTGCTTTCAGACTAGATAAAATGATCCTCTCATCATCGACACATAAGATCACTGGGCGGCTCATTTTATGAACTCACATTGTCACGAATAATATTGATTAATTCGTTTATATCCCAGGGTTTTCCTAAGCAGGCGACAAGATTCGCATCTTTTGTTGCTCTTTTGATGGCATCTTCTTCAGCATGACCTGTCAGCATAAGCTTGATGATGTCGGGATATTTTTCATGGATGCTGATTAGAAATTCATCGCCTTTTATGCGAGGCATAATCCAATCCGAGATCACCACGGAAATGGATTGGTTATCTGCTTTTAGCTCATCGATAACTTCCCAAGCCTCTTCTGCACACTCAGCAAACTCAAACTGAAACTCTTCCCCAAGGTAGTGGTTAAGTTGTGCTTTTAGGCTAATAAGGATACTTTTATCGTCATCAACACATAGGATGTAGGGTTTAGTCATTGATTACTTCTTTAAATGTTTAAAAAATGATCGCTCAGTTATTAAATCTTTTGCTACAATTAATTGAAGTGCCGTGCAAAAGGTATTAATTACACTAATAAAAAATGCGACACGAACTAACATAATAGACTACATTTATCGAATGAGAAGTAAAAATCTGTTCAAAAATAGTACACTTATTTCAATGTATGTTAATAAGAGGCTTGGTGCTTTTTTTACATTTTGTTGTATGCTTTTGTACCCGAATTTTGACTTACTCGCTGACGGTTCTCAATTTGAAGCACCAAGCCTTTTAAACGCTGCTTCCCTTCGTACTAAAATTTACTTTTATAACCCGGAAATTAACACAGCACGGAATTTAGTGTTAAAAAATACTTGGGATAAGTACTTATATGCGCTGGGAGACTATGAATTTCAACCTGTCGATGACGAAACGGAATTTATTCGTCTAGTCCAAGATCAGACTGACGCCGCTTTTATTATGGCTGACTGGTTTTATGCCTCTTTGTTTTCTTCTAAAGCCACTGAACACAATTTGAATCTTGCGTTTCAGGGCATTCGAAATGGTAAAGATACCTACAGTAAAATATTGATTGCTAATAAAAGTAGCCTCGATCTTGAGAATGTCACAATCGCTTGTTCTGGCTCTAAAGACAGGGCCAAGGATATCCTTAGCTCGATCTACCCAGAGCTCTCAACTCATCAGCTAGACAAACTTAACATTCTTTTAGTGCCAAAGGATATTGATGCTCTGATGGCTGTGGGGTACGGCCTTGCAGAAATGGCATTGAGTACCGAAGTCGGCTTATCGAAAATGTCCAGGTTAAATAAAAACCTTTACAAAGATATGATCGTTTTGCGTGAAAGTAAGCCGCTTAAACGTAGTGTTCTGGTGTTTAAATCGACTAATCCTGTATTAAAAAGTAGTTTGGCGCGTTTGATGATGAATATGGCCAAGACAAGTGATGGGCATCAGGCAATGAACTTGTTGGGTTTAGATGAATGGAAAGTGCAGACGGTATTTTCTGCTCAAATCTCAAAGCATATTAAGGAAGATACGAATAAGAAAGGAGGCCAACATAATGATAACTAGGCTAAGTCTTGGAATGCTCTTGAAACTGTGTTTACTATTATTAAGCACGATGTTTATTCATGCTTGTTCAACGAGTCCGTTGCAGAAGTTAACACCAAATGATCCAGTTTTAACGCATCATCAAGGTATTGATAACGGTAAAAAAGTATTAGTCATAAATAGCAATCAATCTATTGAACGGTACCAAGTAGCAGAAACAAACTACGTGAATACGCTGAATGGTGTAAATACCCATACTGTCAATTTAGAAACAGAAAGCGAGCCAATAGAATATTTACAGGATGTGCTTAACCGCC
This sequence comes from uncultured Oleiphilus sp., assembly GCA_963974595.1. Taxonomy (GTDB): domain Bacteria; phylum Pseudomonadota; class Gammaproteobacteria; order Pseudomonadales; family Oleiphilaceae; genus PZPK01. Next base: position 11,071 of record CAXBDA010000020.1, on the reverse strand, counting down.
ACGATTACGATGTAATTTATTGCATTGGCGCCAAGGCCTTAGGGTCGATAGGTTTTATAGACCCAGATGTACCGGTTGTCTATAGCGCGGTTTTAAACTGGCGTAAATTTCAACAGCGCGAGCACTATTATGGCATTGCGAGTGAGTTATCACCTCAGGTGCAACTGACTTGGTTAAAGTACTTTTTTCTCGAGATGAAAAATATTGGTGTTTTCTACAGTGAAGAAAACCAGGCTTTAATTGATGATGCGAATCATGCTGCTAATAATTTATCATTAAATCTAAAAGCGATTAAATTAAGCCGTGATGATCAACTTATGTTGTCAGCAGAAACGTTATTAAGTGAGGTGGATGTCTTGTGGTTGATTTCAGACTCGAGCGCGTTATCTTCCATTGAAAATATCACTGCTTTATTTAAAATGGCAGACAAGCTTAAAGTCCCCGTTATTACCTATAATCCAGTGTTTATGGATATGGGGGCGATGATGAGCCTAGTGGCAGACCTGCCTACAACAGCCAGACAGGCGGCTATTTTGACAACTAAGCTGATAGAAAAAAGTGAGCTTAAAGATTCAATTCAATTTCCTGCGGGCAGCCGTATCATTTTAAATAATGGCAGGGTGAATGAGTATAAAATAAAACTGAACCCAGGGTATTTGGATTCAGTGGATGAGCTTCGTTAGTCGATTATATTAACCGCTTGTCCAAGCCATTGTTAATGTGCCAGGCTGGCCATATGAGCCTTTAAACGCAGGGTAGAGTTTAGATATATTATTGGCAAACTCACTATACATACTTGGCTTTTGCATAGCTTCTGCTGCTGTTAGTGTAAATACCGCTATATCAAATGCACCACTGGTATTAAACAATTCATTAATGGATGGGTTTGACAGTGGTTCACCTGCTGGTGTCATACAACAAATCATATCCGGGCCCAGAACGTAACCCGGTTTTTGGCTGTCCCAAACAAAAGCGCCCAAGAATTCATTTAAGTAGGGAAGCTCGATAATATGCTTGCCCATATCAATCACCACAATGCCGCCATCGAGTGCACCGACTGCTTCTTCTTTTACCGCAATCACTTTACCGATGCCTAAGAAATGATGGGCTTGTTTTGACTCTGTCAATACTTGCTGCACGCTGTCTACAGGGGTTTTGCTTTCAAGCGCGGCCCCGATTTTTTCTGCCAAAACTAATGAGCCACCAATGGCCGCTGCGTTTATTCCAGAACCGCTTTTGAGTATTTTTCCATTAAATGGCCATAAGGCAATCGCGCCTGCGTTATATTTGGTAAAGTTAGGATCGGTTGTGAGTACTTCTCCAGCCCATGCTTCGACCTCTTCAGCAGAATCACCCGATGGACAGGTAACACAAGGGTTTCCTGGCACACCCACCGCAGATAAAACCGCAGGTGTCGCCGGAATACCGACCTGAGAAAAGGTAGTAGAGGGTAAAGTAGGCACCGCTCTGCCAGCACCGTTGGCGTCGATAAGAGGGATGTTCTTTTGGGCGGCAACAAGCATAGGGATAACGCTGTTAGCCGCCCCTACTTCTATTGCGGCTACATAATTTAAAGGTTTACCATAGAGCGTTGCTACGGCTTCAAAGGCAACTGCTGGCGCGGTATCAAAGGTCATACCGGCCGCTCTTTGAGGTGAGCCCATGCCAGCAGAAATAGCTAAGTGTGCATCATCAGCTACTTCGTTAATATCGACTACCTTTACGCTATCAGTGGCTTTAAATATATTATCAATAATGGCAGGGGTAATAGATAAGGGGCCACCACCGCCACTGCCTAAAAAACAAGCACCTTTTGCAATTCTCTCTACAGCTGTTCTGTCTAATTCACGCATTTGTATCTCCATGTGATTTACTTGAATTTATGCAAGTATTAAAAAATATAGTCTATATTTAAAGGTTCATTAGTAGGGCTGATATCAGGGCTTAATAGTTCTTTTATTCAGCTCTAATTTAGGTATAGCAGAAATAAATTGAGAGGAAATATGAATGGCTTCTACGCCCGTAAAAAAGAAAATTTTAGTTCTAATACCTATTGTACCGACCCAAGTGGTACCTGAAGTGAAGCAAGAGGTTGAACAAGTTTTAGCGCCTGACTTTTCAGCGGATTATGTTAATGTAAGTGAAGGGACATGTTTTATCGAAAGCCTCTATGCTGAGTATTTGAATACAGGGGAAATTATTCGCTTATCTAAAGAAGCTGAAAAAAATGGTTATGATGGTATTTTTGTTGACTGCTTTGGCTCACCAGGAGTATCAGTTGTACGAGAATTGGTTGATATTCCAGTGGTAGGTGGATTTGAGGGGGCGGTGTTAATGGCGACTTCAATTTCTCAACGATTTTCAATTATTACAGTTATGCCTAGTGTTGACTCAATGCTTGAATCCGAAGCTAGAGATTTAGGGATTACTGATAACTTGGCATCGATCCGGAATGTCAACATACCTGTAAAAGACTTATCAGATAAGAAGAAGTTAATAGCGGCTCTTATTGATCAAAGTAAACAAGCGATAACCGTAGATGGTGCGCAATCTATTGTTCTAGGTTGTACTGGTATGCTCGATGTTGTTACGGCTGTTTCAGAGGGTTTGAAAGCGGCAAATTTACCGGCTCCCGTTATCGATCCAACATTTGCTGCCGTTTGTTCATTGCAGTCTTTAATTCGTTGTGGTATTTCACAAAGCAGGCTTACATATTATAAGTCGGAAGCTAAGTTTGTGACTGATCCGAGTCAGTGCCCGGCAATGTGATTTGATTCAAATGTATAAAATACTGCTTAGTTGGTAGCCCAAATAGTATTTCTAATTCTATTTGGGCTATCAACTAAGCAGTTGCGTGAATAGAGACTAAAAATTTTGGCTAACTTCTAACAAAAAATTTCTATCCGGCTTGGGGTAGTCGGAATTGACAGTGCCTGCATGAGCAGCATCCGCATATTTTTCATTAAATAGATTATAGATTGAAATGTTAACCTCAGTACTCTTGTTAGGGCTTTTTAAATTTAAGGCAATATCAATTGTTGCGTATTCTGAAATGTCAGAGCGGCTATCAGGCGCTTCTCTTTTAATGCTGCCTATATAATTTAGAGCAATATAGCTGCTTAAAAACTGCGAGTATCTATAGTTATATGATGTATTAGCTTTATGCATAGGAACTTTAGCAATGCGGCTATTATTTTCTTTATCAACAGCATATTGATAAGTGTAGTTAAAGTTAAGGTTTGAGCCATCTCTTAAACGCGTGTCTACTTCAAATTCAAGTCCATTTACGTCCAATTTATTGGCGTTTCTTGAAATATTCTCAGCCGAAGAAATGCTAACAAAAGTAATTAAGTCTGAGATTTTATTTCTGAAAGCCGTGATGCGAAGACCTGTACGTTTGTTTATTTTACTGTTCAAACTTATTTCAAAGGTATCTATTTCTTCTGGGGTTAGGTTAGGGTTACCTAGAGCTGCTGGATTATTTTGGTTATACAGCTCTCCGAAGTTTGGCGCCCTGAAAGCAGATCCGTATGTGAAAGTAAGGTTATGATCTTTAGAAAATTCCCAGCTTAAACTTGATCTGGGGTTAAATGAGCCACCTATATCACTATAGTAATCATATCGAGCACCAATGATTAGTCGCAGGCTATTATTAATGTCCCAGATGTCTTGTAAAAATGCTGCCTGAATATCTCGTTGTTGCCCAACCAGCCAAGGCCATCTATCATAAATATCTTGATATCCACCTGGTAATAGCGCTCCCGTTGTGGGGTTAAAGTTGGCGTCAAAGCCAATATCAAAAATAGATTGATGTTCAGCCATAAGGCCAAAAATAAGTTTATGATCATTGCTAAGGTATTCAAATTGAATCTCGGTACCAAATGATTCCGCAGTAATAGGTGACATGGCCAGTATTCCTTCTGGGTAGTCGGCTGTTGGAAAGCCTTCAGGAGAAAGTTCCCAGAAGTTATCGGTATTAAAATTGTTATAATATAAGCGTTGGTTGAATTGACTATTTTCAGTAAGAGTACGTTGATAACTTAACTCTAAAAAATATTCAGCATAATCTTGCTCGGATTCATCATTTAAAGCATTACCAAATCCGATATAAGGTCCACTGTTTCTTTTTACATAGCGTGTTTGAAAAGAAAAATCTGAGAAACTTAAGTTGAACCCTAAATTGAACTGTTTGTTCCAGTCATTTGTGTTACTTGAATTTGTATATACATCCGATTCAACAAAGTTACGATAGCCGTCTGTATCAAAAAGAGTTGCATTGAAGACTGCATCTACACCATTAAATTTTTGGCCCGTTTGAATATTTATTTTTCTGGTTTTATTATCGCCTAGGCTAAGTGATACCTGAGTACCATCAATATCGTCAGCTGTTTTGGTGATAATATTAATAACGGCAACAAATGCATTTGCACCATAAAGTGCAGACCCCGGACCTCTAACAATTTCAACACGTTTCATATTATCAATTAAGAAATTATTATTTGACCAAGTCGCTCCACCATTTATTAAATTATTGTTTATCGCATGGCCATTCATAAGGAAAAGTACTTTCTCGCTAAAGTCAGTTTTGACGCCGCGCACTTCGATGACTGGTAGGCCAATATTATTGATGGTAATACCAAGACCGGGGACTCGTTTCAAAGCATCCATTAAATTGCGCGCACCCATGTTCTGGAGTTCTTGTGCAGTGATTATGGATACTGTCGAACCACTTTTCTTTATGTCTTCAAGTGTTTTAGTCGCGGTTGTGACATACGTTTCTTCTTTCAGCCAAAGTATTTCTTCTTCAAGTGGGCTTAAGTTTTCAGTTTGTTGGGTTTGATCTGCTAACACTGAAATAGGAAGGGCCAATACCAAGCTAGCTAAACTGACTGATAATGCTTTATTAGTGGGCTCGAAGTTGTTGTCCGGATTATGGTGAGATTTTCTTCTTGGGCTTTTTGGGGAGGAAGAAAACATATCGAATACCTTATTATTTTTTTAATTTTAATATTATAGTCAGAAAATTGATGGAGGTTTTTTTAGCATAAACAAAAACACTCACTATCCGATAAAAGAGTAGTGAGTGTGAAATAGAATCTTTTTTCTTATTCGGTTTTTGGCTTAAATACAATGGTCCGGTTTCTCCCACCTTCTTTGCCTTCATAAAGTGCTTGGTCAGCCTGTTCTAACCAAACTTTATAATCGCTTGTGGTATTGCTGGCTTGGCTAATGCCAAGGCTCACGGTGAACTTTATTTCATGTTTTTCATGTACAACGGTGACGGCTTCAACTTGTTTTCTGACGCGTTCACAAAAAATAATCGCTGACTCGGCATCGGTGTTGCCAAGAATGACGCCAAATTCTTCTCCACCATAACGGCCTGCAATATCGGTTTTTCTCAGGTTGTCTCTTAATATTTGAGATACTTGCCTAATGGCTTCATCACCCGCTTGGTGGCCGTAGGTGTCGTTGACCTTTTTAAAGTGGTCAATGTCGAACATCACCACAGAGCAGGTTGTTTGGTAACGTTGGAAGCGGCTAAATTCTTGAGCAAGACATTCTTCCCAGAAACCCCGATTATTTAGCTGGGTGAGCATATCTGTTCGGCTTAGCTTTTCTAATTCATGATTGGCTTTTTCAAGAGCATTTCTGTTTGCGGCAATATCGGTTACATCATAAATAATGATCGCTATATGGTTTACTACACCATCTGTTGATACGAGGGGGGAAATAGTAATGTTCTGGTACATAAAGGGTTCAGTACCGGTAATGGGGCGATTATTTTTGAATTTAAACAGGTAAGGGCGTTGTTCCCAGATCATGAATGAGCGGTTTTTTAGCATGAAAACAGAATTTGCTTTATGGGTTAGCCAGTCTCTGGGTACTTCGCTAAATAACTCGAAAATATTTTGATCTTTAGTTTGGCGCGGCGTCATACCGCTATGACTTTCCATGAAGCTGTTCCAGACTTTGACCTTAAAATCTTTATCAAGAACCACCAGACCAACGTCAATGGTTTGTAACATATCCATTAACCAGTGGAATTCTTTTATATCGATGTGTGCTTGTTCCATAGTGTCTTGTCAGTCCGGTTGTTATCAGTCCATTAAGTAAGAAAGTCGTTTGTTCAGGTTTTCCAAAGAATCTTCAGTGAACAATAATAATAAATCACAGCTGATGTTGTAGTTTTCAATCTCATAAGTGATTTCAATTGCCATGGTTTTCTTCCAGCGTTTGGCATTTGCCTTGATTAACTCACTGACTTTGACATGTTGCCCAAGAACAACCGGGTGGCCTTGGCTAAACGAGGTATCTAATTGCTGTGCTATGCCATTCGTACACGCACCAACCAAAATGCTGGCGACTTCCATTAAGAGTTCTAATTCTACAGTACGGTCTATTTCGCCTTTATATTTTAGTAGTTTCGCAATATCGGTAAAACTAGAATCACTGAATATAAGCAGCGCTTCACCACAAATGCCTGAACCAATAAAACCCTGGCAAACCGCCGAATAGGTGTTTGCTTGTTCGGTCAATGTTAAGGCCATTTGTAATTCACTGACTTCAAGCAGATTAACTCTGGGAACCGGAAGTTTAACAAACACATTCAGTAGCCGGGCCAGAAGGTCGGCAGCTTGCCCCATCGCCACATTAGAAATTTCCTGAATACAATCTCTATACTCAATTTTGCCTATTTCGCCTTTCTTGATCGTGGGTAGCGCGTTAGGTTCTGGTGTGCCTGCTAATTTTTCTGAGGGACTATATAGGCCGAATTTTTCTAATAACTCAACGAGTGCTTCTTTAGAGGTTGGTTTTTTTATGAACTCGATAGCGCCGAGATCTTTTACCCGTTTGTGTGCTTCAGGCTGAATGTCGCCAGATACCACAATCACCATGGTGGGAAGGTCGAGTTTTTTGATCTCTTCAAGTGTTTGATAGCCATCCATTACTGGCATGTTGAGGTCGAGAAATAGTATATCGCCTAAGCCTTCTTTGATGGCAGCGATAGCCTCTTCACCGTGTTTTGCAAAGGAGACTTCAATATCCCAATCGCTAGGGAGCGTTCGGGCCATTTGTTTGCGTGCAACACTGGAATCGTCACAGATAAGGACAGGGGTGGTCATAAGTCTTTATTAATCCAATTAGCTATTTTTATACCTTGAAGTCTCTGCAGGTGTATCAAAAAATAGTATCCGCTTGCAAAGCTTGCATTTCAAGTAAGTAAAGATGATAAACCGCTATTCGGCAAGGAAAAGTATGTTATTTACAGTCATCCAAGAGAACTCATGACCCACCATTTTTGTTGGGATATAATGACCTGCTATTTTTCATGTTAGTTGAGTCATTAATGATGAGTAAACCTGCAAAAGTGAAACCTGAGAACGTGGTAAATGCTTATCTGTTTTATTCACAGAGACTCTTGAATTTATTAAATTCGACGTCATTAACTCAAGATAAAGCAGACAATATGGCGATGACAGCCGCTGTGTGCCTGTCATTGAAACAAACTTGGCAAGCGTGGATTGAAGAGCTGAGTGTTTATGTCGGCCATCATATTACGGATTATGCATCGGTTTTTTTACCAGAAAATAGCGCTTATCCTGAAGTTGCGTATTTAATAGAGTTAAGCAAGCAGCAAAATAATTGGCTATCACAACTAATGGCTTTTTTAGAGCCACGCTTGAATACAGCTACTTCTCCACCTCTAGTAAATGAAGCATACGAATTAGCCGAGGATGTATTGCCTGCTAGAATTAACCTAGTGCAAGTAGATAGTGACGTAGCGCTATCGGACGAAGAGCGTTTAGCGAGTGTGTTTAAAAATTTTAAAGCTTATATTAGCGCTGTGCGTACCAGACAGGCCGAGTGGTAATTGAAGATGAGTTTACGAGATTCACGTTGTTTGATGTGTTAGTCTAGTTTATATAGATATTTCAAATAAAGGGTAGATGTATGAGTCGAGCATTTTTAGAAATTGTAGAGCTAGAGGATGGCACCTTTGCTCTTAGGCGAATGGATGACGAGGGCGAACCTTTAGTTGAAATTCACTTTTCATCAGAAGTGGATGGTTTCTTGGGCGACCATAAGGTTGCTATTGCAAAAGCTATGTTAGGCGCGGGCGTTCAGGCGGCGGGCGCTATTTCCAAGGCGTTGATGGAAAGCAAAGAAAAAGAATTGAGTGACAGGATACTGCATTAATTAAACTTGTCTAAAGTAAAAAGAGGCCTTTCAATAAAGGCCTCTTTTTTGTTTTCGATAGTGTATAAACCAGATTTTAAAAAGGCTATGTTATGGAATTTGTTAATGTTCAAATCGAAGAGGGTGTTGCTAACATCAGGCTTCAAAACGGTAAAGTAAATGCAATTTCTCATCAGGTGATTGAAGAGCTGAACTCAGCATTAGATCAAGCCGAAGCAGCGAAAGCGGTGGTGATATTGACGGGTCAGACTGGTATTTTATCAGGTGGTTTTGACTTAAAAACCATGCAGAAAAGCATGGCAGATGCCATTGCACTGGTGACCCAAGGTTCTAAACTAACTAGAAGGATGTTAGCTTTTCCAACACCTATTATTACAGCTTGTGGTGGACATGCGGTTGCTAAAGGTGCTTTTTTGTTGCTTTGTAGTGATTATCGTATCGGTGTGAAGGGCGCATTCAAAATAGGCCTGAATGAAGTCGCTATCGGCATGGTGATGCATCATGCGGGGATTGAAATGGCACGAGGCAGAATGCCTATTAACTACTTTAATCGTTCGGTGATTAATGCAGAAATGTTTGGCCCGGAGCAGGCCGTCAATGCAGGCTTTCTGGATTTGGTGGTAGAGCCAGAACAATTAATGGAAACCGCAAAGAAGGTGGCGACGCAATTTAAAACCTTGAATATACGCGCTCATCACGGTACAAAATTGAAACTTCGTAAAGAGCTGCTTGACGCTATGGATTTAGCGATTGAATTGGATGCTAAAGGCGGCATGTAATTTGAATATACTGCCTACAGTGCTTCTGTAGGCTAATTAACCTATATACCTGCCTCTTATTTCTAATGGACTCATTTTAAATGCATATTCATATTCTCGGTATTTGTGGCACTTTTATGGGTAGCCTTGCTGTTTTAGCAAAAGAAAAGGGGCTCAGGGTAACGGGCTGTGATCAAGCGGTTTATCCCCCTATGAGTACTCAGCTTGAAGAGCAGGGCATTGAGTTAATATCGGGTTATGATGTTTCGCAATTAGAGTTGGGTGCAGATTTGTATGTTATTGGTAATGCCATTAGTCGTGGTAATACCTTACTTGAAGAAATTCTTAATAAAGGGTTACCTTATACCTCTGGTCCCGGCTTTTTAGCAGAGACAATATTGCCAGGTAAGTGGGTCTTAGGTGTCTCGGGTACGCATGGTAAAACCACAACATCGAGCATGCTGAGCTGGATACTTGAATATGCCGGTATGAATCCCGGGTTTTTAATTGGTGGCGTGCCTGAAAATTTCACGTGTTCGGCTCGTTTAGGTGAAACGCCTTTTTTCGTGATAGAGGCCGATGAATACGATAGCGCGTTTTTTGATAAGCGTTCCAAGTTTGTTCACTATCGACCCCGAACCTTCATTGTCAATAATCTTGAGTTTGACCATGCCGATATTTTTGCAGACTTAGCGGCCATTCAAACCCAGTTTCACCATGTAATCAGAACCATTCCACAGAATGGGCGAGTTATTTATCCTGCTGGTGTGGCAGCCATTGATGAAGTACTCGAAAAAGGTGTTTGGTCAGAACTTGAGTCTTTTTCTCAAAAGGGCAGTGTAAATTTAAGCTCTCCCATGTGGTCACGTTTGAGTCAATCCGGTGACGCCTTTGAAGTCAGTTTGGGTGGTGAAACGGTTCAAGTGAACTGGTCTGTCACGGGTGAGCATAATATCCAGAACGGTATTGCAGCGATGCTTGCTGCACGCCATGTAGGCGTTACTTTAGAGCACAGTGCGCAAGCATTAGAGCAATTTCAAGGTGTAAAACGCCGTATGCAGCACCTAGGTACTGTAAATGATATCTCTGTTTATGATGATTTTGCTCACCATCCAACAGCGATTAAAACCACGCTCGAAGGCTTACGGCGCCGAGTTGGTTCAGAAAAAATTATTGCCTTAATTGAACCGCGATCGAATACCATGCGTATGGGGGTTCATAAAAACACCCTTTTAGACAGTGCCGACATTGCAGACCAAATAATTTGGGCGATTTTGTCCGATTCAAATTGCTTGGAAGAGCAGCTTTCAGGGGGGAATAAAAAACACCACTTGGGAAGCACGGTTGAGTCCATTATTGCGCAAACCATCGAGTTAGCGTCACACGATGGACGTGTACACATTGTGATCATGAGTAATGGTGGTTTTGGTGGGATTCATCAAAAACTGATGACGGCATTGAAAAATACCTGTAATTAAACTAGCGACAGCCGCGCACCTTTAATTAAATTGTAGGGGCAGACCCACGTGTCTGCCCTAGGTTGTTGTTAGGCGCACCCATCCAGTAGACGTGGTGTTAACACCGAATAAACATTAGTCAAAATATACTTAGCTTAGAGACAACTTATTAAGGCTACCTTATGCATAATGACACCTCAAACCAAGATATAAAAACGATATCGCTCGCGATTACCGGTGCTTCTGGTGCGCAATATGGCATTCGCCTGTTGGAAGTCTTGTTAGCTAAAGGGCATCGAGTGTATTTGATGGTCAGCAAAGCTGCCCATATTGTAATAGCGACTGAAACAGAGCATAAATTTCCCGGACAAGCCGCGCAGTTAGAAGCATATTTAAGTAAAAAATTTCAAACACAAGAAGGCCAGTTGAGCGTCTTTGGAAAAGAAGATTGGATGTCTCCAGTAGCTTCAGGTTCAGGAGCTCCTTCCCAAATGGTGGTCTGCCCTTGCAGTACGGGCAGCCTGTCGGCGATTGCCACAGGAGCAAGTAATAACCTGATTGAACGTGCTGCCGATGTGGCTTTAAAAGAGCGTCGCCAATTGATTCTTGTTCCGAGGGAGGCGCCTTATTCAGAAATTCATTTAGAACATATGTTGA
>CAXBDA010000019.1:0-48851 GCA_963974595.1 uncultured Oleiphilus sp. | reverse complement strand
GCTTGTTGCATAAATCCTTCAACAAACTGGCTAGATAAAGCCTGAAACTGCTCACTGAATTTGCTGAAATAACCCTGCATAGTTGAGCTTAATGTTAACTGAATACGCTCATGCTCTTTTAAGCCCGTTTGCCAAGCTTCATTGGCAGATAAAGTATGTGTTTTTAAGTTATTGCTAATCTTCTCTAAATAGACATCATTCTGGCGCACTAATTCTGCCTGCGTATCGCAAACATTCTGCTGAATACTTACTGACATATCTGACATCAACTGGCTAACAACCGGGCTCATCTGCTTCGCGACTACGTCACCACTTTCTTGTATAAGTTGATTTAAGCTTTGGTTCACCGATTGCGCTAAAGACTGATAAGACCGTTCAACAGAATTGTGAAATTTATCTTGTTTATTATTTAATTCTTGACCTAAACGCTGACCCATTTTCTCTAAATTTTGCGCCATAACGGTAATTTGAGTGGCAAGTTCCGGCAAAGCTTTAGCTTGTTGTTGAAGTGATTTATAAGTTTCCTGGCGATTAAAGTTAAGCGAAAACGGTCTGAAAACGGTATTAATTTTGGCATCCAACTCCCTTGCAACCAGAATACGTTCACGCCGACCCAATGTCGACATTAGCCCTAACATGGCTGATGCCGCCACACCTGCGACAGAGGTACCGAAGGCGGCACCCAAGCCTTTTATCGGTGCCGCTAAACCGTCGCGAATAGCTGAAAGTTCGGTACTACCTTGAAGTGCAATCACCGAGCCCTGCAAGGTATCGACCATGCCGACAAAGGTACCCAGCAGACCTAACATGACTAACAGACCAACCAAATACGGTGTGACTACAGGAGAAGGCAAACCTTTACTTTCGCCTTCGATACGCGAGGACACTGCATATTTTAACGAACTATGCAGGCTATCTAACCACGTCGATAAAGCTTGATGCGTGTTTGTATTGCTATCAGATATGCCATTATCAGAAAAGTCAGGCACCTTTGTTAAGGCAATATGAAGCCCTTGCGTGGCGTTATGAAACTGGACTAACTCAATCGCACCGATGCCATAGACCAAAGCAATGACTAAAGTGATGGATAAGGCCAGGATATCGGTTCCCAGAAAGATATAACTCATCCCAAAAATCGCTGTCGCACCGGCGATAAAAGCTAATAAAAACATAGTCCTAATCATTTACTTATAAAACCTCTTGATTGAACGCGTCCAGCAAGCCTTGAACAGGCTGTAAACGTAATTCTAATTCCGCTGATAGAAGCTGCTGTAGCTCGCCATGAAACTGAGTTAATTGTGTTTGTTTAACTCCCTGGGCATGTTTATTCAAATGCGCTTCTATCTTCTGGCTATAGACTGAAATAACATTCGATACAGCTAAAAATCCCGAGCGTAAAGGGAAGCCAATGGTGCCCTCCAGTGTTTGATCCAGTAAAGCAAGCTGGGCCATATCCACAGTTGATGCCGAAAGCGTTTCCCTTACATAGGTTCTTAGGCCTTGAATTTTTGCCGACATTTCAATTTGCTGGGCCTGATAAAACGTTTGATAGGCGGATAAATCTGAAGCCTCTATTTCAAGATCAATTTGTGGCAAGGGGAATCTTGGCTGCGCCACAGATATATCAAAACTTTGTTCAATATTTTGCACAATGGAACGATGGACCCGGTCAAAGGCGGAGTTTAGCGCTTTTTTTTGATCACCTTCTGATCTGCTATCTAATTTCGTGCGTGCTTTCTTCTCTAATATATGCAAATGCCCGTGCAGCTCTGAAAGTTTCAGCGAACTACTGAAGTCCATATTTTGCGTAAGTCTCTCGGAAAACCGAATTTGGCTCTGCGGCAAGTCTTGATCGAGTAAATTCTGGAGTGTTCGAATCAGTTCAGAGCGACCCAACAAGCTGCGAGAGGGCTTTTGTTTTTGCGACTTAGCTTTCGAAGATGTTTGAAACATAAATACAGAAACTCAGGTAAAAACAGCAGAGCATTATCGCTTTTCTTGAGCTTTATTCAAGACTGAACAGCAATGAAAAAGCACCTTGTGATTTAGCCTCCCCTTAAAAACATATGAAATGCTAATACTTTCCACATACAATCAACCATATAAGCAGCCATACAAGCAGCCAAGCTAGTAACTTCCCTTTTGAGAGTCATTTATGAGTATCCAAACAGCCTCTGATAAATCATTCTGCCATGCCTTTTTAGATGATGTACTGGGTACTGAAGATGCTGTCAGCCTTGCACAAAAACTAAAACAAGGCAGCCTTTCGAGCAAAGAACTGGCTGATGCTGCTTTAATGCGGGCAAAAATGGTTGATCCAATAATTTGTGCTGTCAACTATCTAATTGATGACCAGACATTACTAGATAATTTATTAGCCAGACAGAACACTTCCTATCAACAGCGCGATCAGTTCTTTTTTGAAGGCATCCCTTCTTTTTTAAAGGACAATGTAGCCGTCAGAGGCATGCCAACCAGCTTTGGGACTGACGCCTTCCCACCCAAAATAGAAAATAAAATGGGCCCTTATGCTAAGCAATTTAGCTCGTTGGGCTTGAATATTATTGGTAAATCATCTTTGCCTGAATTTGGCTTTAACGCATCCACAGAGCCCGCACATAAACCTGCCACACGAAACCCCTGGAACCTAAGCTATTCATCTGGTGCATCTTCGGGCGGCTCAGCTGCACTCGTGGCAGCAGGTGTTGTGCCTTTTGCTCATGGTAATGATGGCGGTGGTTCTATACGAATTCCGGCTGCATGTTGCGGTTTAGTCGGCTTAAAGCCAAGCAGAGGCCGCCATATTAATGAATATGCTGCCCGAGGCCTGCCTGTTAATATTGTGAGCGAAGGCATTGTGTCTAGAAGTGTTCGTGATACTGCTTATTATCATTTTGAAGCGCAGAAGGTTTATCAAAACCCTAAGCTTCCCCCTCTTCCTTTAATCACAGAACCTGGCAAAAAGCGTTTAAGAATTGGTTGTTTTATAGATTCTATTACTGGTTATAGTACAGATAAAGACACTCGAGATGCCTGTTTAAAAACAGCGGGGTTATTAGCGAAAGCCGGTCACCAAGTCGAAGAACTTCGCTTCCCCGTATCAGCTCAATTCTCGGATGATTTCAGTATGTATTGGGGAATGCTGGCATATATGGTCATGAAGACGGGTAAATTAGCCTTAAGCAAAGAGTTTAATAAGCACAAGTTGGATGCGCTTTCTGTTGGTTTAGCCAAGTATTATCGAAAGAATATCCATAAAACACCGTTTATGATTGCTCGCTTAAAAAAACATGCGATGCAGTTCCAACACTCTTTCGAGACTTATGACTTATACCTTTCTCCTGTTTTAGCTCAATCGCCAAGACCTTTAGGGGAATTAAGCCCCACACAATCATTCGATAGTTTATTTGACCGTTTAATGCGTTATGCCAGTTTTACACCCATGGCAAATGTCGCAGGCACACCTGCCATTTCGATTCCCGCAGCTCAGACCTCTCAAGGCGTGCCCATCGGCATTCAACTTTCAGGCCGATATGGCGATGAAAAAACCTTACTGGAGTTAGCCTACGAGCTAGAGGCTGTTCAGCCTTGGAAATTACTTTTTGAAAACCCTTCGACGAAGTTCAAGGAGCTATAAGTTGCCATACAGCTAAGCGCTTTTTAAAATAACGATAGGCTCTATTTCTAAAGAGACACCGAACTTTTTAGAAACAGAATCTTGAACAGACGCAGCTAAAGACAAAATATCTGTTTGAGTGCCTTGATGGTGATTCACAATGACCAAGGCTTGCTTATCATGAATGCCGACATGGCTGTTTCGAAACCCTTTCCAACCCGTTTGCTCAATTAACCAGGCCGCGGCTAACTTAAATTTACCTGTTTCTAAAGGGTAACTAACGAGATCAGGAAAGTGTTGTTTTAGCGCTGACACTTGCTTAGAAGAGACAATGGGGTTCTTAAAAAAGCTGCCCGCATTGGGGAGTTTTTTGGGGTCAGGTAATTTAGCTTGTCTGGTTTTTATCACCGTTTTTCGAACTAAGGCACCCGTCAGGTTCGCGCTCTTTTTTAAAGCACTCAGCTCACCATAGTCGAGCACAAAGTCTGGTTTCTTACTTAGTCGAAAACTCATACTGATAATAATAAACTTTCCTGAATTTCGCTTAAAAAAACTATCTCGATAGCCAAACTCGCATTGATCAGCGGTAAAGGTTTCAATTTGCTGTGTACTAACATTAAAAGCCTTGACCTGCTCAAGTACGTCGGCCACTTCAACACCATAAGCCCCTATGTTTTGAATGGGGGCGGCACCTACCGTTCCGGGAATCAGTGAAAGATTTTCCAAACCGGAATAAATCTGTTTTACGCTATATCCGACAAAACTATCCCATTCCACACCCGCTTCAACTTCAATTAAAACAGTATCTTGATCTTCTTCCTTGATAATAGAAGCGTCTTGAGGTGCTTTAATTTTGAAAGATAAAACATAACGGTCGAATAAGGGAGGTAAAATGACATTACTCCCACCACCAAGCACAAACATATTTGAGGTGTTAAGAGGATAAATTTGAAAAGCTTCAAAAAGATCTTTTTCGCCGGACAATTCTATATATTTCGAGGCAACACAAGGTAAGCCAAGCGTGTTTAGCTGCGATAAACTATACTGTGTTTGCAAACAAACCATGCTCATGGTCTTTTAAAAGGGTGGTTAATCAAGCCGTCACTGGCCGATTCGATTAAGTCGAGAACACCCTGTGCCGAGGGAAATCGACAAATACTACCTAAACAAACAAATAAAACCTTAATCATAGTTATGTTCTTTAATTTAACCTGCCATGACATATCTTAAACGCTCAAGGTCTTCTTTCGTATCGACGCCTGCGGGCGGTGAAACAAGCGCTTCTTCAATATGAATTTTCACACCATTCGACAGTGCTCTTAGCTGTTCAAGGCTTTCCGTTTTTTCCGTCATACTTGGCAGCCAAGTGACATAATTTTTTAAGAAATCAACCCGATACGCATACATGCCAACATGCCTGAAATACTCTGCACCATTAGGGATAGAACCTGCATTCATATCTGTAAATTGATCACGAGACCAAGGAATCGGTGCACGACTAAAATAACTGGCCAAACCATAATCATCAAAGACAACTTTCACCACGTTTGGGTTAAATACGTGTTTCGAATCGTGGATTCTTTCACAAAGTGTTGCAATACCCGCATCGGTATTATCCGCTAAATTTTGAGCGACTTGATTAATAATTTCCGGAGGGATCAAGGGTTCATCACCCTGAACATTCACGACAATATGCTCTTCAGAAAGACCAAGCTGAGTGGCTACTTCCTCAAGACGATCAGTGCCCGAAGTATGATCTGCTGAGGTCATAACCACAGTGGCTCCTATCGACAAACATACTGTTTGAATTCGGGTATCATCTGTCGCAATTACAACCTGATCAGCATCGGATTTAAGTGCTTGCTCATAAACATGCTGAATCATCGGTTTACCCGCAATATCTAACAAAGGTTTGCCGGGAAGACGGGTCGATGCAAAACGCGCAGGAATAATGACCGTAAAAGACATAACTATTTACCTAGTTTTTCATCTACAGTAAGTGTCCGGGCTTCCGTTTCCAGCATCACAGGAATATCATCGCGAACAGGAAATGCCATGCCATCCACTCTACAGATCAACTCACTTTTAGCTTTGTCATACTTCAACTCACCTTTGCATAAAGGGCAAGCTAGTATCGACAACAATTTAATATCCATTTTATTTACCTTTTAGAAATATAATTACTTGATAACACAAGGGCTCAGTAATTCACCTTTCCAAGCCTACATCTTTAATAATCTGCTCAGCAAGGTCGCCATTTAATTTTGCTGAAACAGGCAGAAACCAAGTATCTTTCAACTCAAATAGCTCACACTTAACTGCATCTTTTTCTGTCATGATAATCGGTCGTGTTTGATCAAACTGAAAGTCACTTTCTTGATAAGCATGGTGATCACCAAAGGCATGTATTTCAAGTTTTATTCCTGCATCATTTAAGGTAGTAAAGAAGCGTTCTGGATGACCGATTGCCGCCACAGCGTGCACCCTTTCATTAGAAAAATCTGCAAGCGGTTTTGTTTCTTCTGAAGATATATTAATCAGTGACTCTGCATGAAGCGTCATGTTAAAAGCTTTTTGATTTAAGGATGATTGGCCATAAGAACGCGCATTACTGGCACCGTTCACAACTAGGTATGGAATACTTTTAAGGCGGCTAAGGGGTTCTCTCAAAGGCCCCATAGGTAGTAAGTGTCCATTACCCCATTTTCTCTGGCCATCAAACACACAGATTTCAATGTCGCGGTGCAAAGCATAATGCTGCAGACCGTCATCAGAGATGATGATGTCACAGCCTGCTTTTTCGAGTGTTTTAGCTGCAAGCGCTCTTGAAGGGCTCACAAATATTCGACAATTTAATTTTTTCTTGAGCATCAAGGGCTCATCACCCACTTCTGAAGGAAGGCTATTACTAAGCACCTCACGCACTTGATACTTATCGAGCCTGGCACCGTAACCTCGACTCACGATTCCAGGGTTAAAACCTTTTTCCCGTAAAGCCTCAATAAGATGGCAAACAAGTGGCGACTTACCCGTACCTCCAACGGTGATATTACCCACCACCACCACAGGCACAGTAACATGATGAATTTTAAGTAAGCCACGATGATATAAGAACTGCCTAACAACAATAATAAGGTGATAAATAAGACTAAGAGGCCATAACAGATATAACCATAAGGCACCTTCATACCAGGCTTTGGTTATTATTGCGTCACGCGTGTGCGCCATGTTAATGATCCAATTTCAAGGTAATTAAACACATATTGCGTTATGAATGAACCTCATCTTCTTTAAAGTTCATTCGATATAGCTTGGCATATTCACCATTGGCGTCTAATAGTTCTTGGTGTTTGCCTTGCTCAATAATTTGCCCTTGATCCATTACGACAATTTTATCGGCATTTTCAACGGTTGATAGGCGATGAGCGATAACTAGGGTGGTTCTACCTTGCATCAAATTATCTAATTCGCCCTGAATGACTTTTTCAGATTCGGTGTCTAAAGCAGAGGTTGCTTCATCAAGAATGAGAATAGGGGCATCTTTTAAGAGTGCTCGGGCAATCGCTATTCGTTGACGCTGGCCACCCGATAGCGAAATACCATTATCCCCAACCATGGTATCGAAACCACGCTCTTTTTCTTCAATAAACGATAAGGCATTGGCTTTTTGAGCAACATCCTGTAATTGCTCTCTCGTGGCACCCTCTAGACCACCATAGGCAATATTCTTCGCTAGAGTGTCATTGAATAAGGTGACTTGTTGGGTAACTAAAGCGACTTGATCTCTTAAAGAACGCAGAGTGAGCTGATCTACCGGAATAGCGTCTAAAGTAATTTCACCAGAATTTAATTCATAAAAACGAGGAATCAAGTTTGCCAATGTCGACTTACCACTACCCGAACGCCCGACTAGAGCAACCGTTTCACCAGCCTTAATGGTCAAGTTTATACTTTTGAGGACTGGCTGTGAGCTTGTATCGTACTTAAATAGTGCATCTTTAAAAACAATTTCACCTTTTGCTCTTGTTAACTCAATAGTACCTTCGTCTTTTTCTTTAGGTGTATCCATTATTTGAAATAAATCACGCGCCGCCGCAACACCACGTTGAATTCTTTCATTCACTTGAGTCAACTGTCTAATAGGTTTTGCCATAGTTGAAGCTGCTACGATAATAACGACAAAGCTAGCCGCTGTCATATCACCATGAATAGCAGGGTCTAGTGCAATCCAGATTAAAATAGCTATCGCCAAGGAAACCAAAATTTGAATGACAGGCGTACTAACAGATTTGGTCATTTCCATCTTAAGGCTTTGCTTTTTATTATATTCACTCGCTTCACCAAAACGTTCAGTTTCATACTTCTCGCCACCAAAGATCCTTACAACCCGGTAGCCATTCACAACTTCAGACGCCACATGGGTCACATTACCGACAGACGCCATAATACGCTTACTAAGTTTTCTAAAACGTTTACTTACAAACGATACCATAATGCCGATAATCGGGCCTAAGCAGAGAAAAATAAGCGTCAGTTTCCAGCTGGATGTCACCATAACGATAAACAAAAACACGACGGTCAGCCCTTCTCGAACAATTACCGTCACGGCATCCGTTGCAGCTGATGAAACCTGTTCAACATTATAGGTGATGCGAGAAATTAGATGACCCGAAGAACTTGAATCGAAAAATTTACTTGGAAGCGTTAGATAACGGTCAAAGACTTCTGTTCTGATCTTATGGACAACATTTCTGCCAACATACGCAATATAATACCCTCCAAGAAAGCCACCTAAACCTCTCATGGTAAAAAGACAAATAATTAAGACAGGTAACAGGATTCGCCCTTCTTCAGTAGGGTTTTCAACTGTTTGAATAACGAACTCTATCGCTTTAGCCATGAGCGCACTAGCTGCGGCATAGATGGCATTTCCAATAACACTGAGAATAAAAAAGAATTTAAGCGGTTTAACGTAAACAAGTAATCGTTTGTAAATCGCCCAATTTGAGTCGGTATTTTCACTCATTAATAGGTAAACCTGTTGATATTTTTATGCAGTAAGAAAATGGTTTTACCTAAGGTAAAACCGTCATACTTTATACTTAGTTGTTACCAGAGCGCTGCGTTGTAATGCTTAACTGGACAAAACCAAGTTGACCTGCAACATCCATCACCCGAACAACGTACTCATGCTGTGTTTTGGAGTCTGCTGTAATAATGAAAGGAATGGTATTCTTCCCTTCGGATAGTTTTTCCACCGCTCTTTTCAAAGTATCTTCTTGATTATTTACAAGACTTCGATTGTTGACTGAATATTCACCCGCTGCATTGATCACAACCTCGACCTCTTGTACAGAAGGCTTTGCGGGTTCAGCACTAGACTGTGGTAAGTCAATTTCTAAATGACTCTCTTTGGTAAAGGTTGTTGATACCATAAAAAAGATAAGCAGAAGAAATACCACGTCGATCATGGGGGTCAAATCAACGGCTACGTTTTGATCTACCTGGCGTTTAAATTTCAAGCGTCTTTCTCTCCCTGATTTTGCGACTCACGGTCTCCGTGAAGCACTTCAACCAATCTCAAGGACTCTTGTTCCATATCAACCACAATCTCATCAACACGACGCAAGAAATACCGGTGGAAGATTAAAGCTGGAATCGCCACCGTCATACCTGCTGCTGTTGTAATAAGCGCCTCAGAAATACCACCCGCTAATGCTGCAGCATTCCCGGCACCTTCAAGCTGCAACTGAGCAAAGACTTTGATCATACCAATAACCGTACCCAGTAAGCCAAGCAAGGGTGTTATCACAGCGACTGTGCCTAACGCTGTTAAGAAACGCTCCATTTCATGGACGACTTGACTGGCTTCTTCTTGAATGCTTTCTTTCATTATTTCACGCCCATGTTTAGCATTCACTAAACCGGCAGCTAAAATCCGTCCAAGAGGTGCAGTTTCTTTTAACTCTTTAATTTTACGTGCATTCAGTTCTTTTTTACGAATAGATGCCCATAAATCCTGAACCATTGACTTAGGTGCCAGCCTGCTAACACGCAGCGTCCAAAAGCGTTCAATAATAATTGCTAAAGCCAATACTGAACAAAGCAGTAAGGGGAACATGATAATGCCACCTGGCTTCAATAAATCTAACACAGACATACTCCTTGGATGAGCTTTCGTTTAATAAAAATTTATGCCCTGCGCGAGCCAACAATAGAATAATCATTCTTAAAAGAGTCGGCACATTGTCTAAACGGGCTTTGGTTTGCGCTACTTTAGCACAACCAGAAATTTAGAAAAGCCTGATATGATTATACCTCCTCAATTACATCACCTGGTTTGCAGTAATCTTTGCAGTTTAGATAAATATGCTCGATGCGCCTTTCTGCAGACCTTTTCGCCATAAATTTCATACATACGGGATAACATTTGAGGGACAGTTTGGTAAGGGTTCGTTTTAGGATTTCTTAAATAAAGCATCGAGACTTTAAGCAGTATCTCTATAATGCTCTTATAATGATTTTCAACTATCTTTATATCGATTTCTGAGCCGAACAAAGAATGCACTTTATCAATGATTTCTTGTGAGCTTGCTTTACCATCAATTGCCTTAAAAATTTCCGCTGCAAATTTTGATCGATTGAAAGATACGTATGGGTTGACGCCTATTTTAGGCGAATCACCAAGAAATGCCGATTTCAATTCCTCATACACAGTTTCATGAGATGAATACACTGAAATAGAAGGTACCAAAGCAAGGTCATTAAAAGACGGGGGGGTCTTTTCTTTAAATGAAATAAAACAGCATTGCTTCATTAACTGACCAAACATTAACTCACAAATCGCAGCCTGCTCTCGAAAACTCTGTTTTTTTATGTCGTCAAGCATAGCCTGATCCCTAATAAACGTCTCTGGCTGAAAAAGCATATCACCTAGAGGATGATCAGAATTAAACAGTTTATTTAATACCAAGTCAGATCCTTCGACATAATCATATAACTCCGACACAGTATATGCCCGATCCTGAGAATGAAGTAGCAAATCATAAACACCGATATCAGACTGCAACTCAATACTATAAGCGCCAGAATTGAAATTAAACCAATTACCTTCTGGTAAGGAACTCAAGAGCACTCTTGTTCTATCAATTCTTTTTTGAATATCTGGTTCATTAGCATGAATACGTTTTAATAGGTCCTGCATTTGGTAAATGCTGGTTCTGCCGTGTTTAGCATATAACATTAAGAATATAGAGCCTTCGGGATGCAAAACAGATTTTAAAGCGTCTAACCCGACTTTAGGGTCAGTTAAATGGTGAAGCACCCCTGTGCAGGTTATATAGTCAAATTTTCCTAAATCAGAGTTAGGTAAATTAAGTAAGGAGTCGTGCACCCATTTTATGTTGTTTAGCTTTCGGACCTTTGCTCTAGATTTCGCAACATCCATCGAAGCCTTACTCATATCTAAATAAACTATTTCAGCGGGAGTCTCTCTCAACTGCTCAGCTAAATAAATTGTGCAATCCCCTGTTCCACCACCAGCAATCAACACTCTAAAAGGCTTAGAAAAATCTCGTTCACCATCAAAACAAAAGTAATTTATACAATCGAGAGAACTTGATTTTGAAGACAGCAAAACTCCCTTGTCATCTTGTGGGTCACGAGCAGGGTAAGGGTAATTTTCATACTGATTACGAACTTCTTCGAGGTAAGTGCCTTTTTTCATACATACTCTTCTTTTTAACTATATTCATTAAAATTTAAATAACCATAGAACATCACAATACATAAAGGCAAGAAGATGACTTTAATAGCTTGATACTAAACACATTAATTAGGAGCTAAAAATCGTTTCAGACATATCAAATCGAATATTCTATATTCTAACGCGCTGTTTGAATGAAGAGTGAAGATTCAAGAAAAGACTCTTTAAAACTAATTGCACCATTTTCTGAAGTATTCAACACGGTCATTTCAAACTCAGAAATTCTCCCCAACACCTCCTCAGATGGATGACCAAACTTATTCAAATAACCTGCTGAAAAAACGACATAATCAGGTCTTATATGCTTCAACAATGCGAATGAAGAACCTTTGGATGCTCCATGATGCCCGGCGATTAATACATCCGCTTTGAGCTTATCACGGTAACGTTTTACCAAACTCAATTCAGCTTCAGACTCCAAATCCCCCATCAATAAAAACACTTTCCCCAATAAGCTTAATCGAACAATGCAAGAATGATTATTTGAGTTTGTGCGTGACAAGTCTAGATTGCGGAATGGATATAGTATTTCGATTGAAAAGTCATCGTATTTCCAATGCATTCCTGCTTCACATAGCTCAAAACCTTTCATTTCAATGCGCGCGGGTTGACCGCTCAAAGCCAATATTGGCTTAAACTCATCATACAAAGACACTAAATCTCCGGCATGGTCTGCATCTCCATGACTTACAATAATACCTGTAAGTTCATTTGATTTTTGATGTCGCCTCAGATATGGCAATATTATATTTCTAGTGGTTGAACTTTTATGAAATGCAGGCCCTGTGTCATATAACCAAACCCCTTCCTTCGATTTGATTGCTAATGCCAGACCCTGCCCAACATCAAACACCATTAGCTCTGGTTTCTCCTGATAAAGCCGGTTTGGCAGCGCCATTGCTAACACCAACGCAAGCAGACACATAAACAAAATAAGCTTCACTTTATTGAATACAAGCATCGTGAAAAACACAAGGATGAAACTAGCTATGGATAAACTATGCACTTCAACTACCATCGGTACTAAAAATATTTTCAGTGATGCCAAATAACTACTTAAAAGCTCAACAGATACATCCAAAAAAATGAATAAGTAAGTTGAAAGATTTTCTGCGAAAAACGAGACGATAAAGCTAAATAAAGTTAAAGGCAGTACCAATAGAGATACCCAGGGAATTGCCAACATATTGGCCAAAATATTTTCTAAGCCATGCTTCATACCTAATAAACTGCTAATTGGCACCATCGCCACAATCAAAAGCAACTGTAGCGCCAATAGGGAGGACCAGTGTTTTAAATTTAACGAGGTAAATTGCAATACCATAAAGATAATGGCTACGCACAAAAATGAATACCAGAAGCCCAGATTTAAAGTAGCTAAAGGGTCGAGGGCTAGAATCAAAAACAACGCTAATACGAAAGGCTTCCATTTACTTTGTTTGATATAACCTGACAGGTAAATCAAAACAAAAACGCACATAACCCATGCTCTCTGCGCAGATGGCGTGAACCCAACCAATAACACGTAAACTATACCAATGATCGATACAGCAATAATTGAAAATATAGATCTGGGCAATAAATAGAAGATTCCCAGCATAACCAAACCAACATGCAAACCCGATATGGCTATCAAATGCTGGGTTCCGGTATTAGCCAACACTTTATAATCCTGAGCAGAAATTTTAGATCTATCGCCAAGTAATAAAGCCCTTATAATACCCTGATGAAGGGTTCCCTCTAACACGCCATTAGAATAGTAACTTATTTTTTTTCTGAGCTGATGATACTCATATAACAAACGATCTTGCACACCAGTTTCAGCAATGGCATGAACCACAATACGCTCTTGTATTTCCCCCATTAAAATGATTTTTTTATACTGAAGACTGGCTTCAAAAGAAGTTCCGATAAAATTAACTGTCGATCTTGGCTGTCGACTTTTCACATAAAAAGTACTGACCCCCTCTGAAACGTCAATACTCAGGGGCCAGCGTAAACGTGCCTTAAAACCTTCACCGGGTAACACAACGCCTTTCATAGACTTGATTTTTAGGAGACAAAAATCCGCTGAGAATGAATACTGCCCCTTATTAGGCAAACTACATAAAAAGGCTTTTACCTGAATAACTTTCTGATCATAAAGAGGTGAAATACGCGCCAACATTAATTTTTCAGCTGTGACGTTTGCATAACTAAAGCCAAGGCAGAGAAAAAGAAGATAAAGCACAGTACTTCGAAAGCGAGTTTCTTTTGAGGCAAACCTATAAAACAACAAAAAAAGGCTAAAACTAAAAAAAACTATTCGTAAATAGCTATAATAATTTGACGAATACTTACTAGTATTGATCAAATCAATACTAAAATAGAGTAAGATAACGCCGGTTATAAAACCCAGCATTAATTTGAACATACACTCATCCTTGAGCTTGAACTTTTAGTGGTCGATAACTTCCATGCCCAAAGATTTTATTAAGAAATACATGCCCGACCCTAATTTGGTCAAAAACAATAAGTCTTTGCGCTTTTTAGGCCCCTTGATTCATGACCCTAATCTTTGGCATTTAAATCGACGTTCGGTTTCTAAAGCATTTGCTTTCGGCCTTTTTTGGGGGTGTATTCCCATACCGCTTCAAATGCTCGCAGCCGCTTTGTGTGCTATGCGCTTTAAAGCAAACCTGCCTCTTTCCGTTGCCATCGTCTGGTTCAGTAATCCTTTGACTATGCCACCCATCTTTTATGCGGAATATTTGCTTGGCGCCTGGATCCTAGACATTCCAGCCTCGCCATTTGAATATGAGCTGAGCTTTCACTGGCTAAAGGGTAGAATATATGAAATTGGACTTCCACTGTATTTCGGATCATTTATTATGGGTATTGTGTTAAGTGTAAGTGGTTACCACATAATAGATTGGGTTTGGCGAAAAAAAATTATTGCCAAGTGGAAAAAACGTATTGAAGATAGAACGTTACGCAACCAAGAAAACCGTGAGCAGTAAGTCAACGTTTAGCTAACAG
Source organism: uncultured Oleiphilus sp. (assembly GCA_963974595.1). Lineage (GTDB taxonomy): Bacteria > Pseudomonadota > Gammaproteobacteria > Pseudomonadales > Oleiphilaceae > PZPK01. The sequence continues at coordinate 34,452 of CAXBDA010000019.1, read as the reverse complement.
ACTTAAGTTGCCCGGATTCCATCAAAAACACGTTATCCATGGTATGGGCCAAGCGCGTATCGTGTGTTACTAACACGAAACTGGTACCTAGTCTGCCTTGTAAATCCATCATAAGCTCTTGAATTTTAGCGGCCGTCCCTTCGTCGAGATTTCCGGTTGGTTCATCCATCAAGACACATTTAGGGTCATTAACCAAGGCTCGCGCGATAGCCACACGCTGCCTTTCACCACCGGATAACTCAGAAGGTTTATGTTTTACGCGATGCGATAACCCAACTAGACCTAATAAGTTTAAAGCTTTCTTTTCAGCCTCTCGACGTGACATACCCGCAATATAAAGCGGCATGGCGACATTTTCAGTAGCAGAAAATTCAGGAAGCAAATGGTGAAATTGATAGACAAAACCTAAATAGCTATTTCTGAGCTTGGTCACGGCTTTAGCTGAGCTTTCATCAAGCTTAACCCCGCACACTTCCACAGAACCAGAACTTGCTTTGTCCAAGCCACCCAAAATATTCAACAAGGTTGTTTTGCCTGAACCTGAACTACCTAATATACCAACAGATTCTCCCGGCTTAAGTTGAAAGTCCAAGCCTTCAAATATCGTCACAGCATCAGCGGCTTCACTATAGATTTTTGAGATAGCTGAGGCATTAATGACTAAGTTTTGCTCGCTAAACAGGCTATTCATATCTTAATGCCTCAGCAGGCTGGACCTTTGAAGCACGCCAGGCGGGGTAAAGTGTTGCCAATAGGCTCATCACCAACGCACTACCTGTTACCACAAACACATCATCCATTAATAACTGTGAAGGTAAATCACTAATAAAATACACATCAGGATTTAAGAATTGGGTTTTCATCAAAGTTTCAAGCGCATGAATGATTTCACTGACATTAAGCGATAACAAGATACCTATTGTCGTTCCGACCAAGGTGCCGACCACTCCGATATAAGCCCCTTGAACGATAAAAATAGACATAATAGCCTTTGGCGTTGCGCCCATTGTTCTTAAAATTGCTATATCTGCTTTTTTGTCGGTTACCACCATCACAAGGGTAGAAATAATATTGAATGCCGCCACCGCAACAATCACCATTAAGAGCAAACCTATCATGGTTTTTTCCATGCGAATGGCCTGAAACAAATTGCCATGGGTTCGCGTCCAATCGACACTGTAATAACCAGCATCCAAATCATAGGCAATTTCACGAGCGACTTTAGGTGCATCGAGCAGGTTTTCCATTTTTAAGCGGAGACCATGCACAGAATCATCCATTCTTAAAATTTTAGCTGCATCGTCCATATGTATCATGGTTAAGGTTGAATCAAGATCTGCCCCTACCCTGAAGACCCCCTTCACCGTAAAGCGCTTGAGACGAGGAAAAACACCCGCAGGTGTTAAAGAAGCTTCCGGCAAAACCACCGTTACTTTATCACCCAAAGAAACGCGTAGCTGCCTTGCCAACAATTCACCAATAATAATATTAAATTCACCTGGCCGCAGGACATCCAGACTGCCTTGCACCATATGTTTTGCAATAATAGAAACATCCAGCTCTTCGTTAGGAAGAATGCCGTTTAACTGAATTCCATGAACAGCGCCATTTTTTGTGACCATGCCTTGGGCATTAATAAACGGTGCAGCAGCGATTACTTTCGAGTGCTGAGACACTTTTTCCTCAATTTTTTCCCAGTGACGCATGTCTGCATAGGGTTTAATCACTGCATGAGGCACCATACCTAGAATACGTTGCTGAAGTTCTCGATCAAAACCATTCATGACGGATAACACAGTAATCAATAGTGCAACACCAATAATCAAGCCAACCATCGAGGTTAGAGAAATAAAGGAAATAAAGTGATTCCGACGTTTAACAGCGGTATATCGCAAACCGATTAAGATTGGGTATAGTTTTATCATCGCGAGATTAAACCACAGCGAAACAGCCCAAACAATAAAATATTCCCGGTTTGCTAAATGTATTCAGCGAGCTTGTGATTTTTTTGCTTTAATGAATAAACGATTATTCATTATTTGAAGATAATAACTATGAGCGACCAGTTTGAAACTTTAGATGAACTTGCCAACAGAAGGCAATATTTTCGAGTCATTGACCACGTGTCTATCGAGTTCACAAAAATAGGTGAAGAGACTTTAGCAGCGGAACAGTTCGAGCTCTTGCCTGAGTTCGGATTAATCTCTGAATTCCAACTGCTTGATGTCGAGTCCAAACACCTTCTGAGAACCATAACAGATAAAGACAAAAACCTTGGGCAATTCCTCAAGATTATGAATAAGAAGCTGGATTCCTTAGCCAGAGTCATTTCCCTTAACCACCAAATCATTCCCAGTGAAAGTATCGTAGAAGTAAACTTGAGTGAAGGCGGCATTTCACTACAATGCGAACAAAATTTCCAAAAAAATGACAAACTAGCCATCAAACTTATTCTTCTTCCAAACTATAGTGGGCTACTTATTGAAGGCAGAGTTCTATCTTTCCAAAAAACAGATGCCGGACATACTCTACATATTGAATTCGTTGATATCTCTGAAGCTCACCAACAACTTATTGCCCGCCATATTATGCGCATACAAAGTCAGCAAAAACATCAAACCCCTCCAGATTAATTTAAGAAGAGCACCCATCACCTATGCCAACTATTAAAGTGATTGAGCAAAGTCTATTGCAATTAAATCAAATCATTCTCGGAAAAAGTGATGAGATAAAACTCGCTCTAAGTTGTTTGCTTGCAAAGGGGCACTTATTAATTGAAGACTTGCCCGGCATGGGAAAAACAACCTTATCTCACGCGTTAGCCAACACCTTAGGGCTCAGCTACCAACGCATTCAATTTACCAGCGACTTATTACCCGGCGACCTGCTAGGTGTAAATATTTTTGATCGTGATTCTGGAAAGTTTAATTTCCACCCTGGCCCCATTTTTTCTAATTTAATTCTTGCCGATGAAATAAACAGGGCGAACCCCAAAACCCAGAGCGCTTTATTGGAAGCCATGGAAGAGGGTCAAGTTACACAAGAGGGTGAAACCCGCGCGCTGCCTAAGCCATTCTTTGTCATCGCCACGCAAAACCCAAGTGAACAAGCTGGCACACACCCGTTGCCAGAGTCCCAGCTAGATCGCTTCATGATGAGAATAAGCCTTGGTTACCCTCATGAAGAGGCTGAGAAACAACTACTCAAAAGCATCAGCAGACAAGAATTACTTCTATCAATCAAGCCACTTCTTGAAGGCCAAACCCTGGAAAAAATTCAAAACCTAGTCGCTAAGGTTAAGTGCTCGGACAGCTTAATTAATTATATTTATAAATTAGCCTCTCACACTCGACAAAGCAGTGAGTGCTTACATGGTTTGTCACCCAGAGCTGTTATTGCGTTGCTTCACGCAAGTAAATCATGGGCCTTAATTGAAGGTAGAAACTACGTTATCCCTGACGATATTCAAGCTGTTTTTCCATATCTAGCAGAGCATCGAATCAGCCCTCAAAGCGCAAGCCAGCATGGCTTAACCACAGAATACACACCGATTAGTCAAAATATTTTAAGATTGGTTGATATTTTTTGAATTCACCCCATAAACAACACTAAACTAGATGTATTTAAAACTATCAGCCTTAAAATTGGCTCGCATTAATATAATATGCAGCAACGCATTGTCGCAAAGAAGGAAGTGCCTCTAAATGAGTAAGACTAAACACGTAAAACTTTTAATACTAGGATCAGGCCCAGCGGGCTACACTGCAGCTGTTTATGCCGCTAGAGCGAACCTCAACCCAGTCATTATTACGGGCATTCAAGCGGGTGGCCAGCTTACTCAGACCACCGATGTAGATAATTGGCCTGGTGATGTAGAAGGACTCCAGGGCCCTGCATTAATGGAGCGAATGCAGGCTCACGCTGAACGTTTTGATACTGAAATCATTTATGATCATATAAATGCAGCCGACCTAAGCCAAAAACCTTTCCGCCTGACAGGTGACTCCGCTGAATACACATGTGATGCCTTAATTATCGCCACGGGTGCATCAGCGATGTATTTGGGTTTGGAATCTGAAGAAAAATTCTCCGGAAGGGGTGTCAGCGCATGCGCGACATGTGATGGTTTTTTCTACAAGAAACAAACTGTTTGTGTAATTGGCGGCGGGAATACTGCTGTTGAAGAAGCACTTTATCTTTCAAATATCGCTAAAGAAGTCATCTTAATTCATAGACGTGACTTTCTTCGCTCAGAAAAGATTCTTCAAGATAAACTGCTAGAGAAGGCCAAAAACGGTAATATCCGAATTGAGTGGAATCATACACTAGAAGAAATCTTAGGTGACGATGCTGGTGTTACAGGTGTTCGTATTAAATCAACCGAGAATGGCGAAGAAAAACAGCTCGATACCTCAGGTGTATTTATCGCAATAGGCCACAAACCGAATACCGACTTATTTACTGATCAGCTAGAAATGACCAATGGCTATCTAAACATAAAATCCGGACTAGTGGGTGGTGTGACTGCAACGAGCATTCCAGGCATTTTCGCAGCAGGTGATGTCACTGACCAAGTATACCGTCAAGCGATCACCTCAGCAGGCTTTGGCTGCATGGCGGCGCTCGATGCCGAAAAGTACTTAGACGAATTGTAGTAAGCATATTAGAGCTTGCTTTAGCTTATTCTAAGCAAGCTTTTCCTAGCTACTCGTTTCAGCCAACTCCAACTACCCACACACGCTTATGTCGCAACTACTCTGGCTTGACTCAACAACACCTTTTCCAGATCCAAAAACAGCACTCACAGACCCTAACGGTTTACTCGCGGCAAGCTATGACCTAGAACCAGACAAAATCTTAGAGGCTTACCAATCGGGCATATTTCCTTGGTACTCAGATGATCAACCTGTTTTATGGTGGAGCCCGAACCCACGCTGCATCATTTACCCAAAAGACCTTCACTTTTCCAAAAGCTTAAAAAAGCATATTCGAAAAAAACAACCCACTGTCACCTTTGATAAAGCGTTTAGGCAAGTCATTCAACATTGCGCACGATTAGACTCAGAAGAAGGCACATGGATCACTGAAGAAATGGAAGCGGCCTATACCCAATTGCACCATTCAGGTCACGCGCACTCAGTCGAGGTTTGGCAAGACAAGATATTAGTTGGCGGCCTCTATGGCATTGCCATGGGCCGCTGTTTCTTTGGCGAGTCAATGTTCTCATTAGAAACAAATGCTTCAAAAGTTGCTTTCATTGCATTATGCCAACAACTACACACATGGGGGTATCAGCTAATTGACTGCCAGGTGGATAACCCCCATCTAAGAAGTTTAGGCGCCATCACGGTTGAGAGAGACCTTTTCTTAAACCAACTAAAAGAAGCGCTTTCTTTTCCACCCCTTAATGACAAATGGAACTTTGACTTAAAGCCACTAAAATAAGACTATTCCCACTCTTCTTATGAAACGGGCAATATAAAGGATTACCCATGGCTGATTTGGAGCAACTTGCTTTTTTTACTACAGCAGAACAATCATGCAGCTATCTTTCTGATCAGTTTTCAACAACACTATTTGTTGACCCTGACGCCATTATCACAACAGACAATTATTCAGCTTTATCAGGTCTTGGTTTTAGACGCAGCGGCAAACATTTTTATCGCCCTTATTGCGATCATTGCCAAGCATGCACTCCAATCCGGGTTAATGTAAATTACTTCATGCCTAGCAAAAGCCAAAAGCGCCTGTTAAAAAAAAACCAGTCATTAACCGTTCAAACACTTAATGCTAATTTTCATGAAGACCATTATTTACTGTATGAAAAATATCTTCATAGCCGCCATGCCGATGGCGACATGTACCCACCCAGCCGCTCACAGTATCGGTCTTTTTTAGTTGAGGGTCACAGCAGTACTCAATTTATAGAATTTTCGCTTAAAGGAGAGCTTTGCGCTATCGCTGTTTGCGATCAATTAAATGATGGACTATCCGCAATATACACTTTTTTTGACCCTGAACTCTCATCATTAAGCTTGGGAAAATATGCAATTTTGTGGCAGATTCAAGAAGCTAAAAAAAGAAATCTAGACTATTTATACCTTGGTTATTTCATTAAAGACTGCCGTAAAATGGCTTACAAGAATCAGTATTCACCGTTTGAAGCTCGAATAAATAATCAATGGATCACTGAAGATCAGCTAAAAAATACAGTAAAGGAACCACAAAATAAGCCTGCTCAATAAATAAACACTTTGCGTAATCGATTCATTTCAGGCAGAATGTCGCACTTTTCTTATAGGCGAAAGTTATTTTCCCTCAAAACATAGTGATCTTTTCACTTTGTTTAACGATAAATTAACTGGAACCTACGAATCACTTGCTCTAATTATTATGAGGTTAGTCTTTAATGGCGAAAGAAGATGTCATTGAAATGGAAGGCACAATTATAGATACCCTTCCGAACACAATGTTCCGCGTTGAACTAGAAAATGGCCACGTTGTCACGGCTCATATTTCAGGAAAAATGCGTAAAAACTATATTAGAATTTTGACTGGAGACAAAGTCAAAGTTGAAATGACTCCTTACGACTTAACAAAAGGTCGTATCACTTACCGAGCAAGATAATATAACTTCAGGTAAAAGATCAGTATTTTAGATCTTGATGCCACAAAGATATATTCACCTAGTATATATAATAAAACCCCCAGCGCTTAACTGGGGGTTTTATTTATAAGCGTAGCAGCAGAAAAACTAAGCTGGCACTTCCTCAAAATCAAACTTGATTTCACCCTGCCTTAGATTAACATGCACTTCACCACCATTAGCCAGACTGCCAAATAGTATTTCTTCAGCAAGTGGCTTCTTGATATCTTCCTGAATCAACCTTGCCATCGGTCTGGCGCCCATCTTGTCATCATAGCCTTTTTCCGCAAGATAGGTCTTAACTTCATCGTCGACATAAATAACGACATTTTTACTATCCAACTGAACCTGAAGCTCCATTAAGAACTTATCAACTACATAGCAGACCGTTTCTCGAGACAATGACGCAAAGGGGATAATACCATCTAAACGGTTTCTAAATTCTGGCGTAAAGACTTTATTTAAAGCCTCCATTCCATCACTTGAATGATCCTGCTCACTGAAACCAATAGAGCGACGACTAATCACTTCTGCACCAGCGTTCGTTGTCATCACAAGAATTACATGGCGGAAGTCTGCTTTGCGCCCATTATTATCGGTCAATGTGCCGTGATCCATCACTTGCAGCAATAAATTAAATACTTCTGGGTGCGCTTTTTCTATTTCATCTAACAACAACACACAATGAGGATGTTTATTAACAGCTTCTGTTAATAAACCACCCTGATCATAACCGACATAGCCTGGAGGCGCGCCAATTAAACGACTGACCGTATGGCGCTCCATATATTCGGACATATCAAAACGTACTAATTCAATACCAAGCACCGTCGCAAGCTGCTTTGTTACCTCGGTTTTACCAACGCCTGTTGGCCCAGAAAACAAGAAGGAACCATCAGGCTTCTCAACAGACTTAAGACCTGCTCTAGATAACTTGATCGCTGTTGATAGTGATTCTATGGCCTTATCCTGCCCAAACACCAACATTTTCAGGTCGCGCTCAATATTTCGAAGCATATCTTTGTCTGAGCTTGTAACATTACGTGGTGGAATTCGTGCAATTTTAGCCACAACATCTTCGATATCGACTACATCAATCAGCGCATTACGCTGATCAGCAGGCTTTAATCGCTGAGAAGCGCCCGCTTCATCAATCACATCAATCGCTTTATCTGGCATATGACGATCCGTTATGTATCTATCTGCCAATTCCGCTGCAGATATGAGCGCTGCATCAGAATACTTTAACTCATGATGCGCTTCGAACTGAGATTTAAGACCACGTAAAATACTAATCGTATCTTCAACATTCGGCTCCATCACGTCAATTTTTTGAAAACGTCTTGCCAGTGCACTATCTTTCTCAAAAATACCTCTAAATTCAGTAAATGTCGTTGAACCTATACACCTTACTTCACCAGAACTTAATAGTGGCTTTAATAAATTCGAGGCATCCATGACACCGCCAGAGGCTGAACCTGCTCCGATAATCGTATGAATCTCATCAATAAACAGTATTGCATGATCACGTTTTTTTAACTCAGCAAGCAAAGCCTTGAAGCGTTTTTCAAAGTCGCCTCGGTATTTAGTACCCGCAAGAAGCGCGCCCAAATCAAGAGAATAAACCTCAGCATTGGCAATAATTTCAGGCACGTTACCCTCAACTATTTGTTTCGCTAAACCTTCTGCGATAGCCGTTTTACCTACACCAGCTTCACCCACTAGTAAGGGGTTGTTTTTACGACGTCGAGCCAGTATCTGGACAACTCTATCTACTTCTTTTTCTCGCCCTATCAAAGGATCGATGCGACCTAAGCTAGCCTGTTCATTCAAGTTAGACGCATAACTTTCTAAAGGATTACTCTGACCACCTTCTTCTAGACCTTCTTCAGCAGAAGCATCACTATCCATATCCTGATCAGATTCAGCTGCCCCTGGCACTTTGGAAATACCATGAGAAATATAATTAACAACATCAATACGAGCAACATTTTGCTTTTTCAGCAAATATACAGCCTGACTCTCTTGCTCGCTAAAAATGGCAACCAAGACGTTAGCCCCTGTCACTTCTTTTTTACCAGAAGACTGGACATGAAACACAGCTCGCTGCAAAACACGCTGAAACCCTAAGGTAGGCTGCGTTTCTCTCTCACCATCGGAGCCAGGAATCAAGGGCGTTGTTGAATCTACAAACTCCGTCAACTCGGTACGCAGCTCAGATAAATCTGAACCACACGCCCCCAATACCAACATAGCAGCTTCATTATCCAATAATGCCAGCAGCAAATGCTCAACCGTCATAAACTCGTGACGTTTTTCACGCGCGTGACGAAAGGCATCGTTTAACGTTAACTCAAGATCTTTACTTAACATTGGTCACCCCGGAGATTATCAATCTACTTAGTAAGGCATACTTCATTTCAATAGTCTTCCTATTCGCACCTGTTGGTATTCTAAGCAATACTTACTTCACACCTGTTTAATCTCGCACAACAGGGGATGTCCAGACTCAGCTGAATACTGATTTACTAGCGCCGCTTTGGTTTCAGCGATATCACGAGTAAATACACCGCAGACAGCAAACCCCTGAGTGTGTACAGCTAACATAATCTGTGTCGCTTTCTCTTCATTCATTCCAAAGAACGTCAATAACACTTCGACCACAAAATCCATTGGCGTGTAATCATCGTTCAACATAATCACCTGAAACAGAGAAGGTTGTTTTAAAGCGGGCTTTGAAGGCGCCACCAATAAACCATCATCATGACCAGGGTCATTTTTTGTTCCTTGAGATAATACTAGTAGAGAATTTAGGTTTTTACTCATAGCTTGATACGTTTCTTTACATTTCTATTTATATGGGGGGTTAAGAGGTATTTTGCAACACTTGAGCCAATAAAGAAAAATTTAATGACGAAAAAGTCAAAACCTGAAACAAAAAAACAAAACCCGCAACTTGATCACTTCTTCCATTCAAAACTCTTGACTCAGAGCAAAAAATATTCGACAGTAACTCCTAGATGTGGATTACATCTTAAAGCCAATAAAAATAATATAGTGACATTCCTAAATTGCAGCCAACGTTATTTCTATGAAATTTCAGCAAGGTAAGATTAATCGTCTTCCAGCGGCTAAATGATTTTAAAGAATGCCTAAGACACGGGAGTCGATATGCCTCAAGGTACAGTCAAGTGGTTCAATAATGCCAAAGGTTATGGTTTTATCGTTGAAAACGGTGAAACAGAAGACCTCTTTGCTCACTTTTCTTCTATACAGATGGAAGGATACAAGACTCTGAAGGCAGGCCAGACAGTGTTGTTTGAAAAACAACCCGCTGATAAAGGTTTCCATGCAGTCAATATTCGCTGCGCTGAACAAGTCCTTGATCATAATGTAGATCATAATGACTTTATTTCTGTTGAAGAGCCTGATTTTTCACCTCATCAACAGAACACAAAAGCTACCAGCCAGCAAACCAACGAAACCAAGCAAAAAGAATCCGTTTAGATCCGAAGCCAGAATCATCAAGTTAAACAATTAAGGCGCTATTAAGCCATTAATAGACCTAGATGTTTAACTTGAAATGCCTTAGCATCTTCTTTATGGCAGACTTATATTTACTCAACAAACCTTTCAAGGTCCTATCACAATTTACGGATAGCGATGGTCGCAGCACACTCGCTAATTTTGTAAACATAAAAGGCATTTATCCAGCCGGCAGGCTCGACTACGACTCAGAGGGATTATTAATACTCACCTCAGAAGGCGACTTACAGGCTCGTATAGCGGACCCAAAATACAAGCTAAGTAAAACCTATTGGGTTCAACTGGAAGGAATCATTGATGATCATGCTATTTCTCACCTTGCTTCGGGCGTTTTACTAAAAGATGGCCTTACTCGACCCGCCAAGGTAAAGCGAATAAATGAACCAAACCTATGGCCTAGAACACCCCCGATAAGATTTAGAAAAGATGATCACACGTCATGGATTGAACTGACTATCAGCGAAGGTAGAAACCGACAGGTTAGACGAATGACGGCAGAAGTAGGTTACCCAACACTAAGGTTAATCCGCTATAGCATCGGCCCTTGGAAAGTCGAGGACATTCAACCAGGCACCTATAAAAAGATTGAAGTCAACTTACCTCAAAACAAAACACCTTCGAAAATTCAAAACAAGAAGCACTACAATAATCCAAAAGCAAAAAGTAAACGTATAAATATTAAAAGACACTCTACATAGTGAACTCTTTGGCTTAAAGCTTTATCGATGCTATCATTCATGCCCAATAAAAATGATATTTGTAAACCACACTACTCTTGTTATAACAGATACTTAGCTAGAATCTTATTGAAACGATAAAGCTAACTATTCTCATAACCAGAGATTTTTGACAACTCAAAAGTAAATGGAGAACCCATAATGGCAATTGAACTACCTGCCCTACCGTATGCAATAGACGCCCTAGCACCACATATTTCACAAGAAACGCTTGAATTTCACCACGGAAAACACCATGCAACTTATGTGACCAAGTTGAATGCTGCTCTTCCTGGAACCGAATTCGAAAACATGAATTTAGAAGAGATCATCAAGAAGTCTAGCGGGCCAGTATTTAATAATGCTGCTCAAATCTGGAATCACACATTTTACTGGAACTGCTTAAGCCCGAACGGTGGTGGCGAGCCAACTAATGCTGTTGCTGACGCAATCAACAAAACATTCGGCTCTTTTGCAGAATTTCAAGCAAAGTTCAATGATAAAGCTGTCAACAACTTTGGCTCAAGCTGGACTTGGCTAGTAAAGAATTCAGACGGCTCACTTGAGATAGTAAATACTAGCAATGCCGGTACACCCATGACTAATAAGCAAACTGCTCTTTTAACAGTTGATCTTTGGGAGCATGCGTACTACATCGATTTTCGTAACGCTCGCCCAAATTACTTAGCTGCTTTCTGGAAGCTTGTTAATTGGGATTTCGTTGCAGAAAACCTAGCAAAATAAATCAGAAAAACAAAAAAACCAAGGTCATTGCCTTGGTTTTTTTTGTTTTTGAAAATGAGACATCAAACAGATAATCCGTAAGTTACTTCACCCTCATTTCTTTATAGATAGAATCTATAGATGGCTTCTCTTGAGCCTCCAGTTCCTCAGCATCAGCGCCATTTTCAGCCTTGATCGCTAAATTCAACTCCCACAATTGATCAAACTTCTCTACCGTCACTGCCCGGGTTGCAGCCTTATTTCTCAAGATTGTTGGTCGCAAAAACACTATCAGATTCTGCTTGGACGTTGTCGCTTTCTCACTTCTGAATAAAGCCCCTATCCAAGGAATATCACCCAGCAAAGGTACCTTACTTTCACTAATAATGACATTATCTGTAATCAAACCACCTAAAACAATTGTCTCACCATTATCTGCAAGCACATTGGTTTTGATCTGCCTCTTGGTTGTCGTAATATCAGCACCCACTGATGCACCCTTAACGCTCGAAATTTCTTGCTCAATCTCCAAACGTACCAAGTCCCCTTCACTAATACTTGGCGTTACAATTAACTTAACCCCTACATCTTGTCGCTGGATCGTCGTAAAAGGGTCTGCTGTGCCTGCACCGCCTCTTGTAGACTGACCAGTAATAAGTGGAATATTTTCACCCACAATAATCGAGGATTCCTGATTATCCATTGTAATTACTTTGGGGGTTGATAGTACGTTAGCACTGGTATCACCCTCGAGAGCTTGAACTAAAGCCCCCCAACTAACACCACTATTGCTTTGTTTGCCCAACCCAAAGGTCAGGCCATCATTCACACCAGTCAAACCACTGGCATCAATTGAGCCACCTGAACTATTATCTTTGGATATCAATGCACCCAGTACACTTGCAGTGGTTAAACCGGCATTACTAAAGCTGGTTAAAGCCCCTGGAATAGAAGCACCCTTATCATACATTGCCCACTGAATACCTAGGGAATTTGCATTGTCATCAGATATTTCAACAATAGCAGCTTCGATAAGTACTTGAGCTCGCCTAATATCTAATTGATCAACAATCCCCTCTAACTCTTGAATCACTGAAGGCTCCGCCCTCAAAACCAATGCATTCAAGCTCTCATCGGCATACACATTCGCTTCTATCTTTTTCCCTTGAGCTTTGGCGCCCTCGTTTGTTATATCACCCATCAAGCCTTTCAAAAGCTCTGCTAAATCTTTTGCTTCTGCATGTTTTAAACGAATAACTTTTGTTTTACCACCTGTTGATGATGGCTGATCCAGTTTGGCAATCAATTCGCGCATTTTCTCTCTAAAGGCCTCGTCACCTCTGAGTATAAGACGATTACTTCTTTGATCAGCAACAACACTAAACTTATTCGCATCACCTTTTGACTTACCGCCCAATTCACTTGGCGCCAACGCTTCTAAGAGCTTAACCATATCACCAACCCACGCTTCCTCTAGCTGAACAACTTCAAGCTCGTACTTAGAAGGGCTATCAAGCTCATCGATTATCTTGCTAATGCGTTGGATATTAGCCAAATGATCACTAATGATTAATGCATTTGCTGCCGCCACTCCTGCTAGATGCCCGTATTTTGCAACCATGGGGCGTAAGATTGGCACCAATTCCAAAGCGCGTGCATTGTTGATCTGAATAACACGCGTTACAATTTGTTCGCTTGGCACTTTACGCATGAAATGCTCATTTTGAGCACTTTGTTTGGCATCATTAACGCGTATGATCTTGATAACATCTTTTCCCGGAATAGCCGCAAAATCATGCACGCCAAGCACAGCCAAAAACATTTCATATACCGCATCTTTATTCATCGCAACATTTGAAACTACGGTAACTTTACCTTTTACCCTTGGATCTATAACAAAGCTATAGCCTGTGATATCTGCTATTTGGGAAACAAACGCACGGACATCTGCATCTTTAAGATTTACTTTCCAAGTCTGCTCTTCAGCATTAGCCGAAAAAACCAAGACACTTAGCAATAAAACAATAAATAACTGCTTAAGTTTTATGAGTTGCGAAGAAAACCACATATTATTTCCTAAAAATTCCTGTCATGAGCGACACTTTAAACTAAGATTCTTATTTTTTCCGAGCATTAAGCCTCAAGAATAACTACCTTAAGGGGTAGTTTATATAAAAACTTGCCCCATTACGTACCACCTCAACCTCCAGCATCCCTTGCTCGTAAAGGCTTTTCATTAAGTTCTTATCTTTTTTCACATCACCTAAAGCATGCCCATTCACTGAACGAATGACATCGCCTTTTTTCAAGTTAAGACCAGAAAGCATCGAATTACCTCCCTGGTAGACATAACCTTGATTAGTCGCATTCAAGCCTACCGACTTCAAAGCCAATTCAGGATTTTCACCAATCTGTCGTGTCGCTTCATCAATAAACTGTTCTGGTGTTTTAACTTCCAAATTATTTGCTTGATTCTTAACGCGCGCTCTAGGCTTAATTGTTTTCGCTATAACACTTTCCGAATCCAAGACTTTTTCATCAAAAGACAAAGTCTCTAATCGACCATTGCGCCTTAACAATACCCTGTCTTTATAGACTTCCTCCAATGTTGCATTCCCCGGCAAAACAGAGCCAATAGAATAATATTCAGCGCGCTTACCCATCTCTTCAATAATGGCGCCAGAACTTCCGCCCTCTTCAGCTGTAAAGACACCTTTCAACACTAAGCGCAAGTTTGTCTTAGGGGCGACAACTGGCTCACCCTTTGGCTTTTCCTTGGTTTTTCCAGCTTCCCCAAACAAGTGAAAACCTGCAAGCATGCTAACTTTTTGGTTATCGCTTTTCTGATGGACATAAGAGCTTTTAGGTAAAACGAGCAGATCAGAATCATTACCTGGAAGCCATACAAACCAAAATAGCCTTGCCAATAGATATGCCATGTAAACTAACAACAACAACAAAAGCAGGTGCTGAGTAAATTTAATGACCTTTATTTCATGTTTTAACACAGATTATAACTCTTTTAATAAAGCGTTTTTTTGACCTTAAAAACGACATCCTGCTCAGTAGAGTTTTGTGACCAAGGTTCACTGGACAAGTCTAATAAGCGCCTTGTAATTCTAAGCATAGCAGTGCCATCGGTTTTTAGATCAGCATTTATAACATCAAATGCTGCTTGAGGGTCTCGAACACCCAAATAAATATCACCCGAACCCGCTGTTTCCAAAACAGCTTTAAACATCGGCAAACTTCGCTGATGAACAGCTCTACCAGCCGGATATGCTATATCACCACCTGACCAGGAAGCCATACCAGACGCCTCAACTAGTTGCTTATTTTCAACTAGCATCACCAGATCTTTGACAAATAACTCACCGTCCAAACTAAGCCTTTGAGCCCTAAAAATGGGCGTAAGAGGCTGTAATTCAATTTGAGCCTGTCGTATTTTCGCCCTAATTGTTGACAGGCTTAGAGCAATGTCTGCATCAATATGACCGAATTCAGAATCTAAATTTAGCTCTATTGGTAAAGAAAAACCAAAAATCCCTTCAAGTGCCACATTCCACCGAATAATACCCGACAAACCTTTATACCGTACTAGTGCCTGACCATCCCAAATAGTACCCACCACTCTTTGTACATCAACACCTAACTGCT
This sequence comes from uncultured Oleiphilus sp., assembly GCA_963974595.1. Lineage (GTDB taxonomy): Bacteria > Pseudomonadota > Gammaproteobacteria > Pseudomonadales > Oleiphilaceae > PZPK01. The sequence continues at coordinate 19,164 of CAXBDA010000019.1, read as the reverse complement.
TGGTATTGATCTGTGGCGCAAGCCCTTTTTCCCAAACGACACTCGCTGGAAGCAAAAAAATCAGAAAAACAGATAGACTTAGCAAAAAGATGCACAAATATAGAAAAACTTTCTTAATCACAGATACCCTAATTATTTTTAATCACGCAATGAAATGCCAACACAGTAAGCACAAACTGAAAAAAGGTCACAATTACAGACTATTTAGAAGGCTAAATCTACTTTTATTAATAGTTTTTTATACCAGCTAACACTTCTAGCCAGCACAAGGCCTGTTTTTTGATGAAGCGCACAAAGTACGCCACACTATACCACTATTTAACAGACATAAAAAAACTCGACCGAAGCCGAGTTTTTTATAAAGCGAGGACCAGCTTACATCATGCCGCCCATACCACCCATACCGCCCATATCTGGCATAGCAGGTGCTCCGCCTTCTTCTTCAATATCTGTAATCATACATTCTGTTGTAATCATAAGGCCTGCAACAGAACCTGCTGACTGAAGCGCTGTACGTGTTACTTTAGCTGGGTCCAAAATACCCATTTCTAACATATCACCGTACTCACCAGTTGCCGCGTTGTAACCAAAGCTACCTTCACCTTGTTTCACTTTATCAGATACCACAGAACCTTCTTCACCCGCATTTTCAACGATTTGACGAAGAGGCGCTTCCATAGCGCGACGTAGTAAGTTGATACCGACCGTTTGGTCTGCGTTATCACCTTCTAGGTTTGTAATTGACTGAAGTGCACGAATTAGTGATACACCACCACCAGCCACAACACCTTCCTCAACAGCCGCTCTTGTAGAATGCAATGCATCCTCAACGCGCGCCTTCTTCTCTTTCATTTCAACTTCAGAACCAGCACCGACTTTGATGACAGCAACGCCACCGGCCAATTTAGCAACACGCTCTTGTAGTTTTTCACGATCATAGTCTGAAGAACTATCTTCAATTTGCTTGCGGATTTGTGAAACACGTGACTCGATATCAGCAGCCTGACCAGCGCCATCAATGACTGTGGTATTTTCTTTGCTGATATTAACGCTCTTGGCTGTACCCAAGTGCTCAATTGTCGCTGTTTCTAACGACAAACCTACCTCTTCAGAAATCACAGTACCACCAGTTAAGATAGCTAAATCTTGTAGCATTTCCTTACGACGGTCGCCAAAACCAGGCGCCTTAACGGCAGCCACTTTCACGATACCGCGCATATTGTTAACAACTAGAGTCGCCAGCGCTTCACCTTCAATATCTTCTGCAACGATCAACAGAGGTTTGCCTGACTTAGCAACCGCTTCTAAAACGGGAAGCAATTCACGAATATTTGAAATTTTCTTATCAACTAACAAAATGAACGGACTTTCTAATTCTGCACTCATGTTGTCTTGATTGTTAATGAAGTAAGGAGACAAATAACCACGATCAAACTGCATGCCCTCTACAACGTCTAGCTCATCGTCAAAGCCACTACCTTCTTCAACCGTAATAACACCTTCTTTACCTACTTTTTCCATGGCTTCAGCAATGATACGACCAACAGATGTATCACTATTGGCAGAAATAGTGCCTACTTGAGCGATAGCTTTGGTATCTTCACAAGGACGTGCGAAACCTTTAATCGCTTCAACAGCCGTTTGAACACCTTTGTCGATACCGCGTTTTAAATCCATTGGATTCATACCCGCTGCAACTGACTTCAAACCTTCATTCAAAATAGCTTGTGCCAACACTGTTGCTGTCGTGGTGCCATCACCCGCTGCATCATTTGTTTGAGATGCAACCTCTTTAACCATCTGCGCACCCATATTTTCAAACTTATCTTTTAATTCGATTTCTTTTGCAACAGATACACCGTCTTTAGTGACGGTCGGCGCCCCAAAAGATTTATCTAAAACCACATTTCGACCTTTTGGGCCTAAAGTTACTTTCACTGCGTCTGCTAAAATATTCACACCGGCTATCATTTTTGAACGTGCCGAATCACCAAATTTTACGTCTTTAGCGCTCATAATTTTTTCCTACTCTGAATGCTTTTAATTACAATTTTAAAAATAGATTAGTTTTGGAATGTACAAATTACACTAGTGGCATTATGCGTCGACAACACCGTATAAATCGCTTTCATTCATAATCAAAAGCTCTTCGCCATCAATTTTTATGGTATGGCCAGAGTATTGACCAAATACAACGGTATCACCCACTTTTACTGCAAGAGCTCTTACCTCACCGTTATCGAGGATTTTACCGGTACCAACGGCTAACACTTCACCCTGTGAAGGTTTTTCTTTTGCACTGCCTGGTAAAACAATACCTCCAGCAGTGGTAGTTTCTTCTTCTTTACGGCGTACAACAACACGGTCGTGTAATGGACGGATTTTCATCTTTGTGATTCTCCTAGTAGGTTTTCTTCAATCCGAAAAATACGCTCTAGAACTTTAGAGCTTATGGTTTAAATAATAGAAACACTCACCTAGGTTTTATAAGTTGGTTCCTATTATTAAGTGATTCTATAAGTGGGGGTGACTATGATCATTTCAAGCATCTTTTTTTATTTTTTTTCAATTTTTTCATCGCCAATTTCTTTAAACTCCCCCTCTATGACACCTGAATCCTCAAAATCCGAGGATGTACGGTTTTTGTGAGAAGACTCGTTTGTATAGAAATGCGTTTCACTATAAGTGGTTTGACGATACCCTCCCGATTTACTCGCATTTAACAACCAATTCTGGAAAAAACGCCTAGCAATCATTTGACGCAATACGGGTGTCAATAAAATAAAACCGACAATATCTGTCACAAAACCAGGCGTTAGTAGCAGTGCGCCTGCTACTGCCAGCATCAAACCTTCAGCAATCTCAGTAATAGGCATCTGCCCTGTTTGCATTTTTTGCTGCGCATGCATAAATGTCGATAAGCCCTGCTTTTTTAAAAGTGACACGCCTATTAATGCGGTTGATAACACTAAGGCTATCGTATAAACACCCCCTATCAAGGCCCCCACTTTTATCAAAATATACATTTCAATAACAGGAACAAGGATAAACATTAAAAACACAATAGGCATAAGATTCTCATAATTCATGAATGGCTAGCTGCAGCAATATAGCCGTATTTTAGTCTCGACCAACTTTCAGAAAAATAACAAAGCCTGCTATCATACTAACGATGACGTTAGCTGTTGGACCTGAAACAAGGGTTCGTTTTATACAACTTATTCAATCTATGTAGGCAAAAAATGAAAATTCAAGATACCGTTATTGCAATTACTGGCGGCGCTCAAGGTTTAGGCGCAGCCATGGCATTAAGCTTAGCAAAAAAAGGCGCGCATATTGCACTTATCGATATGAACGCAGACCGTCTCAATGAAACCAAAAAATTATGTGAAGAGCTGGGCGTAAATGCTAAATCTTATGTCTGCAATGTTGCCAAGGAAGAAGACGTTGAAAGTACATTTTCAAGCATTATTAACGACTTCGGCCAACTAGATGGTTTAGTCAATAATGCGGGCATTTTGCGTGATGGTTTATTAGCCAAAGTAAAAGAGGGGAATGTTGTCAGCAAACTTTCTTTGCAACAATGGCAAGCGGTGATTGATGTGAATCTAACGGGTGTGTTCCTGTGCGGGCGTGAAGCAGCAATAAAGATGATAGAAACGAAAAGACAGGGCTGCATTATCAATATTTCTAGTGTTGCACGTGCTGGCAATATCGGACAAAGCAACTACAGCGCGGCCAAAGCAGGCGTAGTGGCGCTCAGCACAACATGGGCAAAAGAGCTTGCACGCTTTGGCATTCGCGCCATGTCAGTAGCGCCTGGTTTTATGGCAACAGAAATGACCGCAGGGATGAAGCCGGAAGCTCAAGATCATATGAAGAAAGTCATCCCTTTGGGTAAAGTGGGCCAACCTGATCATATTGAACAAACGGTGGTTCATATCTTCGAAAATGATTATTTGACTGGCCGAACCATAGAAGTGGATGGCGGGCTTCGAATCTAAGTGACTCATCCTACCCTGCCTGCGAACCAAGCAAAAAGCGATGCTATTTTAGTGACGCTTGCGAATATACCATCAGGCAGGGTGAGTACCTACGGTGACATAGCAAAGCGCTCAGGCTTTCCTGGTTTGGCCCGTTATGTTGCCAGCATCCTCAAAAATTTACCGAAAGGCTCCAATATTCCTTGGCACAGGGTAATCAACAGCAAAGGCAAAATCAGCTTTCCACCCAATAGCCACATGTACCACCAACAAATTGCCCTATTGAAAAAAGAAGGCATTCATTTTTCAGATACCGACACCGTACCTAAACATTTTGGCTGGTAGCATCTCGACACCCTCGCTCATATTACGAAAAAAGATCTTAAATTCAGAGCATAAGCTAACTTTATGAACTAGATTTAAAGTTAATTCATTTTAATACCTTATTAAATCACTTGGTTTTATTAAAAGAGCGACAGAATGAAAACCTGCCAACATATTTATCAACCTGATACCGGATGGAAAAAATATTCTGGAGCTGCAACAAATCCAGACATTCTTCTGGCGTTTGGCTCAGGTAATGACTGCACAGGCGATATATTGATTTCATGGTGGAAGGACACTTTCCCTGAGGCCCAGCTAATTGGCTGCTCAAGCGCGGGGGAGATTCTTGACACACAAGTACACACCAATTCAATTATCGTAACAGGTATCCAGTTTGAAAAAACACATTTTGAAGTACACGCGCTAGACTTTGACAAAGGTGAAGATAGCTTTGAAATTGGCTCTAAATTAGCGAAAAAGCTTTCAAAAGAGGAACTGAAATTATGCTTTATTCTCAGTGATGGCTTACATATAAATGGCACAAGATTAGTTGAAGGCCTTAAACAAGAACTACCTAAAAACACCTTATTAACAGGAGGGTTAGCGGGTGACGGCAAAAGATTTAGCGAAACACTGGTCTGCTTAAACGAAAAATTTGACAGCCAGAAGGTTGTTGTTTTAGGCCTTTATGGTAACCATATTAATATTGAATACGGCTCTATGGGAGGCTGGGATAGCTTTGGCCCTTCCAGACTAGTCACCCACTCTGAAAATAATATTTTATATACGATGGATGACCAAAATGCCTTGACATTGTACAAGACATATTTAGGCCCTCACGCCAAAGATCTACCGTCTTCAGCACTTCGCTTTCCACTTTTGGTGCAACTACCAAATGGCCAAAAAGTAGTGCGCACCATATTAGCGATTGATGAGGAAACTGGCTCAATGACCTTTGCTGGTGATATCCCAAAAGGTTCATACGCTGAATTAATGTGCGCTAATTACGACAGGTTGATCGATGGCGCATCCGATGCAGCCCAAGAATCGATGCGTAATAGCACGAAGCCCCCCGAATTAGCCTTACTCATTAGCTGCGTGGGCAGAAAGCTGGTTCTAGGCCAACGAATTGAAGAAGAGGTGGAAGTTATTCAAGACCGTTTTGGTAAACACACGACCTTGGCAGGATTCTATTCATACGGTGAGATATGCCCTTGCGATGGGCAACACGAAGCTATCTTACATAACCAAACCATGACGATCACGACATTTCGTGAGTATTAATTAGCGTGATCAGATGAATAATCTAACGAACTTACACAGACTGACACAACGTCAAATTAAAAAATTCTTACCCATAGAATACCAATCTGATGAGTTGAGCGCGTTTATTTTCTCAGTCAATCAGGCCTACCACCAGGCAGATGAAGATAGAGAGCTACTTGAAAGATCTATTGAATTAACATCCCAGGAACTAAAAAAACGCAATGCAGAGCTTCAGCGACAAATTACCGAACTAAAAGCAACACAACAGGCATTAAAAGAGTCTCATTCTTTACTCCATGCCAGCTTGGCATCTAGCCATGAAGCAATCCTGGTGATAGACCTAAGTGGTAATATTCGTTTATATAACCCAAATTTTGGCAAAATGTTTCATATTGATCTTGAAGAACAAGCAATCACACATATTGACCAACTCGTACAAGAGGCAGGTTTATTAATTCCGCCTCCAAATAATTTTTCAGCAGAATTACAAAAGTCTCTCGCTGAGCCAGAACATCAATCAATTATTGAATTCAAAACACGTTTTGGCCGCACCATTGAAGCCTACTCAAATCCTCAGAAAAACTCTTCTGAAGTTATTGGTCAGGTATGGAGCTTCAGAGATATCAGTGACCTGAAACTGAAAGAAGAAGAAGCCAAGCATAGAGCCTACCACGATCTGTTAACCGGCCTACCTAATAGACGTTTACTCGCAAGTAGACTACATAATGCTCTCAGCCAAGCAACAGATACGGCTTACTTAACCATTGTGTTATTCATTGATCTTGATGGTTTTAAAGATGTTAATGATTCTTTGGGGCATGGCGTTGGTGATGCGCTTCTTAAATCAATCACCAACCGACTCAAAGCCCTTTTACCAGAAGCCTGCTTATTATCTCGCCACGGTGGTGATGAATTTATCGCGATCATGGAAAAACAAGAAAACTCGAAAGAAGCTCAAGATTTTGCAACATTAATTGTTGAATCCTTCAATACACCCTTTCACTTAGACAATGAAGCTATTTACATGAGTGCGAGTATCGGTATTTCAATCGCACCAATTCATAGTACAAGCTCAGAAAAACTGATTAGCCATGCTGACACGGCCATGTACCAAGCCAAAAAGCGCGGCAAGAATACCTTTGTTATTTATGATGAAGAACTCAATAGCCAACCGGCATATCGCCTAAAAATTCGTAATGAAATAAATATCGCCCTAGAACAAGAACAGTTCGAGCTTTATTTCCAACCTAAAGTGAGCTTGGAAACAGGGACGATAAAAGGCGCTGAAGCACTCATTCGATGGAAGCAGGAAGATGGCAAGTTTCGCAGCCCTCTCGAGTTTATTCCCATTGCCGAAGAAAACGGCCAAATTATACCCATCAGCCAGTGGGTTATTCTAAAATGCTGCGAATATCTACACCGCTGGCAAGATGATCTGGATGACGATTTTGTACTTGCATTGAATATTTCTGCACGTCACTTTCATCGGGGTTTATTGCAAGAAGATCTAGCGATTTCTTTAGGTAAGTATTCTATTGATCCATCAAAACTGGAATTAGAAGTCACGGAAACAGCTATTATGGATGACCTGGACCTCGCCGTTCAGACCTTGAATGAGTTGAAGAAAATGGGCATTCGAACAGCCATTGATGATTTCGGCACAGGCCACTCGTCTTTAAGTTACTTAAGAAAGTTACCCATTGAAATCCTCAAGATCGATAAGAGCTTTATCGATGAAATATTGATCTCTCAAGAGGATAGAACCTTGGTCCGCGGAATTATCGAAATGGTTCATGCCTTAGGCATTGAAGTAGTGGCTGAAGGGGTAGAAAACCATCAGATGGCGACCCTGCTTCATGAAATGGACTGCGATTTAGTTCAGGGCTATCACTATTGTGCGCCTATTCCGGCACAGGACTTTTTACAAATTATTAAGAACCGGCAGTGCTATATTTAAGATGGAACATCATTCTTTATGGGCTTCTTTTATGAGCACTGACTCATCACTTAAAATTTTTCCGCTTGGCCTTTTTTTATCATGCATCAAGATAATGATTGATAACAAAATAGCTGGTATCCCCATCATGGACGCAACAATGAAAAACCATTCATAGCCAGCACTGTCAACCATCCAGCCAGAAAACCCACCAATAAATTTCCCGGGTAAAGTCATCAGTGAACTAAATAAAGCATATTGCGTCGCGGTATAAGCAGAGCTTGTTAGCCCGGAAAGATAGGCAATAAATGCGACACCAGCCAAACCACCACTCAAGTTATCTGCACTAACGACAAGCGCAAGCAATAATAGAGATTGACTCGCCATGGCTGACATCATTGCAAACAACAAGTTCGTTGAGGCCACTAAAATAGCGCCTAAAATTAATACCGGCCTAACGCCCCAAACAACCACCAATAAACCGCCCAATGCTGAGCCTGCAATGACCATAAAAAAACCAAAGACTTTGGTAATGTCTGCAATTTGTACTTTGGAAAAACCCATATCGAGATAAAAAGGGTTGGCCATCACCCCCATTGTAATGTCGCTAATACGATAGACACTAATAAAAAGAAGAATCAGTAAGGCATACCAACCATTACGACGAAAGAAATCGACAAAAGGCCCAACAACCGCTTTAGAAAAGCGACCGATAATATGCACCAATTTACTATGTTGCTTAGCTTCTGGTTCAATCAGTGACTCAACTTTCGCTTCCAGATTACCATCATCACTGATTTTACGCCGTTCAGGCTCCTTAACCAACAAGACGGTTATCATGCCCACCAGCATCAAGCCTGCCATCACCACGTAGCATAATTGCCAAGAACTGTATTCAGCTATATAGAATGCCCCAGCACCGGCCACTAATAAGGCTAAGCGATATCCTAAAACATACGTTGCCGCCATCGCCGCTTGATATTCTTCAACAACCGCTTCGATTCGATAAGCATCAACACTGACATCTTGCGTCGCAGAAGAAAAAGCAACTAACAAACCAAAAAGCGCTAAAAACTGAAGCTCATTTAAGGGGTCTGTTGAAGACATTAACAACAAGCCAATAGCGATACCAAACTGAGCCAATAACATCCAGCTTCTGCGCTGCCCCAAGAGACCATGCAATACGGGCAGTTTGACTTGATCAACCACCGGTGCCCAAAAAACTTTGATGGAATAGGTAATACCAATCCAACTAAAAAAGCCAATAGTGGTTCGGGTAACACCGGCTTCAGTCAACCAGGCCGTTAGCGTTGAAAAAACCAACAAGAAAGGCAGGCCAGCCGAAAAACCCAAAAATAACATGGCAACCACTCGGGGTTGCCGATAGATGCGAAAAGCATCGAGCCAGCGTTCACGGCGGTTTTTATTCTTATAATGAGTCAAGAAGCGCTCTAATTAATCTCTAAAATTATCAAATTGAATGGGAATATCTAACTCAGCATTCCTTAAAAACTGAATCACCTCTTGAAGGTCATCACGTTTTTTACCGGTTACCCGGACTTTATCACCTTGTATCGCAACTTGAACTTTTAATTTAGCCTCTTTAATCAGTTTTACGATTTTACGCGCATTATCCATATCTATGCCTTGGCGAACTTCAAAGCTTCGTTTAATGAGTTTTCCTGTTCGGTTATCAGTAAAGTCTCCCAAAGAACGAGGATCTAATGCTCTTTTTGTAAATGCTGAGCGTAATATGTCGACTAATTGTTCAATTTGGAAGTCATGTTCTGCTGTTAAAATGATTCTATCCTTTTCCAAACCAATATCAGCTGTGACGTTCTTAAAGTCCCAACGGTTACCTAGTTCACGTTTTGCTTGATCCGTTGCATTTGTTACCTCATGCAACTCAAGTTCTGAGACCGCATCAAAAGATGGCATGCTATACTCCTGCTTGAATTTAAGAAAATGGTACCAAAAAAGTAGTACATAAAATAAAGAGGCGCATTATACCGATTCCTGAAGGTAAAAGTCAGAATAGTCGCTAATGTCTCACCTAAAATAATGAATAAATACTCTGTGTTTCATCTTTAACGAACGTTTTTTTCACAATCCGAACACATTCATGAAAACTCGTTACAAAATGACTCTACTAATCAGATGCGCCTCAGTTTAATGTCGAAGGCATTTTCATAAAAGGCAATTTTTTAGAGAATGGAACTCAGATAAGGACCAGATTATATGCCAAACCTAGACCTTTCAATATTAGTGGTCGACGATACTAAGTTCAGTAGTACGATAATAGCAAAAACATTATCCAAATCCGGATATCGAGATGTACGCATTGCCAACGACGCTCAAACTGCATTAAAACTGCTTAACCAAAGAAAAGCGAGCGTCTTAATTGCTGACTGGCTCATGCCTGGCATGGATGGTTTGGAGCTAACCGAAAAAGTTCGGCAAATGGATGAGCAACACAACCACTTTACCTACGTTATATTACTAACCGCTAAAGAAGGTTCAAGCGCACTTCAAGAAGCGTTTGACAGAGGCATCGATGACTTCATCTTCAAGGCTGACATGTCGAAGCAGCTTTTACCCAGGGTCTTTGCAGCAGATAGAATGTCGGATAGGCAAAATATCTTATTAAGCGCAAACCAGCTCTTACTTGAAAGCAATCGTGATTTAGAAAGTAAAAGCGTGCTTGACTTAGAAACAGGCATAGGCAACAAGCGTTATGCCCATGAAGCGTTAGGTAAACTCATAAAACATACCGAGGCCAGAGGTGGTGCAAGTAGCTATATGCTTATTACCATTAAAGACTGGGAAAAAATTAAACAGCAAAATAATCACATGACGTGCTCAGAGCTCGCATTAGGCATTACAAGACGCCTTCGAAGCCTGATTCGACCTCTCGATTCTTTATGCCGTATTTCAGAAGATCAATATGCCGTCGTCGCTCATTTTGCGCATATTGACTACTGCACATCGGGTTCCTATAGAAGGATTCATGACGGTATTAATCTCAAATCATTCAAGACAATTTCAGGTTACATTTCAGTCAATGCGGCTTCAAGCGTTTGTACAATGGATGACCAAACAGACTCACCCAAGGCCAGCGATATAGAGTTATATTGCCAAGGCCAGGTTCAAGAAGCGATCAACACTTGCACCATTGTCATCTCTCGCTGGAAAAAACGCCTTAGCGAAAGCTATTCTTAAGCCGACACCTTTAGACGTCCAGCATATCAATCAGCACCCACTCTAGTTTTCAAGCCAGTGTGGGTAAACACGCTTCGGAACGCCTCCATAACACCACTCAGTTACATTACGCTACGCTTTACTACTTTCTAAAACCTTACTTAACCATATACCACTATTCTAAAGACATTGATTTGGTTATCTTGTTTTTGTGGATTTGAGTAGTCCCCATTCACGGAAAGCGGTACGTAGTTTTGTGATTGATCACAAAGTGCCCTTTCCGCTTTTTTTCTCAAATTCACCCTTTTCCCTACAAGCTTGATGATAATCAAACTTATTTAGCCAGCTAATGTAGCTGGCTTTTTTTTGCCTTTTTTTCACAGGTAAAATACTAATCCAAACGAGCATTTAATTGCTTTGCAGCATCATCAGCAAATAAAACTTCTAACTTTAAGCCTATAAAAGGGTTAGACCGAAAGCCTTCTTCTCTTGGGTATTCAAGCCCTGTTTCTAACTGATAAAACAACCAATTTTTATACAGACTCGCCCGAAAGACCGTCTTGACAAAATAATTATTTACCAAGGTATGATATTTTTCACGATCACTGCGAAGCCCTAAGGCATATTGAACAGCTCTCTTAGCATTTAAAGTATGAAAAAGTGAAATCTGATTCAATAAGTCAAACCGGGCCTCTCGTTCACCCCAATCCAAAGCAATTGTTTTTCGAAATAAGAGATTCTTATTTAAATGTCTATCAAAATCAAATTGGGTCTGCGCTCCCAAACCGAGACTCTCGAACCAAAAAAGTTCCTGGGAATAACGAAAAAACAAATGCGGTGTCATAGCCCAACTACGCACCGCCCTGCCTCTGGTAAACAAATCGGGTTTAACTCTAATTTTTACGCCTGTATCCCAAGATAATCGAGTCCATTTCGCAGACTGAAAAAGATAGCGAAAAGAGGCATAAATATCATCTATTGTTTGTGTTTGAGTAGAGCTAGGAAAGAACTCTAGTTTTCGTTCGTCTATATCTTTTGTCTGGTCAGGCTCTGTCTCAAACACTAATCGCAGCTTTTTTTCCAGAATCGGTAAGTCAAGACTAAATCTAACGCGAGGATCAAATTCTGTTTTTCCATATTTAGAGTCGTAAAGCGCAAAATCAATTTTCAGATAGCTTTTATTAAGGTCTTGAACATTATCGACTGTACCCATCAGGTTATCGATATATCGACCAATACCAACAACATTAGAAGACCACTCCTGACGAGTACGATGCATCCACGCCAAAGAAGACTCGCTCCAAAAAACAGACGCCGACTCATTGTTTGTTTCTGCATCAGATTCTATTTTCGAATTTGAAAGGTGACTGGGTAAATCCATTTGATCGACATTTTCTTCAGCATAAGCAAAGCCTTGGCCTATTAACACCAGCATCAAGACCAGGTAAGTTTTTACTAAAAAAAACAAACTCAACTTCACCTCAAAAAAACAAACGTTAAACAGCTCTGGAAGACTGCATAACACTAAGCATAGCAAATACATGCCAGAGCGAGTGCTAATCATCATTCATTAAACTAATAACGCACCACGATGTCGCGTATTTATTTAGTTTAACAAGTCTCTGCACAAAATAAGCACGGTAGAATATTTAAAGTCATTCAGAACCTTCCCCAAAGGGCTGACTCACTGAAAGAGACAGGCACACAGGCATAGATTTAACGACACCGTTGTTTTTCAAGATAGTTGGAACACTATTTGCTGATACTTTCACTCATAACACAGCCTTAGGCTTCATTTACATTTCGTTTATATTTTTGAGATTAGCAGTATGGCTCAAAACTTAGTTGTTGTTGGCAATGGTATGGCGGGAATGAAAGCCGTTGAAGAGATCATCAGCGCGACACCAGAAACATTCAACATTACTGTTTTTGGCGCAGAACCCTATGGTAATTATAATCGCATCCTCTTATCCCCCGTCTTATGCGGGGAAAAATCAATTGAAGACATCCTGATCAATAGCTTTGAATGGTATGAAGAAAAAAATATTCAACTTTTTGCGGGTGAAGACAAAACCGTTATTCGAATTGATCGCAAGAAAAAAATAGTTTACGCAAAAGACGGTAGCCAAGCGCCTTATGATCGTTTACTGATTGCAACAGGATCCAAGCCATTTATTTTACCTCTACCGGGCAACGACTTAGAGGGTGTAATGGCTTTTCGTGATATTTACGATGTAAATAAAATGCTGAATTATAGCGAAAAAAAGCAACATGCGATTGTAGTAGGAGGTGGTTTACTTGGTTTAGAAGCTGCAAATGGGCTGGCCCAAAGAGGTATGCATGTTACCGTTGTTCATCACAACGATATTTTATTAAACAGGCAATTAGATAAAGAAGCTGCCAAGCTTCTTCAGCAGGAACTTGAAAACCGGGGCATACGATTTAAGTTATCCAGCTCAACCCAAGAAATTATTGATAATGGCAAAGGCCATGTGGGTTCAGTGAGTTTTAAAGATGGAAGCAGTTTACAGTGTGATCTCTTCATCATGGCAGTCGGTGTTCGTCCAAATATAGACTTAGCTCAATCGGCGGGCATCTACTGCGAGCAAGGCATTATGGTCAGTGACACCTTACAGACCTTTGACCCTTCAATTTATGCCGTCGGAGAGTGCATTCAGCACAGAGGTCAAACCTTTGGTCTGGTTGCACCACTTTTTGATCAAGCAAAGGTGTGTGCAAACCACTTATCAGGGCATGGTGTCGCTGAATATAAAACCTTACCCACGGCAACCAAACTAAAAGTGAGTGGCATTCAGTTATTTTCTGTTGGTAATTTTATTGGTGATGAGTATTGTGAATTCATTACCTTTAAAGACCCCGAAGCCAAACTGTATCGAAAACTAGTCATTCAAAATAACCAAATAATTGGCGCTGTACTTTATGGTGATTCCACCCAAGGCGCTTGGTTCCATACCTTGATAGAGAGCCACACAGACATCTCACCCTTTAGGGAGTTACTTATTTTTGGCGAACACTACTGCAACCAACCCTCCGGCATTGAAGAAGCGGCATGATGAAGATATCAACAATACCACTTTCCGAGAAAACAGGGCTAAAAGCAGAAATTAAAACGGTAAAATCAACTTGCGCATATTGTGGTGTGGGCTGCGGCTTAACGATCACTGTGTCTGATAAAACTGACTCGATTAAAGTCTCCGGAGACCCTGACCATCCTGCAAACTATGGCAGACTTTGCTCAAAAGGCTCGGCACTCTCTGAAACGCTTAGCTTAAAAGGTCGGCTGTTACAGCCAGAAATCAATGGCAAAAAAACCAACTGGTCTAAAGCAATTTCATCTGTCGCGAGTGGCTTCAAAAAAATTATCGATGAACATGGCCCGGATGCTGTGGCCTTTTATGCCTCGGGGCAACTACTCACCGAAGATTACTACGTGGCCAATAAACTAATGAAAGGTTTTATCGGCAGCGCTAACATCGACACTAATAGCCGACTATGCATGTCATCATCCGTCGCAGGACATAAACGCGCCTTTGGCAGTGATACCGTACCGAACTGCTATGATGACATAGACCATGCCGAACTGATTGTACTCATCGGTGCCAATAGTGCTTGGTGCCACCCTGTCCTTTTCCAGCGCATACATCGCGCAAAGGAAAATAACCCGGTACTTAACGTTGTCGTCATTGATCCCAGAAAAACCAATACCTGTGATATTGCCGACCTTCACTTAGCCATTAATTCTGGCACTGATTTAACCCTATTTAATGGCCTGCTTACTTACCTTGCACAACATAAAAAACTAGATAGACACTATATCGATAGTTATACCGAAGGTTTCGAGAAAACGCTTTCAACAGCCCAACAAGATGCCGGTAGTATTGATCATGTTGCCAAAGCGTGTGGCATATCCACTGAAGAAATAACAACTTTTTATCAATGGTTCGCTGATACAGATAAAAGCATGAGCCTTTATAGCCAAGGCATTAACCAGTCATCCTCAGGCACCGATAAAGTGAACGCCATCATTAACAACCACTTAGCAACGGGTCGAATAGGCAAATTAGGCAGCGGCCCGCTTTCGCTTACCGGACAACCCAATGCTATGGGTGGCCGTGAAGTGGGCGGTTTAGCAAACCAACTTGCTGCGCATATGGAGTTTAAAGACACCGATATGCACACCGTGTCAGAATTCTGGAACACTGACAATCTAGCAACAAAACAAGGTTTAACGGCCGTCGAGTTATTCGATGCTATTGCTGAAGGAAACGTTAAAGCCGTATGGGTGATGGCAACCAACCCAGTATCTAGCCTGCCGAATGCAGATAAAGTAAAACGTGCACTTGAGCATTGCGAGCTAGTCGTCGTTTCCGATTGCGTTGAACACACCGATACGCTCGATTTAGCCCACATAAAACTGCCCGCGGCAGGTTGGAGTGAAAAAGATGGCACTGTCACTAATTCAGAAAGACGGATTTCGAGACAGCGCGCCTTTAAACCACTTGCAGGTGAGGCAAAACCAGACTGGTGGATTATATGTGAAGTGGCTAAGGCAATGGGCTTTGCAGGCGCATTTAACTTTCAATCTCCAGCTGATATTTTTCGTGAACATGCCGCACTGTCAAGCTTCAAGAATGACGCTTATACACGAAGAGATTTTAACCTAAACGGTTTAACCGGTATAAATGATAGAGAATATCAGGATTTAAAGCCTATTCAGTGGCCTATTTTAGAAAAAGGTGACTGCGGAACATCTCGCCTGTTTGCGAAAGGTAATTTTTTCACCACAAATAGGAAAGCACATTTTATTTCAGTAAAAACCAAGCCTGCCGCAAATCCACCAAACGAAGCCTATCCATTTATCCTCAATACGGGAAGAATACGAGACCAGTGGCACAGCATGAGCCGAACAGGTTTGTCGCCACGATTAAACCTGCATAAACCCGAACCCTTCGTCCAGATACATCCTAAAGATTTAGCAAAGCTTAAATTGAAAAACGACGAATTAGCCACACTAACCAGTAAATGGGGAAGCATGCTTGCACGTATTGAAGAAACAACTGACGTTAAACCTGGTTCAGTGTTTGTGCCCATGCATTGGACATCTCAATTAAGCGCTAAGGGGCGCGTCGGCGTGGTAGTGAACCCCCAAGCAGACCCTATTTCATTCCAGCCAGAAAGCAAACACACTCCGGTACAGATTCACCCCTATCAAGCTAAATGGCAAGGTTTTGTTTTAAGCAAACAAAAACTTGAACTAACAACGCTAGATTATCGCGTTGATATTCTGGGTGAACATTATTGGCGCTACGAAATTGCAGATAATGTCATCAAGCTTGAAGATTTCAAATCAATCATTCAAACCCAGATTGCACACAACAATGAAGATAACAACAGCCTTTCATGGCAAGAGCATCAAGATTCTGCAAATGAGTTATTACGTTTGGCGTGTTTTCAAAATGGCCAACTCGCGTTAGTTGCCATGGTACAAAAAAACCATAGCACACTCCCTGAACGTACATGGTTAGTCAGTTTATTTTCAGAGTCTGGGAATTCAGAAGATATCCGAGCAAACTTATTAAGTGGAACACCACCTGTTGGCACTGTAAGTACAGGAAAGCAAATTTGTGCCTGTTTCAATGTCGGTGAAAACACCATTCGAGATATTATCTGTGATCAAAAGCTTACAACAGCATCAGAAGTAGGCAAAGCCTGTAAAGCAGGCACAAATTGTGGCGCCTGCGTGCCTGAACTTAACGCTATTTTAGCGAAGAATAAAAAACAGTGTGAGGGATATCTATAGGGCTATTTGTACGCATTTCCATATATTTTCGACCAGAAACTGAAGGTATGGTTTATACCGTTCTGGCCGAAAACATTGCAAAAAGCCGAACTATTTACACTAACAATCAATAGCTTGAGTGTTTTTAGGGCCGATTACTTAGCAGCCTGTTTAGCTTTTAATTCTAAACGACGCCTGTGAAGCACAGGCTCGGTATAACCGCTTGGCTGCTTTGTACCTTCGACAACAAGCTCAAGTGCCGCTTGAAAGGCGACACTTTCATCATAATTGTCAGCCATATTGATATAAGCAGGATCACTTTCATTCTGCTTATCCACCACAATCGCCATACGCTTTAAGGTTTCTAACACTTGCTCTTCGGTACAAACACCATGATGCAACCAGTTAGACATATGCTGAGAAGATATACGCAGTGTTGCTCGATCTTCCATAAGGCCTACATTATTAATGTCAGGCACTTTTGAACAGCCCACACCATGATCGATCCAACGGACAACATACCCTAAAATACCTTGGGCATTATTATCCATCTCGTTCTGGATTTGCTCAGGCGTTAATGCGCTTACGTCATCCAGCAATGGAATAGATAATATATCATCAACAGATGCGTGCTGGCGTGACTTCAAATCGTCTTGGGTTTTAAACACATCAACTTGATGGTAATGCATGGCATGCAACGTTGCTGCTGTTGGTGAAGGAACCCACGCTGTATTAGCACCCGCTTTAGGATGAGCAATTTTTTGCTCCATCATCATGCCCATTTCGTCCGGAATCGGCCACATACCTTTACCAATTTGTGCACGGCCTTGCAGACCGGTTTCTAAACCGGTATCCACGTTCCAATCCTCATAAGCTGCAATCCATTTCTGCTGTTTCATTTGCGTCTTAGGAATAATGACACCCGCTTCCATAGAGGTATGAATTTCATCACCCGTTCTATCCAAGAAACCTGTGTTAATAAAGACCACACGATCTTTCGCTGCGCGGATACATTCTTTCAGGTTAACCGTGGTGCGACGCTCTTCATCCATAATTCCCATTTTCATGGTGAACTCAGGAAGACCTAAGGCTTTTTCAACACGGCCAAATAACTCGTTAGCAAATGCCACTTCTTCAGGGCCATGCATTTTTGGCTTAACAATATTAACACTGCCAGTCGTTGAGTTTTGGAAAGGCGCATTGCCTTTGATATCGTGAATAGCGATCAAGGCAGTGATCATCCCATCCATAATACCTTCAGGGATTTCACTGCCATCTTTTAACAAGATCGCCGGGTTAGTCATCAAGTGACCAACATTACGCACGAATAACATCGAGCGACCTTTCAGCTTCAGTTCAGAACCATCAAGCGCAGTATAAATGCGATCAGGGTTCATTTTACGTATAAAGGTGTTACCGCCTTTGGTCACTTCTTCTTGCAAGTTACCCTGCATTAGGCCTAACCAGTTGTTGTAAATCACCACTTTGTCTTCTGCATCAACCGCCGCGACTGAATCTTCACAATCCATAATGGTGGTTAAAGCCGACTCTATCAGCATATCTTTGATACCGGCAGGGTCAGTCTGGCCAATCGGGCTCTGGGCATCAATTTGCACTTCGAAACGTAAACCGTTATTTGAAAACAAAATACCTGTAGGGG
The DNA here is from genome assembly GCA_963974595.1 of uncultured Oleiphilus sp. Lineage (GTDB taxonomy): Bacteria > Pseudomonadota > Gammaproteobacteria > Pseudomonadales > Oleiphilaceae > PZPK01. The sequence goes on along the minus strand of CAXBDA010000019.1, from coordinate 997 downwards.
CAGTAATTTCACCGGTATACCCTTGAAGCTTAGCTGCATCTTTTAAGCCGACACTTGAACCATCGTTCAATGCAACAGCAAGCTTGCCATCAATAATAGCGTACGAGGTACTGTCAACATGTGAACCCTTTTCTAGAGGTATCGAGTGATCTAGAAAGCTACGTGCATAAGCGATGACTTTGTCACCGCGAATCGGGTTATAACCCGGGCCTTTTTCAGCACCTTCAAAAGAAATAGCATTGGTACCATAAAGTGCGTCGTACAAAGAACCCCAACGAGAGTTTGCCGCGTTTAATGCAAAACGTGCATTCATAACCGGAACAACTAATTGCGGGCCAGCCATCTGTGCAATTTCTGGCTCCACATTCTGAGTGGTTGCCTCAAACGCGTCACCTTCAGGCAGTAAATAATCAATTTCCTGCAAAAAAGATTTGTAATGAGCAAAATTCAAGCTTGGGTTTTCACGGTGATAAGCATCAATCTTTGCTTGGATAACATCACGCTTCTCGAGTAGGGCTTTGTTTTTTGGAGCTAAATCGTGTACCAACTCATCAAAACCTGCCCAAAAAACAGACTGATCAACACCAGTATTTGGAATCGCTTTGTCATTGATAAAATCATACAGTTCTTTGGCGACTTGAAGACCACCCGATTGAATACGTTCCGTCATTGTTTATAAGCCTCATAAAAGAGCAGAAGTGTGAAAAGGCGCAAGATTTTACATGAAAAGCCTACAAAGCCCAAGCATTGAAGCCTAGAAATTAAACAACTTTTTTGGAAATCTTCACTTTCAGATCATAGAAAATACAAAAGCCTAGTCTATACTCACTTTAAAGCATACAGTATTAAAGCAAGCGTTTACCTAGCGCAAACCACTGAAACACTTTTTCTAAAGATAAAACTATGTCGACTACCACGATTACTATTGTTATTTTCTCAGCTATTATTCTGAGTGTTTTTGCCATTTATATTTCTCAGGCAAGAGAGCGAGCACGTA
>CAXBDA010000018.1:0-50007 GCA_963974595.1 uncultured Oleiphilus sp. | reverse complement strand
CAAAATCAATACAGCACCTGCTGCAAACCATGCATCGGGTATTTCTTGAAAGAACCACCACCCAAATAGACTAGCAAACACAACCTGCAAGTAAGAAAATGCCGTGGCTCTACCAGCGGCTTCGGTTTGCAAAGCTTTTGTCAGCCCCACTTGGCCAAGTTGTGTAAAAATACCGACCAGAACAAGCAGAATACAAGCAAAGCCATTAGGCACAACAAAGTCAGTTCCGAGCAAAGCCAGTGAAAACGGTAAGGCGATGAGCGGAAAATAAAAAATAATGACGGAGCTGTCTTCTGTCTGGCTTAACTTTCTCACTAAGACATAGGCAGCCGAACTTCCGATAGCACCCAAAATACCAGCCAAAACGGCAAGATAAGATAAGTCTTGTGCTGATTCACCAAACAAAAAGGCTGGGCGAACGACGAACAACACCCCTAAGAAACTCAGCATAATACTGACAATAAGGTACCAGTGGATATGCTCTTTTAGAAAAAATAAAGCCAATACTGCTGTGAAAATGGGATAGAGATATTGTAAGACCGTGGCCTCAGCCAATGGCAGCTGAGTAATTGCGTAATAAACACAGACCAAGGCGAGCGACCCGATAAAGCCTCTTAAAAATAACAGACCTTTGCGCTGACCAAAAACAGAAATTCTTTTATAACGAATATCGGCATAACTTAATATAAGTGACACCAATGCCCTAGCTGCAACTATTTCGAGAACAGGTATGCCTTCAATACTGGCAAACTTAACGAAAACTGCCATTAGAGAAAAGCCGAAGGCGCTCAGCACCATGTAACGCATACCGATGGGCAAGCTAAAAAAGAAGTGTTTCATTAGAACCTGAGTGCTGCGTTAAAAACCCACTATTTTACAGCATCTGCTCTTCGTTCATAGACACCCAAGCGAATCTGCTCGCGTGGGTCAAAGTCACGCTGGCGAAGCGCATCAACCTGCCGTAACTTAGTTTCTTCACCTAGACCATCATTATTTAAAATGGCTTGGCGTTGTTGAAGGTAGCGTTCAATTTTGTTATTCCAGCTGGCACGTTCCTGATCCAATACATCAAATCGTTCAGCCGCTTCCGGGCCTAACATTTCTGTACGCAGCGCCTTAATCGCTTGTTGACTGGCGCCAGTCGATTTAAGGGCTTGAGTTTTTGCTTTTAATATATCGGTAACTTGAGACTCACGGCGTGATTCGACAATTTCCTGTGGCGCTTGGGCATCTATTTCGGCAAAACGGGCCTGTTTCTCTTCTTCGCTTAAACGTTTATCTGCTTTTACCTCCATACGCGACAAGGAATAACTATCATAAACTTCTTCATCTGAATAAAAGGCCTCGTGTGTGTCTGGGCTCAGATGTAAACTTCTTAAATCACGCTGTGCATCTAGCTGTTCTTTCAACAGTGATAAATAAGTCTCTCCTTTCATATCACCACTTTGATCCATTATTCTTTTCAGAGACTCTGAACGCTCTACTTCAAAATCAAACAGTGCTTTTTTCAATGCAACATACTGCTCCATTATTTCCTTAGCCTGACTTAGCGCCGGCTCATCAAGCGAAAAGTCCAAATACTCTCGAATGCGATTCAATATGACACTTAAGTCTTCCTCTTCTATCGTAGAAAGGAAGAAGTCAAACACGCGTTTCAAATCACTCGAAATACGCAAATTACCTTCCTCATCCACCACCAAGGCCTGTTGCATAATTGTACCTTCCAAGGTACCCGGTAATGGGCCATACATACTTTTATAAGGAAGTACCTTTTCACTAGGGACTGTTTTCTGCCCTACCTTTGCGACATCATGCTCTGTTTGAGCAAATTGCTGCCCTGTTGTATTTTCAATACCGCTTGAATTTACATTATTGTCAGACGACTCTTCACTTTGTATAAAGAAGACGCTGGCTATCAATAAAATCAAAACACTAAAAAGGGTAATTTTTTGCTTATCAACTGACATGGAAAATTCTTATTGTAAAAGAGATTAAATATAAAGTTGTAAGTACATTAAACATAAAAACACCCGAATACTGAATCGTAAACGGGTGTTTTGTTTATCTAAATTAACTTAAAGACCAGCAGATTTTAAACGAACAGCCTGATTTTTATATAGCGTAAGCGGATCGGTTTCAAATAAATGGTGAATACCAAAAATATGATTGACTGCATCTAAATGATTCATATTATATCGCGTGCCAATAACTTGTCCCCAATGCTGGTCACAACGCTCAACTAAGCCGTCATTTGCACCATTAATAGTTGCACCGGTGAAAACCAAGAATGCATCGGTTATATCCAAGGCATTTGTGAAGGTTGCATCCCCCCCCCATGAATAGTAACGAATACCATTCACTTTGCTCGCACCTGAGCCACAACGGCTTGTTGGCTTGCCTGCAGGGAAGTAGCTATTAAATTCATCCGCACCAGCAGAGGTCATGAACGTCACAGATGCTAATGCATCTTGAGCATATTCTGGATTACCTGATAAGAAGTCAATGACATTCCCTAAAAGGTTAAGTGAGCCCTCAACTAAAGATTCTAAACCGCCACCAACCGGCACCAGACCGCGTGCTACATCAGCAAAGTCAGAACCAAAGTTAACAGCATTAATCGTGGTTATAGAAGCCACCAGATCAGGACGCACACCCGCAACATAACGCACTGTTGGCCCACCTAAACTGTGCCCCATTAAATTGAATTTTGATGAGCCGGTCGCTGCCCGTAAGTCATCTAATGCATCGATTAGATCTTCGCCACGCTGGTAAGCATCATCCCAAGCCGTTATATTTGGTGCATATACTTTAGCACCTCTATCTTTCAGGGCATTTCTAACACCGTAAAAGTAATCTATGCCTAAAATCGAGCTAAAACCGGATACACCATGAACTAACACAATAGGGTATTTGGTTTTATAGGCATTACAGTCTTGCCACCACCAGCAAAACGCACTCGCTTGAGCACTGAATGCCAATAGCATGACCACTAATAAACCTTTGAGTAAACCATTACTGGCTTTTGTTGTTATTTTCATGTCTTCACCTTCTTGTTTTTATATGAGTAAGGTCGCTGCGAAGCGTTACGAAGAAAATATAACTCACAAATAACAAGTCACCCCAGGTAGAAATCAGAGACAACAGATATTTGCTTCTATGGCGGAAAAACAGTTTAAGGTTAAACCGAGTTTGTTATATTTATACTCGTATTCACTTTCACCAACTACTTTTGATAGTCTCAAATACGACTCACATTTACCAACGGAAGAGGACATTTTTATGAACCATGTTTTATTTCGAACATTTTTTATGCATCTTTTTCAAAAAATAAACCCTTATTAAAACGCTATCATCAAGAATTGTTATGGCAGCCAAGTAACGGTACATAAGCACACTCTACAGTCTAAATTGAACGCACTTCGGAAAATTTGCTAGGTATAAGGATTTTTCACATCCTTCCTTTACCGCTTTAGATGTCTGTCTATACTTCAGACACAAATTTATAACAACTAAAAATACCGGAGTAGTAACTATGCCTATTGAGGCCTTATTTTCTGAGACTGCCAATCTCCCAAACATTCCCAAAGTCATTCAAACATTAATCGAGAAATTCAATGACTCTGACTCTAATGCAGATGACATATCGAAAAATATTCAAATGGATCAAGTGCTGTCAGCAAAAATCATGCGACTCGCAAACTCGGCCAGGTACGGCGCAGGCAGAAAAATAGCATCGATAGATTCAGCGGTTGTGATGTTAGGCATAGATTCTTTAAAAACACTGGTGATTGCATCGGGCGTCACTGGCGCATTTAAAGACATTGACGGTTTTGATAAAAAAGCATTCTGGCGCGACAGTTTCATGATTGCCAGTATTTCTAAATTGATTGCAAAACATACCCAGTGTGATGCAGAAACAGCCTTTACGTGCGGTATGATGCACAATATTGGTGAACTTCTAATCCATATAAAAAAGCCAGAACAGGCAGTGAAAATTGACAATTTAGTTAAAGAAGGTGCGGTACGTGCTGATCTTCAAGAAAATCAGTTTTCTTACAATTATGCTGACGTTAGTACTGAGCTAGCTAGACGCTGGAATTTTCCAGAAGATATCGTAAAAGCCATAAAACAGCAGATTAAACCGAATGATGCAGAAGACTATTCACCGTATTCCAGCATTATTTATTTGGCAAACTATTTAAATAGTGCATTTAAAGAAAATAAAGACGTCGAAATAGTTTTAGCAGAATTCCCTAGTGACATAGCAAAACCTTTAGCTATTGATTTAGTGTCTTTTTTTGAGGCCTTAGTAGACTTAACCAAAGCAGAAGATGATATTGAAGCCATTATTGGATAAGCCATAATCAACTAGTTGCTTTCATTAAACTTAGAAATGAAAGCAGCTTTCTCTTGAGCTTAGAAGCCATAAGCCAGTTCAACATAAGATGTTTTTTCTGTATGTATTGCGATTAATTGAACAACCCACAGACGTAAGCCTAATTCAAGCCCTAAACCTTCAAGACTTTCAGCAAAATTACCACGTATTTTTTTATCTGGAACAATATAAGACAAGCCCATATCCACAGACATGAATGAAAATCCACTGGTATAGCTTAAGTTAACTTTCTCTCCTCGATCACCGAAACCAGCTCTCAAAGTAGGCCCTTCATAAGCAGCACCTTGCCTTTTAAAGTACGACACGCCTAAATAGTGTGTTTTGCCTATTAAGTTATCATCGGTTACGTAAGCATACCTTGGTGTCCAGCCCTTTAAGTCAGTTATCTTCTTCAAACTTAAATCGTCTAAAGAAAACTCAGCGGTAACAGGTAACGCTAAAAGTGAGAGCAAGCAAAATATAAGGATTTTTTTCATAGCTGAGATCACAACATCCATAAGAGCAAGTTTTATACACGCGCCAAGCCTACTATATTGTGAAAAAAGAAACCAAGAACCATGGCACTATTTTTGAATTAGTCGAGGTTTTACAATTTTACAATAAAGAGGCAGGTTGATTTTCGAGCAATTCGTTTTGATATAAAACCATGAAGCAATCCATTACCATAAAATCCAGACAAAAAAAATCCCAGCATAGCTGGGAAAGAGTACACATGAAATCTAAACTTATTCAGAGTGATTCGGGCCTGAATCGTTTCACTCAAAATTCGATAATTGAATAATAGACTTTATCAACCACCCAGTCTGTTGGTAAATAATTGCAAAATGTAATTTTTTATTAAGGAATCCCCGTTCATCACTCAGAAACTTTACTTTTCACCTAGCATTATGGTGATAATTGACGATAATGAATAAGATTAATACATTACTGGCAAGGAATAGCCTGTGCACCTTTCATTTCCCCCATCAAGATTTTCTCATATGGAAATACAACGACTTTTTAAGCTTTTAAAAAGCTTAACGGGCCAAACCAACACCCGTGACTTAATCGCTGCCTTTCAGTCTCTGCTCACTGAGAACTTCGACTCTGTCAGCTTTAACATTTATGAACTTCAGGCAACAAGAATAGATACTGAGAAAAACCCTTGCATTGCTTGCTTGGATTGCGAATTAGAAAAAGAGGCATTTCTACTCCACAACGACTGTGCATTAAGTCAAGCGTTCACTAATCTGGAACCTGTTTTTCACGCCGAACAATCCGGCATGAATAAAGCTATTTATCCCGTCATACTCTACGATAAATCTATCTCGCACATTATTTCAGTAAGGCACGAATACACCGAAGATACCGCCAGAGAGTTACTTTTGGGGTTATTGGAGATTTTTACTGATATTTTCAGAAGTATTCATGAAAAAGGCTACGACCCATTAACACGCATTTTAAATCGACAAGCATTTGACCAAACGGCATCAGAATTAGCTTATTCAAACAATAAAAACAATAAAAACAATAAACTAAAAAGTACGTTTAATGCCATTGCCATTTTGGATATTGACAAATTCAAAGAAATTAATGACCTTTACGGCCATGCCATTGGCGATGAAACACTTGTATTATTCGCACAAACGGTAAGATCTGTACTACGACAAGAGGATCTTTTTTTCAGGTATGGCGGAGAAGAGTTTGTTGTATTCGTTAAGGATGTCGAGCATGAGCAAGCTCAGCAAGCTCTTGAGCGCTGCCGGTGCGCAATAGAAAGCAGACGCTTCCCTCAAGTAGGCAGAGTCACGGTTAGTGTTGGTTTTGCTGATTTAGATACTGAATTCCATCCGAATGAAAATTTATCTAAAGCAGATAAAGCCCTATACTTCATAAAAAGAAATGGCAGAAATAAAGTACTATCTTACGAACAGCTTCTAGAAGATGGCCTTTTAGAGCCCATTTCTTTCAAAGACGGTGCGATTGATTTTTGGGATTAACGAACCTTTCATTTTAAATGACTTTAGTTAGAGTACTTAATTAACTATCCACTTATTGATCGTAATACTCTTCAACAGATAGCACTACATTGAGACCACTCTATGCTTCAGCCTTACTCGCTCATTAACTCTCATGGAAAACCTCATTTCGGGCGCTTTTCAAAGCCGGTGAATGAAGTCAACATGAAAGATGCGGATTACCGTACACCGCTAAACAAAGTAGCTGGCAAATGGAAAAAACATTTCCACTTTAAACAGTTTCAATACTTTGGTGGCATAGCAGATGATCTGATTTTTGGCTGTGCCTTGGCAAATACCGCCTACCTTGGCGCTATATTTGTTTATGTATATCGTATTTCAGACCAAAAAATGTTGACTTGGCAATTCAAACGCCCTTTAGCAGTTGGCTTACAGATGACCAATAAACCCAGTAACGGTGTCAGTACCTTTAAATCTGGTCAGAAAAAAATTTTGATGCGCTACCAACTCAACTCCCAGGGAGAACGCCGAAAAGTATTGGATATAAATTTGGGTGACGAGTTGATATTGCAAGCAGAAATGATTGAAGCACCCGATTATGAAACCATGGCATTATGCAGCCCCAGTTCAATAAATGGCTGGGTTTATGCTCAAAAAACTGCTGCTTTACCCGTCTTTGGAAAAGTTCAGTGCAGCTTGGGTGAGTACGACCTGCAAGACCAAAATACCTTCGGCCATCATGACTTTTCTGCCGGTTATATGAGAAGAGAAACATTTTGGAACTGGGCATGCTTTTCTGGGGGTCATCAGCCTGGCCCAAAAACGAAACAAACACCCGCACTGGGATTGAATGTATCTTGGGGAGTCAACGAAACCGGTTACTCTGAAAACTGTTTCTGGGTAGACAATATTATTCATACGTTACCCCAGGTACAGTTTAAATTTGACCGGGATGATGAACATTCAACATGGCGCGTCACCAGTGAAAATCAACAAATTGATCTAAGCTTTACACCAGAAGGCATGCATAAAGAAAACATCAATGCAGGGTTTCTAGCCACTAACTTTAAGCAAATATTCGGTCGTTTCAATGGTTTTCTTGTCAGCCAAGATGGCCAACGTTATGAAGTAGAAAACTATTATGGTTTTGTAGAGGATCATTACTCAAAATGGTAAGCAATACTTAGTTTTTATATTATCCACTCAGATAAGTTGACCTAAACGAATAATGAGCGTACAAGTGTAAACCTAAATACATTACAAAGTAGCGCACATTATGACCACACCAAAAGCCAAAGAATCAGGCCCATCTCAGCATCTTCAGCAGTTATTCGAAGCACATGTTAGCTACGAGCTAAAAACCTTTAATGGCAAAAAATTTGAAGCATTGATCCAAAATGAACTTGATCACTTAATCAAGTCATGCTCCTCAACCCGGATCGATAGCTGGGTTTCAGCTCAAACGATAAAAGATCTTATAAAAGAGCATGTCGTCACCAATACTATACCTGGCTCCATTGCAGAGCTTGCTGGCAAGATGTCAGACAATATCTTTAATTCGACATTCCACAAAAAAACCAAACTAAAAGAGATTATCTCTCGGGAACAATTTGAAGAATTCGTAGATAAGGCCATAGAACTAAAAGAACAACGGACAAACGGCCTCGATAAACTAATAGACCTGCCCATTTATACCGACTTAATTTCGGGCATCCTTTTTCAAGCGATTACCCATTATATTTATGATAATAATTTATTAAGTAAAAAAATCCCTGGCATGTCCTCTTTATTAAAAGTAGGCAAAAACCTGATGGATAAAACCGCACCTAAATTAGGCTCAGGTATCGAAGATAGCGTCAAAACCTACATCGCCAACAGCCTTGAATTAATTATTGTAGAAAGCAAAGCCTTTTTATCTGAGTCAGTTAGTGATGAACAATTAAAAGACTCAGCTATTTCAATATGGGAAAACATTGAGAGTAAATCTTTAGCTGACTTCCAAAAAGGTATGGACAGCTTAGATTTATCCGAATTCATTTCGCTTGGATACAATTTTTGGCTGACATTTAGAAAAAGTGAGTATTTCAAGCTGTGTTATGAAGCGACTGTCGATATTTTCTTTGAAGAATATAGCCAATCAACACTGGAAGAGTTAATGGAAGAATTCCAAATAACATCTGATAAAATCATGAAAGAGTCCAGCCGTTTTGCACCATCACTCATTCAAGGCTTAAAAAAATCTGGCTATCTAGAAACAGCCATCAGGAGGCACCTTGAAGGTTTTTACACCTCCAAGGCAGCAAAGGATTGCTTTAAATAGTTAAACTGACTCATTACGGGGATCAGCTTAGCTCTCTAAACTAGCGAGCTCTTTTTTTTACTGAATTTACGCACTAAAACATAGAATACAGGCGTCAATAATAAGCCAAAGAATGTTACTCCGATCATGCCAGAGAAAACGGCCACGCCCATAGCATGACGCATTTCAGCACCGGCGCCTGAAGATAGAACTAGCGGAACTACCCCCATAATAAACGCGAGAGAGGTCATTAAAATTGGTCTTAATCGCTGTTTACTTGCCTCTAAAACAGCGTCTCGTAATGACAAACCATGGTCTTCTTTTTCTTTAGCAAATTCGACAATAAGTATCGCATTTTTTGCCGCTAAACCCACCAAGACAATTAAACCTATTTGGGTAAAAATATTATTGTCCCCTCCAGCAAAAATAACCCCTGTCATCGCCGATAAAAGCGTCATTGGTACAATCAAAATAATGGCCAAGGGCAAGCCCCAACTTTCATATTGAGCAGCCAAAACCAAGAACACCAACAAGACCACTAAAGGAAAAATATACAAGGTTGTATCCCCTGCTAATATTTGCTGATAGGTTAAATCTGTCCATTCATAAGCAAGACCTTTAGGTAATGATGAATCAAGTATTTTGGTGATCGCTGCTTCCGCTTGGCCACTACTGTAACCGACCCCCGGCCCTGAGTTAATATCGGCAGCAGGGTAATTATTATAGCGCGTCACCACGTCTGGCCCAGTGGTTTGTGACACACTTACAAACGATGCCAAAGGCACCATTTCACCATCACGATTTCTGACTTTTAATAGCTCTATTTGAGATTCATCTGCCCTAAAGGATTCTTCAGCCTGAAGGTTAACCTGATAAGTTCGGCCAAATAAATTCACATCATTAACGTATACTGACCCCATATAAGCTTGTAGTGTTTGAAATATATCACTAATTTCAACACCATGAATTTTGGCTTTTTCGCGATCTACCTCAACGCTAATTTGAGGCACATTGGCTTTAAAGAAAGAAAACGTACTCATGGGATTAAGCTCAGGTGTCGCATAGGCTTGCCCAAGCACTTTCTGCGTTTCCTGGAATAAACTTTCATAACCTAAGTTGCCACGATCTTCTATCTGAAGTTTAAAGCCTCCGGTTGTTCCTAAGCCTAATACTGGAGGCGGTGGCACCACAGCAACGAAACCTTCTTCGATCACTCCAAACTGCATATTTAATTGCCCAGCAATGGCATTTGCTGTCAGGTCTGCTCCTAGCCTCTGATCAAACGGTTTAAGCGTAACAAACACAACACCCGAGTTTGATGCGACAGTAAAACCATTAATCGATAAACCCGGGAACGCAACTGAAGATTCAACACCCGGATGCGCCAAAGCAATTTCTGACATTTTCTGAATGACGGCATCGGTTCTATCCAAGCTTGCGGCATCCGGTAGACTCGCAAAAGCAACCAAGTACATTTTATCTTGCTGAGGAACGAAACCTGTTGGCACACTTTGAAACTGGTTAAACGTCAGAATGATCAAACCGACATATAGAACCATGATCACGGCCAAACCCCGAAGCAGTTTTTTCAACACTCCCATATAAGTTGAAGATAACTTCTCAAAAAAACGATTAAACGGAGAAAAAACGAAACGCCCAAATACCGAATCTAAAAAACGGCTAAACCAATCTTTCTTGGCATCATGCGGTTTTAATAACACAGCGGCTAATGCAGGGCTTAGTGTTAAGGAGTTGAACGTTGAAATAATAGTTGAAATAGCAATCGTCAGCGCAAACTGCTGATAAAACTCTCCGGTCAGACCAGAGATAAAAGCAGTCGGAATAAACACGGCACTCAAGACCAGCGAGGTTGCAATAATTGGCCCGGTTACCTCTTTCATCGCCTGCTTAGTCGCTTCAACAGGGCTTTTACCCAAGGCTATATTACGTTCAACATTTTCAACAACAACAATGGCATCATCAACCACGATACCGATTGCCAGCACCAGACCGAATAATGATAGCGCATTCAGAGAAAACCCGAACAAATGCATCACCGCAAAGGTGCCGACAAGAGAAACAGGCACAGCGACTAAGGGAATAATAGACGCACGCCAAGTTTGTAGAAATAAAACAACCACAATAACAACAAGCAATATCGCCTCTAAAAGCGTTTTGACAACAGCTTCTATCGAACCTCTAACAAAAATAGTGGGGTCATAAACAATTTCAAAATCGACACCCTGCGGGAAGGTTTCTTTTAATTCCGCCATGCGCTCACGCACATCATTGGAAAGCTGAATAGCATTAGAACCTGGGCTCTGGAAAATGGCGACTGCCGCGGCGGGCTTGTTATTCAATAAAGAACGTAAAGCATAAGAATTAGAACCTAACTCAACGCGCGCCACATCTTTGAGACGAGTTATGGTTCCCTGTTTCCCAACACGGATAATAATATCATTAAATTCTTCAACACTATCCAAACGACCTTTGACCTTAATCAGTAACTGGAACGGATTATCTTCAGCACTCGGTGGCGCACCAATAACACCCGCCGCAGCCTGACGATTTTGTTCACGAATCGCACCGACAATATCGCTTGTCGTTAAATTCAAACTAGCCACTTTGTCGGGATTTAACCAAACCCGAACAGCATAATCTCCCGCACCAAAAACCTTGACCGACCCAGCACCTTCTATTCTAGAAAGTTCATCTTTTACTTTCAGCGTCGCAAAGTTAGACAAGTACAGCATGTCGTAACGGCTGTCAGGTGATAGTAAATGCACTACCATCGTCAGATTAGGCGAAGACTTTTCGGTACTAACCCCTAAACGCTGCACCTCTTCGGGCAATCTTGGTAAAGCTCTGGCAACCCGGTTTTGTACCTGAACTTGTGCATCGTCAATATTGGTCCCTAAAGCAAAGGTAACTGTAATCGCTAAACTACCATCAGCTGTCGACTGCGACGACATATATAGCATATCTTCGATGCCGTTTATCGCTTGTTCAAGCGGTGCTGCGACTGTTTCTGATATAACAACGGGGTTCGCACCCGGGTAGGAAGCACTCACGACAACGGTAGGCGGAACTACTTCAGGATATTCAGTAATAGGCAATTGAAACATAGCAATTGCACCTGCAAGAAATATCATCATCGATAAAACAGCAGCAAATATCGGCCTATGAATAAAAAATTGAGAAAAGTTCATGTTTACACCTACTCTGCCGAAGCCCCATTAATTGTGCGCATTGCAACCTTAGCAGGACTGACAGGCGTTCCCGGAAAAACACGCTGAATGCCTTTGATGATAATGTTTTCGTTAGCAGACAAGCCAGACTCAATGATTCTTAAGCCACCATATCTAGTGCCTAATTTCACTGCACGATATTCAGCAATATTGTCCTTATTAACCACTAAAACATATTTGTTGTTCAGGTCTGACGAAATCGCTTTTTCGTCAATTAGAATAGCCTTGCTAGATGGGCCAACTTTCATTCTAATTCTTGCAAACATCCCGGATGTCAACTTACCCCCCTTATTCGAAAAGGCCGCACGTAAGCGTATTGTGCCCGTTAAAGGGTCAATCTGATTATCTATAAAGTCTATTTTCCCTTGATGAGGGTAAGCAAGTTCACCCACTAACTGCAACTCAGCTTTAGCGCCTATTTGAGAGTCACCCGCTCTATTCTCTGCCTTACCCAGCCCGATAAATGTCTCTTCATCAACATCAAAGTATGCATAAATCTCAGCAGATGACACCAGACTTGTGAGAATGCTGACACCTTGACTGACATAGTTACCTTGCGTGATATTTGCTCTGGAGATATGACCAGTAATAGGTGCTGTCACCTTGGTATACCCTAAATTCAATTTAGCGCTATGCAAGGCAGCCTCAATACCATCTGCATCCGCTCTTGCTTTGATAAGCTGAGTATTTCGGTTATCAACTTGTTCTTGAGAAATGGCATTGGTCTGTTTTAAGCTAGATGCTCTGTTAACATCTCTTTCTGCAAGTGCTATTTGCGCTTGTGAGCTTTTTAATTCAGCCTCCAAACGTCTTACTTCTGTTTTAAAAGGTTCATCATCAATCTTAAATAACATATCCCCTTTTTTAACATAAGACCCTTCAGTAAAAACAACTCTGTCAATATAGCCAGAGACTCTAGGCCTAAGCTCTACTATTTCAGCTGATTCAAGGCGCCCTGTGTAGACTTTCCACAATTCCACCTCTTCTTCAAGCACGTCTGCCGTCGTAACCGCAGGCGGGGGTGGTGCACCAGCACTGGATGGAGCAGGTACATCTTGCGAGTCATTCTGACAAGCGCTCAAAAACAATAAAACACCAAAGACAAAAGATAGCTTTGTAGATGTAAAGTATATTCTTTTCATTTTCCTACCCGATTAACGAAGGTGGCATTATTTTAAGCCAAAAGTTTTAAAAACAAATCACTAGGGCTTTTTGTGAGGAAGCAAATACTATCACCTTGTTAAGCACCGATGTAACAACAAACACTACAAAAATGGTAAAATAACCACCTACAAAACACATTGTTCCTTTGACAGGATAATCACAGCTTACATAGAAACAAAATGGTGACTAAATACTCATGACATCTAACCAACAGCCAAACCTTGACATCATTTATCAAGATAAATTTATGATAGCTATCCATAAACCAGCAGGATTATTAGTCCACAAGAGCCCGATAGATAAGTATGAAGCACACTATGCAATGAAAATCCTCAGAAATCAAATTGGACAATGGGTGTATCCCGTTCATAGATTAGATAAACCGACTTCAGGGATTTTGTTGTTCGCATTACATTCTGATATTGCCAGCCAACTTAGCGAAGACTTCGAAAAACGCAATATTGATAAAACCTACCAAGCAATTGTGAGAGGATATACGACCGACTCGGGAACAATTGATCATGCTTTAAAAGAAATTGCCGTATTTAAACACCTGCAAAAGGCGGTAGAACTGAAGAAACCACAAGAAGCCACTACTTATTTTGAAACGCTTGAAAAATATGAATTACCTATCTCCGATGGAAGATTCCCCTCAAGTAGATATAGCTTAGTCTCTTTAAAACCGACAACGGGTAGAAAACATCAATTACGCAGACATATGAAACATATCAGCCACCCAATAATCGGTGATGTTAAATATGGAAAAGGTAGCCATAACAGACTTTTTCAAGAAACCTTTGTTTCGAACAGACTGCTATTAGCCGCGACTAAATTATCATTCACTCACCCTGCTTCAAATGAAATAATCTCGTTAATTTGCCCTTTAGAAGACTCTTTTTCGAATACACTAGAACAACTTAAAAAATATAGCATGTTATAAACCAAAAAAACCGGTATGCAATGCATACCGGCTTTTCTTACTACAAGTCTAAGCGATTAGATTTATAGAGCAGCATCCAATTCAGGAACCGCTTCAAATAAATCTGCAACCAAGCCGTAATCAGCTACCTGGAAAATTGGCGCGTCTTCGTCTTTGTTAATGGCAACAATAAATTTACTGCCAGACATACCCGCTAAATGCTGGATGGCACCGGAAATACCCACCGCAATATATAAGTCAGGCGCAACGATCTTGCCTGTTTGACCCACTTGCATATCGTTTGGCACAAAGCCAGCATCGACAGCAGCACGTGATGCACCAACAGCAGCACCAAGCTTATCAGCAACCGACTCAAGGATCTTGAAGTTGTCACCATTTTGCATACCACGGCCACCAGAAATAACGATACTTGCAGCTGTCAACTCCGGGCGGTCTGATTTAGCCATTTCTTCACCAACGAATGAAGAAAGACCTGCATCCTGTACATTCTCGATAGACTCAACAGCAGCAGAACCACCTTCAGCAGCAACAGGGTCAAAAGCCGTACCACGTACAGTAATTACTTTAACTGCATCAGATGATTGAACTGTTGCAATAGCATTACCGGCATAAATTGGTCGTACAAATGTATCAGTAGACTCAACACGAATCACGTCAGATAACTGAGCGACATCTAATAAAGCAGCCACACGAGGTAAGAAGTCTTTACCCGTTGTACCTGCTGAAGTCAGTATGTGAGAGTAGTTTTTACCCAAGTCAGCAACTAATAGAGATAAATTTTCTGCAAGGTGATGACCATATACAGCATTATCAGCCAAAAGAACCTTAGATACACCATCAGCTTTTGAGGCGGCTTCAGCAGCAGAGGCACACGCTTCACCAGCGACCAAGACATCAATATCACCACCAATTGCTTTGGCAGCAGCTAGAACATTTAGAGTAACAGGCTTGATGACACTGTTATCATGATCAGCAATTACTAAAATACCCATTTAGATCACCTTCGCTTCATTTTTGAGTTTATCAACCAGCTCGGCAACGTCCGCCACTTTAATTCCAGCAGATCGTGTTGCAGGCTCCTCAACTTTGATCACTTTAACGCTTGAAGCAATATCAACACCTAAGTCTGCAGGAGAAACAAGCTCTAAAGGCTTTTTCTTCGCTTTCATAATATTAGGTAATGACGCGTAACGAGGCTCGTTCAATCGCAAGTCAGTTGTGACAACAGCCGGTAAATTCAAACCAACTGTCATTAAACCACCATCAATTTCACGCGTTACATTTACCTTGCCACCTTCTACAGCAATCTCAGAAGCAAATGTCCCCTGCCCCATACCTGTCAATGCTGCTAGCATCTGACCTGTTTGGTTGTTATCAGAATCAATTGATTGCTTACCAAGAATAACTAATTGCGGAGCTTCTTTATCGACTACCGCTTTTAATAACTTAGCGACTTGTAGAGATTGAACCTCTTCATCAGTCTCAATCAAAATCCCACGATCAGCACCAAGAGCCAAAGCAGTCCTGATTTGCTCTTGAGCTACTTTAGGGCCAATTGAAACGACGATAATTTCGCTGGCAACAGCCTTCTCTTTTAGACGTACCGCCTCTTCGACAGCAATTTCACAAAACGGATTCATTGCCATTTTGATGTTAGTAAGATCGACACCTGAATTGTCAGGCTTTACTCGTACTTTGACGTTATAGTCAATAACTCGTTTAACTGCGACCAGAACCTTCATAGATTCCTCGTTAATTAGCAAATGAAAATTAGAGGCCTGCGACTCTCAATACATGACTGGATTTTCCAGAAAATTTGAGAAGAAGACATAATAGGCCCAGGCAAAGGCGCGAAGCTATTAAAGTTTATGGTTCGATCAAGCTAAATTACCCGTCTATTTTAGACATCAAGTCTTTAAACAACAGCACTTAAAAGAACACTTAGCTATATGATTCTAGAATCACACAAAAATACAGCATTCGCGAAGCTGATGATTCTGCCGATAAATCACTTTTAGGTCAATAGTTGTCCATTAATTCGCTAGGTTTATCGCCAAATAATGAGCAGATGTTGGTTTAGATCAAGCAAGTATCACTTTTGACTTGCCAATTCTTTTACTTACGCAAAAGAACAAGGTAAAATTCAAACAGATGTTTGAAACCTATATTTTATTACCAATTACTAACACTAGCGTAATCAGGTCTAGCAAACTTAAGTAATCGTAAACACACCAAAAACAAAAGCGGTCAAGTTCGCATTTTTCAAAGTGCTGGACCATAATTATCGCTTACTATCGTATATGCATGAGGAGACTAATTGTGGAACGTGAATCGATGGAGTTTGACGTACTCATTGTTGGCGGTGGCCCCGCTGGTTTATCAGCAGCCTGCCGACTAAGACAAATTGCTGAAGAAACAGGCAAGGAAATCAGCGTATGCGTAGTGGAAAAAGCCTCAGAAATAGGTGGGCACATTCTGTCAGGCGCTGTCATTGAAGATCGCGCTTTAACTGAGTTATTCCCTAACTATAAAGAAATGGGTGCCCCGCTTAACACTCCGGTTAAAGAAGACGAAGTATATTTTTTAACGAATAACGAAAAAAGCTTCAAAACCCCAAATTGGATGATTCCAAAACCAATGCATAATGACGGCAATTATGTTGTCAGCCTTGGCAACGTCATCCGCTGGCTGGGCGAACAAGCTGAAGCACTTGGCGTAGAAGTTTATCCCGGCTTCCCTGCGGCAGAAAATATTATTGAAGAGGGTGTCATCAAAGGCATTATTACTGGCGATATGGGGCTCAATGAAGCGGGTGAACAAACCGATGCATTTATGCCGGGTATGGAGTTACGCGCTAAATACACAATTTTTGCTGAAGGCTGTCGCGGCCATTTAGGCAAACAACTCATTCAGCAATTCGAATTAGATAAAGGCAAAGATGCACAGCATTATGGCATTGGCATTAAAGAGCTATGGGATATTCCACCAGAACAACATAAAGAAGGCCTCGTTCTGCACGGCGCTGGGTGGCCATTAAGTGAATCAGCATCTTCAGGTGGTTTTTTCCTTTATCATGCTGAAAATAACCAGGTTGTAGTTGGCTTAATTACCGATCTAGCATATTCAAACCCTCACGTTAGCCCGTTTGATGAATTCCAAAGACTAAAACATCATCCTGTTCTAGCAAAACACTTACAGGGTGGAAAACGCGTTTCTTATGGTGCTCGCGCAATCACCAAGGGCGGATTTAATAGCCTGCCTAAAATGACTTTTCCTGGCGGCTTAATCGTTGGCTGTGATGCAGGCACCTTGGATTTCTCAAAAATCAAAGGCACACACACAGCGATGAAGAGCGGTATGATTGCCGCTGAAGAAGTTGCTAAGGCCATTGCCACTGAACGTGCGAATGATGAAATAAAAGAATACGCGACAGCATTTGAAAACTCTTGGGTTTATAAAGACCTTTATAATAGCCGTAATTTCGGCCCAGCAATGCATAAACTAGGCATGTGGGCTGGCGCAGCATTCAACTATATTCATCACAATATAGTACCAATTCCATTAACTTTACACGACACGGTTCCAGATCATGCAACGTTAAAACCAGCAAGTGAGTGCAAAAAGCTTAATTACCCAAAACCAGATGGTGTTTTAAGCTTTGCTAAACTCGATTCAGTATTTATCGGTAACGTGAACCACGCAGAACACCAGCCTTGCCATTTAAAGCTTAAAGATGCGTCTATCCCATTAGGCCATAACTTAGCTAAATATGATGAGCCAGCACAACGTTATTGTCCGGCTGGGGTATATGAAATTATTGAAGAGGCCAATGGAGATAAACGTTTCCAGATCAACTCTCAGAACTGCGTTCACTGTAAGACTTGTGACATCAAAGATCCTGCTCAAAATATCACCTGGGTAACACCAGAAGGCGGCGGTGGCCCAAATTACCCTAACATGTAAGATGTAACACAACAAAAAGCAGCTCAGGCTGCTTTTTTTATATCTTCAATCCAGGAAAAACAAGAAGATAAAATAAGAAGAACTAAAGAATCCCTATATCTAAGTCAAAAAAAACCGCCCATTCAAGCGGTTTTTTTTGCCGTTTAAGCAAGGCTATTTTATTGCCAGATAAGCTTTTGCTTACTGCCGTACCACTGATCCTGCATAGGCTTATAAACATCTTCAACAATATTACGCTTGATCTTCATAGTGGGCGTTAAGAAATCGTTTTCAATTAACCACTGATCTTTAACAACCACCATGAATTGAAGTTGCTCGTGGGGATCAACACTATTATTTACTTGCTTCATTAACTCAAGTAAGCCTGGCTCAAGCTCTTTGCGGAAATCGGCATCAGCGTGCTGAGCAAACGTGTCATCAGATAACATAATAAGCGCATGCGGCTGTGGGCATTCAGCGCCCGCAACACAAACCATTTCGATTGCATCATGACCGACTATTTTATTTTCTATTGGTGCCGGTGCAACGTACTTACCTTTACTGGTTTTAAACATTTCTTTAATTCGACCGGTAATTTTAAGGCGACCCGCACTATCAATTTCACCTTTATCACCCGTCAACAAAAAGCCATCATCAGTAAAGCTTTCTTTGGTTTTTTCTTCATCCTTGTAATAGCCCATCATAGTTGCAGGGCTCTTAACTTCAATCTCGCCGATATCAGATATCCTCTGCTCTACACCAGGAAGAGGCTCTCCCACGTAACCCACTTTAGAACGGCCCGGCATAGAAATATGCGAATAAGCAAAGTTTTCTGACATGCCGTAACCTTCGAGCAATTCCAGACCTAAATTACGATACCAATTAATAATATCTGAAGACAAAGGTGCAGAACCACTTCCTGCAAACCGGCAATGCTCTAAACCTAATGCGGTCAACACTTTCTTTTTCACAAGACCCGAAACAATGGGAATCTTAAGTAGTCTGTTTAGTTTCTTAGGCGGCATCTTTTTGAAAATACCCATCTGAA
This sequence comes from uncultured Oleiphilus sp., assembly GCA_963974595.1. Lineage (GTDB taxonomy): Bacteria > Pseudomonadota > Gammaproteobacteria > Pseudomonadales > Oleiphilaceae > PZPK01. Next base: position 31,012 of record CAXBDA010000018.1, on the reverse strand, counting down.
ACTTAGACCAGAGCCTTGGCACAGAGATAAAAACAGTCGGTTTCGCGCGCCGTAAATCTTCCAGGAAAGTATCTAATCCATCCGCAAAGAATAGCTGAGAACCGATATGCAATGATGACTGCTCTACCGCATAACGTTCAAAAACGTGCGCCAATGGCAAATAAGAAAGCATTCTATCGCTCGGATTAATATCAAGCGCCTGAGCAACACCGCTAGCAGCAACACCCATAGCGTAGAAAGAAAGCATCACGCCTTTAGGCTGCCCGGTACTTCCTGATGTATAAACGATGGTTGCCATTTCTTCAGGATCACGCACCGTGTCTTCTTGCATCGGTGCATTTTCAGCTATAAGGTTATCCCAACTAGGGTAATCTGTTTTAGGACTTAAAGGATACGAGACACAAGGTAAGCCTGATGGCACCCCCTCTTTCATGGCATCCCAATCGTCTAATTTACCTACAAACAGTAGCTGGGAATCACTGTGTTTAAGGATATAGTTAACAGTGTCAGAGTTAAGCGTCGGATAAAGGGGTACAGTTACATGCCCTGCCATCCAAATGGCGAGATCCGTCATTATCCAGTGCGCGCAGTTTTTGGACAAAATCGCAATTCGACTTTTTGGTGGAAAGTTCAATGACTTTAAATAACTAGCCATTCGCCTTGCCTCACCAACAGCTCTGTTCCAAGTATATTCTTGAACAACGCCATTACCCATAGGTTGCGTTAAATAGATATCATCCGCTTTTGCTTTTTCCCAACGATAAACTTGCTCGAGAGGTAGCTTTACTTTTTTCAAAGAAGTCATGGTGGTGTCAGTTGCCCTATTGTATTTAGTTTCGTTAATCCATCTAAGGCTTATTTATAGGAATTATAAGCAGCCCGTGGAGCGATAATAAAAGGTGTAAATGTAAATTAAAATAGAAAACTCAAAAAGTCACAAAAATACTGTCTATTTTTTGATTAATTGCTTACTAGGAGTACTTTTAGTTAAGGTTATCCACAAAGAATAGCTGACTAAAAGAATACCGCAAACTCTTACGCATTAGAAAAAAAACCAAGCGCGTAATATATTATCCATTCCTTTATTGATGTGCCCTGCTCCATTAATAAAAGTCCATTTAGAGTCAAGGACATAAACAGTGAAACTGCGAACACAATAGTGAGCCAATTAACTCTCTGGTACTTAACGTGCTCAACCACCTCAAGCTGAGACTCCTTTTCTACTGAAACCTCTTTAATTTGGGTTTTCTGCTCCTCAACCATTGGCAGTAATTCAGACACGATTGACTCAACACTTTGCGGCCTATCCTCTCTATACTTTGACAACATCCTACCGATTAATTGCTGCATATCAACAGGCAAACTTATAAACGCTTTTGTCTTAACTATCACCCCATCTTTAAACGCTGGCGGCATGCCGGTTAAGGCATGAAAAAAGATAGCACCGATAGAATAGATATCTGAAAGCTCATCTCGTTGATGGTGATTATCTCCGTACCAATTATTGCCTTTTGATTTAATACGGTAGTGCTCATCTAAACCAAAATCGGCTATTTTAACTTGCATCTCTGCCGTCAAAAGAATATTACTCGGACGTAAATTACCATGAATAACTCTATTTTGATGCGCAAAAGATAAACCACGACAAATCTGGATAGCAAGCTTCAGAAAGGCCTGAAAATCAAATACTTCTATCATCCGATCCTGAAGACTTCCACCTGATATATACGGCATAACAATAATGAAGACAGAGCCATTCTTAGATGAGCCCATAATATTCAAAACATTTGGGTGTTTAAGGCTATGGAGCATTTTGGCTTCTCTAAAGCCAGACAAACTATTTGTACGCTTTTTGATCACCAACAACTTGTGGGAGCTTTTATCTTCATATAAGTAAACAGCACCGTGCTGATCTTCCTGCATAACATCAAGCAAGCCGAATTTTTGCTTGATAGCTGCCAAACCTTCCCCTGCCCGATTTACTTTTTCTTCAGCAATATGCTGACCTTTCATGGCCAGTAGTAATTGAGTTTTAACCTCCTCAACAGATTTTGGCCGTTTGTTCGGGTCACGTTCAATGCATTTCATCACCAGACTATCTAAAGCCGGTGTTATTTCTTCATCATAAGCTGAAAGGGGAACAGGATGAGCCGAAGGCAGCTGCCCGGAAAACAACTCGTACATCACCACACCAATCGAATAAATATCACTCAGTGACGAAGTCTTTGCTATACCCTGGTGCTGCTCAGGCGCCATATAAGCTTCTGTGCCTAGAATCAGGCGCGTTTCATCTGACTGAACCTCCTTATCCGCTTTAAAAAAAGAAGCAATACCAAAATCGAGCAATCGCGCAAAGTCTTCTTTATCTATAATAACATTCGCAGGTTTGATATCACGATGAATAACATCAAACTTATGGGCATATGCCACCCCTTTACATATCTGAATAGCAATATCGACCTTTTGATTAAAATCATATATCTGGTTCTGTATCGCATCCGCCAGATTCATGCCTTCCACAAATTCCATCACAAAGACAGGACGGCCTTTGCTAGTTGTCCCTCTATCGATTACGTGAATAATATTCGGATGATTCAGGCGAGCGATAATCAACGACTCTCGCTCGAAGCGTTTTATAACAGAAGGGTTATCAGATAAGGTGGCGGATAAGACCTTAATGGCAACTGGTCGATTAAGCGATCTTTGCATACCGCGATAAACAGTTGCCATACCGCCTTCGCCAATTTTTTCGAAATATTCGTAGCGCCCTTCATCTGTCATTTTTTTGATCAATCCACATAAAATAATATCATCATAATTAACACAACTAGAGATAAAACCATCCATGTAAGCGGCATTTTGTTAAGCATATGCAACTTCTTATTTATCTGTTTCGATTGGCCAAGACCATGCATTATTTCATCCGTGCCATCCAGCTCCTCTTTCCAAGCAATCAAGGTGAAGGTAACATTATCCGGCGCACCACCTTGCAGCACCTGCGATAATAATGAATCAGCTATCTTGTCTAAAGAAGCAAAACGACAGCAGGTGGCCAGGACTTCTTTATCCGTTAAAACGCCTGACAAGCCATCTGAACACATCAATAAGATTGAGTCAGAACCAAGCTCTTCTTGATAATCAGGAATATTGGCAAGAGACAGCTGACCTAAAGCCTGAGTAAGCTCATGTTGGCCGGGATGATCAGCAAGCTCTTCTTGTGAAATATCACCTCGCATAAAAAGCTCGTTTGCCAGGTTATGATCCGAACTTAATTGTCGAATAATCATTGCATTAGAATCTATCAGATAAGCACGACTATCTCCCACCCAAGATAACTCGAAATATCTTCCCTTAAATTGTGCTGCAACGATGGTTGTTGCCATACCTTGCAATTCCGGCTGTTTGCTTACCGCAGATAAAATCGCATCATTTGCATAAGCAATCGAATCAATTAAGCCCTCACCCTGCCTGAGATGACGATCAGCTGTCTGCACGGCTAACTGACTGGCAATATCTCCACCAACATTACCACCCACCCCATCTGCAACCAACCAAAGTGACGCATCAATATTACTGATATAACTATCTTCATTTTGTTCACGCACTAAGCCTTGATGACAAATTGTTTTTGATATCAACATGAGCCTTTGGAAGATCCTGATTCTGCATAATTAAAAAGATAAATTCAGTATAGCCAAAGCTATCAAAAGAGCCTTCTTTTAAAATAAGGGACACATTTTTTTAATCGAAAAAGTCGAAGACTGAAAACTTATAGCTATACTTATTTTGTATACGCTTTCCAAATACTCTTTTAAAGGATGAGACTTAAAGATGCTAAAACTTCAATTCAAGGATCGACGAAGAGAATCTGTTTGGCTAGTCGATGAACGCTTTACTATTGGAAAGGCTAAAAGCAATAGCTTAATGATTGAAGACTCCTCTATTGAGGATATACATGTAGAAATCATTAATAAATCAGATCAACTTTCACTGATCAAAAAATCACCAAAAGGCTTAATTAAAGTCAATAACGAAGATATCAACGACACCATTACCTTAAAAGCAAATGACATTATTAGCCTTGGTACAATTGAATTAGAGCTAATTGATTCAAAATCTTTAGCAAACCATAAAACCCAACAGACAAAATCAGCTCACATTTGGTCACTCCATTCAAGTGCAAGCTGGTTAGATAAGAATAACTTCATTATCAACACGAAAACAACGATAGGTCGCGACCCAGGCTGTGACATTTGCCTAGCGCTCGATTACCTTTCCAGAAAACATGTATCTCTAGAACCCCATAATGGCAGGCTATTTATCGAAGATCTGAATTCTTCAAATGGAACCTATGTAAATGGGAGCAAAGTTCAAAAAACGGAACTTAAACCGGGCGATAAAATTAAACTGGATGTTTTAACCTTTGAAGTAAGAGGGCCAGCAGACAAAACTGGCGGTGACCCACATAAAACAATCATACGTACAACGAACACCCCTCCCCTCAAAACGAAAGCAAGTTCCGAGCATAAGCATACAAATAAACAAGAAAATATATCTGCAAAAAAAATACAGCACACACCTGACAAGAAAAAACGCTTAGCGTCTGAAGGCAAGCAGGCCTGGATTTCCGGGGACAATCAACTTAAAGCAAAACCCGAAAGAAAAGACAAAAGAGGCGCTGCACTTACGGTGGTCGCACTTCTTGTCGTCGTTTGTGGTTTAGCCTTGGTGCTCATACTTTAACAACGAAAAATAAAACCCGCTTGGCTGAAAGTGTATTATTTCTTCTGGAGAAACTGGATGAGCCGAGTAAATGCCTGGCTCAATTCATTCGCCACAAGTTCGTCATAATCGATTTTTAGCCAAGTATCATGTGAGCCCGCAGGATGATAAAGCCAACACGACACCGTTTTGCTACTGCATTGGTAGGTAATAAATGGGTCAAGGCCGCTGACCTCCAGCCGGCTTGCACTCAGTCTGGGAAAACCTTCTTGGTAGTTCGTTTCCTGCAACACAATCAAGCTATCTTGAATAGATACTTGAAACTTAATGCCCTGTTTTTCCGCTGCTTTTTTGAGCCGCTCCCCCGTAAACGGATGAGAACTTAACAAACTATTGATTTGCATGACTAGCGCCTGAACCGGGCTATCCGTTAAAAACAAGGCTTTTAATGTTTGAATATAGGCGTCTCTTTCCTCACCAACCAACAAAGGAGCCTGAGCATCTGCCTCACCTTCATCTTTCATCATATTCGGGGAACTGCCTGCAGTAGCGCCAGTCTCTTTTAGTTTATTGTCTATCGCGGTAAGAAACCGTAAAGCCTCATAATAAAAAGCACCGGAAGGGCCGGATTTAACGACGTAATGTTCAAGTGAGCGTTGTGCTTTTTCATAACGTTTTAACTGCGAATGAACTAAACCATTATAATAGAAAAATGGCGTAGGCAGATCGACTTTAAGACTAGCAATGTGAGTCAGGCTACTATCTGCAAGCTCCCACTCACCTTGATTAACCGCTTCCTCGATAACTAACAATAATCTTGCAGATTCATGTTCCGGCGGTAAGTTACTTGCTAAAGACTGCAAAGAAAAGGCACAACAGAAAAGTAAACATAAGACAGCTAAACGCATGCAATTGAACCTTCTCTGTTATTAGAATAAGTATCGCTGGATCTATAACACCTAATTTCTGAAATTCACTTGAAATTAGAATGTAAAATCAAACTAAGAGGCACATACCAACTTTGCCTCATCTAACATAGCCAACACAACCTTATCTGACATCACTTTATTATTATCTTTTTCCTCATCATTAACCGAGGCAACGGTGATAAAAGAATCTGGTTCGATATCACTAAATTCTTTCAGGGTAGGCACTGAGCTTTCTTGTGATGCCTTTAATAAAACAGAATCCCGAGCTCTATATGCGTCAATATCTACCGATTCTGTTTCAGTAAAAAACTCACCAATATAATCATCTAAAATAGAGGACTGTTTATTTTTTTGAATCAGGTAAGAAGAATTATTAACCTCTGTTACGCTAATTTTATTCACAGCCAAGTAATCGGAACTAACGGGCTCAGGTACAAATTTGAGTGGATTTTGCTCAGCTGCATTTTTAATCAGTGTTGAAGGTTTATTGCTACTTGGTTTAGCCGAAAATGCCGAAGCAATTTTCCAGTTTTTATACGATATATAAAGTTTGTAAATCATAATGCCGGTTAACGACATTATCATTAACTCTATAAAATAAACGATCGAACTCATAAACATCATGTTCCCTTTTTGGCTTTTTCGATTGATCATTTCTAAACGAAGAAATAGAACAAACTAAAAGCTTGCCAAGAATGCGCCTGCCAAGAATGCTGTTATGGGATGATATATAACCGAAAGCAAACTCAACATTGTTAATATTATTTTTCTACAGCTGCTTGATACTAGTGATGACTAAATTATACGCAGATTACTTTAACAAAAAGTGATCACTTGGTCATATTAAATACTATTTTTTATAATTTTTTTTTCATTCACTCTTGATCTACGCTAATCGAAACGGCAATAACTTGCTTCTTTTCATTATTTTATAAGCCTCCGTATACCTAAAAACATACCTTAAGCCTTGTACCTACTTAAGGATTTTCATCATGGCCTAATTTCTGCTTAACAAAATAAAAAGAAACATACAAAAGTCATCTAAAAATAAGACCTTAATTCCCCTTATAAAGTTCTACTTGGGTATAGCCATGAATATATTAGTTAATCCAATAAAAATCAGCCTTGTATGTCTGGCGTTAACAGTTTTAACGGCCTGTAATGGTGGCGGTGGCGGCAGTAGTTCAAGCACGCCCGATACGAGTGCAGCCACAACAAACACACGACCTTTTGCAATAGCAGGGCCGAATCAAAGTGTCACCGAAAATCAGCTAGTCACCCTGAATGCGGGTGACAGTTATGACCCAGAAGGAGAAAGCCTGCTTTTTCAATGGCGACAAATAAGTGGGCCAGCTACCACTCTAAGCTCTGAAACCGATGACACACCTAGCTTTATTGCTCCTAGCGGCAATAACATTCTGACTTTTCAGTTAGTCACAGATGACGGGCAAAACCTGTCCATTGCCGACACCATTACAATCACTGTTCTGGTCGCAGCCACACCTTCACCTGATGATTCAGGTTCAGATAATGGCAATACAGGAGGAGGAAACACTGGAGGTGATAACTCAGACAATACAGATACGGGAGATGGAAGTACCGGAAATGACAGTACTGACGGAAATGACAGTACTGACGGAAATAATAGCACTGACGGAAATAATAGCACTGACGACAATCAAAACACGGAAGACAATACCGGTGAGTCAGATTCAAATACTGATAGCGCTGATGACAATAATCAAACTGACCCAGTTATAACGAATACAGCCCCTTTTGCAAATGCAGGGATGGATAAAAGTGTCGATGGTTTTTCACTGTTTATATTAGATGGTTCATTAAGCTCAGACCCCGAAGATGACACACTCACTTATCTCTGGCAACAAACGGCCGGCACCCCTGTTACCTTAAACAACACAAGTATTGTCGCACCAAACTTTGACGCGCCAAATATTAACGATACGCTGACATTTTCATTAACGGTTAGTGATTCAGAATTCACATCAGAAATTGACGATGTCAGTATTACTATCTTACAAGTGAATACCCCTCCGACAGCCAATGCAGGCCAAGATAAAACAGTGGGCGGTTTAAGTCAGGCAGCACTTCAAGGCTCACTCAGTTCAGACCCGGAAGGAAACACCTTAAGCTATGAATGGCAACAAACTTCCGGCCCTTCTATCACCCTAAATAACAACCAAATTGCCAACCCAAGCTTTGATACGCCTAATATTGATGCCACACTCACTTTTTCTTTAGTGGTCAACGATGGCGAGTTTAGCTCAAGTGCCGATACGGTAATGATCACCACTGAAGCTATTAATACCGCTCCTGTGGCCGATGCAGGTTTGAGTCAAACCATACAGGGTCTAAGTGACATTTACTTAGATGGCGCTTTAAGTAGTGATTCAGAAAATGACACACTGACGTATATCTGGGAACAGGTCTCTGGAACAGCAGTTACCCTGAATAACCCAGACACAGCATCAGCTAATTTCATCGCACCTAACATCAATGAAACACTCACCTTTTCACTTATCGTTAGCGACGGTGAACTTAGCTCAAGCATGGATACTGTTTCCATTATCATTGAAAAAATCAATACGATTCCGCTTGCCCATGCAGGCGTGGACCGCTATGTCGGCAGCCTGTCAGTGGTTGCCTTAAATGGCACACTGAGTAACGATGCAGATAATGACCCCATTACCTATATATGGTCTCAGCTCAGTGGCCCAAGCGTCACACTCAGCGACATCAATACTGCCAAGCCAACCTTTACCGCAGATACCGACGGCCAACTTATCTTCAGCCTTACGGTCAATGACGGCCAAAACGATTCCGAAGCAGACACCATTAAAGTAGTCGTCGGCCCCATTCCGGCAACCAACATCAAAGTCAATGGCACAGGAATCACTTGGGGTGGCAACTACCCAACGGGCAACAATGCAGCTTGTATTGGTGAAGCCATCGACCAACAAGATTGCTCACTCGGCAGAGAACTTACCAATAATGATGACTCTGACGGTCGAGTCGGCTTCAGCTTCACGAAATTTGATAGCAATGGTGTTGATGTCGGTAATAACGCCAGCGATTGGCAATGTGTACAAGACAGCGTCACCGGTCTTATGTGGGAAATAAAGTCAGGTGGCAACGATATCATTGGCGATGAAGGCATTAACGATGCTGACAATCGATATAGCTGGTACAACAGCGACCCGGCAAGCAATGGTGGTGGTTCTGGCTTTATGGACAATCAAGGCGACGTCTGTTCCGATTATGATTCAGAAAACCCACAAACCCACTGCAACACCCAAGCCTTTGTTGAACGAATGAATAAAAATGCCTGGTGTGGCTTTGCCGATTGGCGCCTGCCAAGCCGCAAAGAGCTTTTAAGTATTGTCGATTATGGTAATACCCGCCCCATGATAGACAGCGACTACTTTCCAGAAGTAGGACAATATGTTTGGACAAGCACCCCTCTCGCGCTGGGCTCTACCAGTGCTTGGGGTGTGAATTTTGATTACGGCAATTCTTTCAGTATAGATAAACGCAACGCGCGCCAAGTAAGACTAGTAAGAGGTGGTTATGAATAAACCAACAATCAGCATTAAACAACATACTTTGGCTTCGTTAGCATTTTCCAGCTATCTCATATTGGCGAGTTTTTCGACGGAAGCTCAAAATTGCTTAAGCGACTCAATGGCAGAAACCACACCCAGCACCCAATATGTGATTCATGGCGATGGCACAATCACAGACACCAGTACAGCACTTATGTGGAAACAGTGCCTAGAAGGTTTAAATGGCATTCAATGTCAAAGCGGCATATTGAATGAAACCAACTGGGCAGAGGCTCTGGCCGTGCCTCAAGCACTGAATAACAGCGGTGGTTTTGCGGGGTATGCAGATTGGCGATTACCCAATATCGCAGAGCTTGCATCCTTAGTAGAAGAGCAGTGCTCTTCACCTGCCATTAACGAGTCTGTTTTCCCAAATACTACAAACAAGTTTACGTGGACAGGCTCACCTGATTATTACAATGACACCGCCACATGGAGTGTTGATTTTAATGTTGGCGCAACCGGCTCTATCACAAGAAAAACAACAGGGATCAACAACTACCCGGTTCGCTTAGTAAGAAGCATCAATTAACCTTCGTCCCAAACTTGTTAAGGCGTTCACACTTTTTGCGAACGCTTAACTTCGCATACACCTATAAGCATATAATCCCCCCCTATCTAACATTCACAGATTCATCACTAAATATAATAAATAATCAGGAACACTGAATGTACGTCAACACCAATAAACATAACGTTCTACTTCGACTATCCGGCCTTCTACTTTGTTTTTTCTTATGCCTACCCACTCAGGCACAAACAAATAAAATCTCGGGCATTAAGTTAAAAGAAACCATCAAACTGGGTAAAAATCTCCTTTTACTCAATGGCGCAGGGCAAAGGACAAAATACTTTATTGACCTCTACGTAGCGGCCCTTTACTTAAGCACTAAAACCCACGATGCCCAAGCAATAATAGAAGCCGATGAAGCCATGCTTATTCAGATTCATGTCATCTCGAACCTGATTACCAGTGAAAATATAACAAGAGGAACCAAGGAGGGTTTCACCAAGTCAACCAACAACAATACCCAAAACATTCAGGAACAGATCGATGATTTCCTTGATGCCTTTAAGGAAAAAATAACCATAGGCGATATTTTCGAAATAGTTTACCTACCCGGAAAGGGCGTGACCGTCATCAAAAACCGTCATATTGTTAAAAAGCTTAATACTGATATGGCGTTTAAGCGTGCCTTATTTGGTATATGGCTATCAGACAATCCTGCCCAGAAATCTTTGAAGAGTAGCATGTTAGGGGAAACCGCTTCGCCGCACACTAAATAAACGTCAAGGCTTTTGCACTAGATACTCGCCTGGCTTCAAACCAGAAACCACTTCAACCATACTCGCCTCATTTGTTAATCCAATTTTCACAAAACGCTTCTCCAGTATCTTATTTACACCCTTTGTTTGCTGCACCCAGACAACATTCAACTGCCCGATTTCTGCCACAAAGCTCTCTGGCACTAAAATTCGTTTGCTGATTCCTGCTGGAACAAGTAAACGCGCATACATACCAGGCAAAAGGCCGCTAATATCATTTATCTGACTTTTCACTAAAAAAGTCCGTGAGGAACTGTTTCCTGCTGGCACTAGTTCTTCAATTTCAGCACGTAAAGACAAGCGTTTAGAGGGAATCTCCATTTTTAATACCTGCCCAAGCTCTAAGTGCACGGCTCGCTCTTCACGAACATTCGCCTCAACTCTGACCGAAGCCGGATTATACAACGACAACAAGGCCATGCCTGATTGAGCGGTACTGCCAGGCTCTGCAAAACGGTCAACGATCAAACCATCAAAAGGCGCTGTCACGCTCGCATAGTTCAAGGAAGCCTTTGTTTCGACCAAAACCTGCTGGGCACTTTTCTTTTGCGCCTGCAAACTCTTATAGTTCGCCTGCGCCGTTTCTAAAGGCGCCAAAGCCAATAAACCGCGCTTGTTTAATTCAATAGAGCGATCTAGTGATTGCTTCGCTTCATCCAAGCGCGCATCGATTGATTTGATTTGGGAATTCGCCTGGGATACACGAGATATCAAGTCAGATCGTTCAAGCACAACTAGCTCTTGACCTTTCTTAACATAATCTCCAGCTCTGACTTTAATTTCTTCAATTCGCGCTAAAATTCGTGACGAAATCACCGCCGTTTGTTTCGCTGCAATGGTTGCTGGCACGGGTTCTAATAGCTCGTACTCTGTTTCCTGAACTTCAAATAATAAACCTGAATCTGATCGAAGCTGCTTAGTCGCCAATATCTCTGGCGCGACTTTTTCATCAAAACTACCCGCCATCCATGCCACCATGACCGCCAGCAAAACCAATGCAGAGATAGGAAGAAACCATTTCATACTGAAGACCTTCTACTTAGAATCAGAAAATACTAAAAAATACACCACAGGTACCAACACCAATGTAAATAAAGTGGATGCAATAATACCGAACATAATCGCCAGCGCTAAACCGCTAAAGACCGGATCTAAAATAATCACCATATTGCCTAACATGGTTGTACCTGCCGTCAGTAAAACTGGCCGCATTCTGACAGCACCCGCCAAGATTAATGCCTCTTTAATGTCCGCGCCTGTTGCCCGAGCCTGGGTAATAAATTCAACCAGGATCAGAGAATTTCTGACCACAATCCCCGCCAAGGCAATCATGCCAATCATCGCAGTGGCTGTGAACAACACAGGATCTGGCGCACCAGCAACTTCTCGCTCACCCAATAAATTCAATACCGCAAAACCCGGCATAATACCGATCACGGTAAGCGGAATCGCTGACATAATAATCAGAGACAGACTCGTGGAATTAGTCTGGAATTTAAGTACAAAAAAGATAGCTACCAAGGCAAACATAAAGGCCAAACCCATATCTCTGAAAACATCGATAGTGATTAACCACTCTCCTTCTCCACCCCAATTTAACTGGATATCTTCTGGTAAACTCCAGGTATCTCCAGGCTTATTTCCCACAAATACATCAATAAAACTTCGGTCTTGCCACGCAGAAATGTCAGCATTTGAATGAAGTGATGATACTTCAGCTTCAGGCGTCAAATCTGCACCGACATCCGCAATAATTTCAGCCGGGGTTCGGCCCGATAATTCTGCCGTTACATAGACCACCGGCTTTAAATCTTTGTGCTGGATAGAACGATCAGATTCTAAATATTGAAAGCGCCCTAATTCACCTAAAGACACCAAGGGCTGCGGTACAGCATCCAAGCCATTCTGGCTACTGGCTTTTACCACACCAGCTCTGCCCTTCACTTGAAGGCGCTCCAGATCACCCAATTCACTTCGCTCACCTAAAGGTAGTTCAAGCAGGATTGGCAGTGGCTCAGACTCTCTTTCTTGATGCAAAATACCTGCAGGAATGCCTTGGGTCACCAACATCAGAGCCTGGTTAATATCCTGTGTCGAAATGCCCGACAAAGCGGCTTTGGTTTTATCCGTTACAAAACGCAAACGAGTTTGCGGGCCTTCAGTGCTGGTATCGACTTCATCAACAAAAGGCTCTCTCTCCAAACGATGTTTGACTGTTTCCGCAGCCGTTTGAAGTATTTCATACTCGGTTAACTTCGTACCGCTGATTTCAGCCACCAAAGTACTCAATACCGGTGGGCCTGGTGGCACTTCAACGATCTTTATTTTCAGCTCAGGAATCGCTAATTGTCTTTCTACGAACTCATTCAAATAAGCGCGCATTCTTAACACGATGGCATGAGACTGATGTTCACGTTGCGTTTTATCTAATAAGGTGAGCCGTAAATCAGCCTGATAAGGCGCTTGGCGTTGATAATAATGACGCACCATGCCGTTAAAATCGATGGGGGAAGGCTCTCCCACAAAACTGGCAATGGCCTGCACTTCTGAAAAGCTCACCAATTCTTGAGAAAGTCGCTTAGCAATGGAAGCCGTTTGCTCTAGGGTGGCAGACTCCGGCATATCGATAATCACCTGAATTTCGTTTTTATTATCAAACGGCAAGAGTTTAAGCGGCACCCAGCGCATCATTGGCAACATCGCTGCTGCAAGAAACAAGGCCAGGACCGACCAAAGCAAAATTTTCGACTTTTTCCGGCTTTCGAATAAAGGCGTTAATAGCTTCTTATAAAAGCCGTATAAAGGTGACTTATCATCCGATGTTTCATCAATACTGCCGGTTGAATTCGAGCCATCTGTTTTTAATATTTTTCTTGCTAGCCAAGGTGTCACTAAAAATGCCACCAAGGTACTCACCCCCACACTAACTGGCACATTGAAAGCCATCGGCGCCATATAAGGCCCCATCATTCCGGTAATATAAGCCAAGGGAATAAAGGCCAGAATAATGGTAATAGTCGACATAATCAGTGGAATTTTAATTTCAGCCACCGCGTCTAATATTTTAGATACGGCACCTTGCGCAGGTTCTGCACAACGTTTTTTCAGGAAGCGTTGAATGTTATCGACGCCGGTAATTGGGTCATCCACTAATAACCCTAAGGACAAAATCAGGGCAAACAAAGTCACGCGGTTAATGGTGTAGCCAAAAGCCATATCCAAAGCCAAGGTCACGCCATAACTAATAGGCACCGCAATACCCACGACAACCGCAGGTCGCCAACCTAAAAATACCGCAATAAATACCACGACGGTAAACACTGCAAAGAGTAAGCTGTTGCTTAAGTTATCGACTTTTTCATTGGCCGTTTGGCCATAATCTCGCAAGGTTTCGATGTAGATGTTATCGGGTAATAACTGGCCTTTTAATTCAGCAACCATCGCATGCACATCTTGCGCAACCGTCACCGCATTACTTCCCGATTTTTTGGCAATACTTAAGACCACCATTGGATAACTACTGTTTACAGCGGCATGTTGATTAGCTTTTTCGGATTGTTGCATGAAGGGATGCGATTCAGAAAAATCTATCCAGGTATAGCTATCAGCTTCTTTAGGCGCGTCAATGACATCAGCCACGTCCTGTAAAAAAACCGGTACACCATCAACAACATTAATCACCAGTTGACGCAACTCCGTTAAATCACGAAGCACATCGCCCGATTCTAGCTGTACAGACTCTTGGGATAAGGTCCAATTACCCGCTTGCTGGAGTAGATTAGATACCTTTAAGGCCAGCAGCACATCCATTGGCGTGCTCTGCCTAGCAGCTAAACTTTCTGGCTTGAGCTGCACACGGATAGTTCGCTGCCTGCCCCCGACTACCTTAATCTCACTGGTATCGGGAATCGCCTGTAAATAGTTGGCGAATTCGTCTGCTACACGTTTCAACTCATAATCGCTGACAAGTGGTTCAGATAAATCTGACCAGAGAGCCAGCATCAAAATTGGCACATCATCCACTTCAATCGGATTCACCTGCCAATCAGAAACACCCACAGGAATATTAGCCTGATTCGAATACAGTTTATTATAGGTATTCAGAATCGCATCTTCGCGGTCTTCTCCGACAAAGAAACGCAAAGTTACCACAGCCTGCCCAGTCATCGAACTTGAATAAACATGCTCAACACCCAGAATCTGGGACAAGAGTTTTTCCAGCGGATAAGTTACTTGTCGTTCAACTTGTTTGGCCGACATGCCCGGTGCCTGCACAGCGATATCGATCATCGGCACCACAATTTGCGGCTCTTCTTCGCGTGGCGTGAAATTCAACGCCAAGACACCCAATACAATCGATACCAAGATAATCAGCATCGGCAAACCACCGGAAATGCTATAAGCAACTATTCGATCGAGTGGTGATTGTTGGCTAGGGTTTTGGTTAGTCATTCTGAGGCTCACAAAATACCTGATACAAGCTTTGAATAATGAGCACAACACGCGGGTCGGCTAGCTTGTAGAAAATGGATTGCGACTCACGACGAGTCGACACGAACCCCACCGTTCTTAACTTAGCTAAATGCTGAGACAAAGCAGACTGTGACAACGGCACGCGTTGGTTGAGTTCACCGACCGATAACTCGCCTTCACTCAAGACGCACAGAATCATCAAGCGTTTGCTATTTGCCAGTTGCTTTAAAAAGCTTTCAGCTTCTGCGGAACGCGACAACATATCGTCTAATTCAATCTTCATACTGCCTCTTAACAATGACTCTTTAAAAAACGGGTCTCTTCAAACGGATAAATAGAAACGATCTAAATAGAATAGTAATTAGATTTTACTAAATTAGCAATTACTAATATTAAAAATACCTCAGATAGATTGAAAAATAGTCCTGAATAAAATTGGAAATTACCATGCTGGTAATCATTACGGGGGGGGTAGGGTGGCGGTAACAGGCCACGATTCTTTGAGTAAATTCAATAAAGAAGATCTTGCAACCTGGCACCGAGAAATGGCACTACTAAGTGGCGTGAATTATTCAGGATTTATGGATTTAAAAGGCTAGACCTAAATAAGTTAAAACAAGGGATGCATAACATTCCTTGTTTTAAGCATAAATACTAAGCTCTACTTGGCTTTTTTATCCTTTTCACTTTCTTCTTTCTTTGCATCGCCAATTAAATTTTTTGCTGGGCACATTTTGAAAATAGGGCATTTAGCACAGCCTACTGCGTAAGATACGGGGCATATTTGCATAACATCTCTCCTTAAATAGTTATTATTGAGCCGCCAGTATAGGCCTAAGAGTATTGCAGTTAAATGAAAATCAGTCATCTGATGAATTTACTGGGAATCGCCTATTTAACGCGCGTATAATTCCCCTCCACACTTACTGATAATTTTTTATTGAGTACCCTCATGAGTCAATTCTGGAGCCCGATCGTTCACACGCTAACGCCTTATGTGCCTGGCGAACAGCCTAAAGCATCTAAGCTGATCAAACTCAATACCAACGAAAACCCTTACGGCCCGTCCCCTAAAACTCTTGATGTTTTAAAAGCACAAGCCGATGATCGACTTCGTTTATATCCCGACCCAAATGCAAGTGATCTAAAAGAAGCCATCGCCAAATATCACCACATCAAAACGGAACAAGTATTTGTGGGCAATGGCTCTGATGAAATACTCGCACATGCATTTTTAGGTCTACTCAAAAAAGACAAACCGCTTCTGTTTCCCGATATTAGCTATAGTTTTTATCCGGTTTATTGCGGTTTATACGAAATCAACTTCCAAACGATCCCCTTAAATGATCAGTTTGAAATCGAGGCGAAAACTTACGCCATCGAAAATGGTGGCATTATTTTCCCTAACCCTAATGCACCAACTGGCCGCATTCTGGCATTGTGTGAAATTGAAGAAGTTTTGAAATCGAATACTCAATCTGTTGTTGTGGTAGATGAGGCCTATATTGATTTTGGTGGCGAAACAGCTATCACCTTAGTGGATAAATACCCTAATTTACTGGTCACACAAACCTTATCAAAATCACGTTCTTTAGCGGGTTTGCGGGTTGGGTTTGCCGTGGGCCACCCGGATTTAATTGAAGGTTTGGAGCGTGTCAAAAACAGCTTTAATTCTTACCCTTTAGATTGTTTTGCCATTAACGGTGCTGTGGCAGCGTTTGAAGACCAGGCTTATTTCGCAAATTGCTGTGAGAAAATCATTTCAAACCGTGAAAAGTTGATTAAAGAAATGCAAACACTTGGCTTCGAAACCATCCCCTCATCTGCCAATTTTATTTTCACCAAACATAAAGATAAACGCGCAGCAGATATCGCTGCCTATTTACGCGAAAAATCCATCATCGTGCGTTATTTCAATCAACCACGTATCGATAATTATTTACGCATTACCATAGGTACCGAAGCTGAATGCCGTAGTCTTATTGAAGCACTGAAGACTTATATCAATAACTAAATATAGAAACTGAACGATAAAAAAGGCGCATTTCATTTTGAAATGTGCCTTTTTTATTTTCTAGCGATCCATCCTTAAATTTGTATTTTTCAGCCACACACCCGTACACTTTTTATACAGCATTAATTTAATATCTAGACATAACACCTGTTTGAGGGTACAACTGTACCCCTAAATTTGGAGTACCTATGTCACGCTATCAAGAAACATTCAAAACACCTAATTCATTTCGAACCAAGCTTCAGCCATATTTGGCTTTTCTTTCCAGAAGCCTGACCAACAAGGAAAGCTTTGCCGCGTATATTGAATCTATTATTCAATTATTTAAACCTGAATGGCGCTACCAAAAGTTAGCCGCAAAGGTTATTTCGAGCCAGCGAGAAAACACTAATATTTACACCCTAACGCTGAAACCTGACAATAAATGGCCTAACTTTCAGCCTGGACAATTTATCCTGCTCAGTGCGGAAATAAATGGTCGCATGCTAACGCGCACTTTCAGTATTTCGTCAGCACCACGAGACTTTCAAGAAACAGGCTTCATCGAAGTAACTATTCGCGCACAGGATAAAGGCGCTATGACGCCGTGGTTAAGAGATCAACTTCACCCTGGCGATTTTGTGTATCTTTCCGAAGCAATGGGTGACTTTTGCCTAAGCTCTGAGCACCATAAAAAAGTGTTTATCGCAGCAGGAAGTGGCATCACACCTATTCGCTCTATGTTAAATGAGCATAGAAACTCTGCTTGGTTGAAAGATGCGCATTTGTTTTTCTATCTTCGCAATCATGAAGATATTTTCTTTATAAAAGACCTGAATGCTTTACAGGATAAGGGTTTGAATTTACACATGATATTTACAAAAGAATCCGGCCACTTTTCTATCAAGCAACTTGAAGACAAGTTGAATAAACAAAACCCCGGCCATTCAATCAAAAATCTTGATTACTATATTTGCGGCCCAGGCACGATGATTGATTCCTGCACTTCGTTAATCGCTTCAGCAGGAGTAAGTCGTTCAAACATACACACTGAATATTTCGGCAAAGCTCCGGTAAAATTAACACCAAATACCCATGACGATAGTGAGTTTATCCAAGTGGATTATCTCGACTCGCGCAAACAGGTGAAATTTACCAGCGGCATAGTCAAGAAGACCTTATTAGAACTGGCTGAGGAAGAAGGCCTTAAACCTGTCTCAGGTTGCCGAATGGGTATATGCCACCAGTGTATTTGTAAGAAAAAACAAGGGCGCGTATTTAATACCAAAACTCAAGAATATTCTGATTCTGGCGCTGAAAATATCCAGCTGTGTCTATCCATCCCTGTCGGTACCGTTGAACTAGAACTTTAACAGCGAGCCCTGATAAAAGAATAAATGGAGTATAAAATGAAACAGATAAACAAAGCGTCGCTGAATGCCTTTTCCAAGGATTTAAATCAACTCAGGGATCAAACAAAAGACAAATTAGGCAGTCAGGATGCACGATATATTCGAAAGATGATCGCCATTCAACGCATTACTGAAATCTCAGCTCGCATCTTAATGGTGATGGGTTTTATCAACCCCTTGCTGTGGGTCTTGGCTGTCTTGCTATTAGCCTTAGCTAAAATCCTCGACAACATGGAAATTGGTCATAACGTCATGCATGGTCAATATGACTGGATGAATGACCCGAACATCAATTCTAAAAATTTTGAATGGGACATTCTGGGTGACGCTAACTCTTGGAAGCGTTATCACAATTATGAACATCACACCTACACCAATGTAATTGGTAAAGATAGAGACTTCGGTTATGGCATTTTCCGCTTAAGCGATGACTATACATGGCGCCCAAAAAACCGCTTTCAGATTCTGCACTACTTAGGCCTAAGCACCTTTTTTGAATGGGGCATTGCCTATCATGAATTAGCGGCAGAACGTATTTTCGTTGGCAAACCCAAAGAACATAGTGAATTGCCTATTTCCAGAAAACAATTGCGCCGTGATTTCTTCAGTAAAGCAGGCCGACAGTTATTTAAAGATTATATCTTCTTTCCCTTACTCTGCTGGCCAGTAGCGGCACAGGTTTTAGTTGGAAATTTAATCGCTAATATTTTGCGAAACCTGTGGACTTCGACCATTATATTCTGCGGACACTTTACCGAAGAAGCGCATACTTTTACGGAAGACGACATTAAAGATGAAACTCAAGGCCAGTGGTATTATCGCCAGATTTTAGGCTCATCTAATCTTAAAGGCTCTAAGCTGTTTCATATTATGACTGGTCATTTAAGCTGCCAGATTGAACACCACTTATTTCCGGACATTCCAGCACGTCATTACCCCGAAATGGCTGAGCAAGTACAAAAAATTTGTAGAAAGTACGATATCCCCTACAATACCGGCTCATTTTTTAGCCAATACAAAACAGTTGTGCAAAGGATTATTAAGTATTCCAAGCCTACTAAAGCAGAAAGTTTCGCTCATTGAGAGCCCCTGCTGGATCAGGTCAGGCAAGCTTCCAGTTACATTTAGTACGTTTCGACGAGCTCAACGAGCGATATATTCGCCCCCTGAAAGCCTGTCGAAATGTACCTGCGAAAATTTGAGTTTATACTAAAAGGCTCTTCGACAGCTCACAGAGCAGGATTTATCAAGACAACAACTGCAACACTGCACTTCGATGGCCATTGGCTTGTGCCTGCACTGCAATTTGCGCCTGATCACGCACTTGACTTGCCGCGAGGTCTGAAGCTATTTTAGCAAAGTCTGCATCACTAATCCGGCTTCGCGCTTCTGCTGAATTGATTCTTGATGAACTAATATTATCAATAGAGTTTTCAACTCGATTACTCACAGCACCCAACTCTGATTGCCGTGATATTACAAGCTCAGAAGCCTGGCTCAGCGTTTCTAAAGATTTATTAGCGGCGCTTTGACTTGTAAGGTTCACATCACCAAAACCCAGCTCTTTAAATTCTTTCGCTAAATTTTTACCTTCGAGTTGAATATTCTTACCAGGCTCATCCAACTGGACGCTTAAACCTTCATCATTATTCAATAAAGACTTACCATTAAAATTGGTATTCTCAAGCAGTAGATTCGACTCATCAATCAATTGATCAGCTTCTGCTTGAAGTGCTTGTCTATCTTGGCTATTTAGCGCGCCATTTCCCGCTTGTAGAGTGAGCTCCTGAATACGGGCAACATTATCATTCAAGCTTTGAAGTGCACCGTCAGCAACTTGTATGGCAGATATCGAGTCACTCGCGTTGCGAATAGCCATATCGAAGCCACCTAATTTACTGGTGAGTTTTTCGGCAATGGCCAAACCGGCAGCATCATCTGCGGCACTATTAATTTTGCTACCCGATGCTAGTTTCTGAAAGCTGGCATTCGGTGAACTCTGCCCAGAAATAGCGGAAGAACTACCGAATGAGGTATTGAGTGAGATTGCCATCGTGATGACCTCCATCAAAGTGAGACAGATATGATAGCGCAATTCGGAAAACTGTTCATTTAGTAAACAGTAACGCTTAGTAACATGCTTTGAACCACTTTAGACAAGCCTTGCAGAGGTACGCATATTCCCTACAATAGCTATCAAGCTAATTTCCAATGCTTAACGGCTAGATAGTGCTCACTCTGAAACACTGACTAGATGATTTATGTATTGCTGATTAAATAAAATCGATAAATTTTCAACACCACACTTTTTTGAATACAGGAAACCATCATGCCTTATCAACGTATATCGGTCGAAGAAGCCGAGTCCTTAATTGAAAAAAATGAAGTCACCTTGATTGATATAAGAGATAAGATGTCTTTCGATACAGGTAATGTCAAAGCTTCAATTCACGTTACCAATGAAAATGTAGAAGATGTGTTATCTTCTGCTGACAAAAACAAGCCGCTTATTATCTATTGTTACCACGGCAACAGCAGCCAAGGGGCAGCAGACTATTTTTATAACATGGGGTTTAAGCAATCCTTTAGCGTTGATGGCGGTTTCGAAGAATGGAAGCTAAAGCTAATTAACGCATCAATTTAAACACCAAAGACTAAGGAAGCATAATGAAAAAACTACTCATCGCACTTGCACTCATCACCATCGCACTTGGAGGCCTTGCCTACTACTATCTAGGATCTATTAACTCAATCGTTAAAGAGCAAATAGAAAAACACGGTACGAATAGCCTTAAAACTAAGGTCGAAGTTGGCTCAGTAAATATCAAGCTAATAGAGGGTATGGGGGAAATTTCTAATTTTTCAATTGCCAACCCTAAAGGCTTTAGCAACAACAGAGCCTTAGGCTTTAAAAAGATAAGGCTCGATATCGATACTGAGAATATCACTGAAATGCCGATTGTGATTGAAGAAATTCTAATTGATTCTGTATCAACACTTTATGAGTTAAATGCAGCAGGTAAAGGCAACCTAAATGCTTTATTAGGTCAGATCACTTCAAAATCGAGTAAAGAAGTATCAGAACCTAACGCAAATGAAGAAAAGTCAGCCTCTACATCTGATATTCGTATGACTATTCAAAAGCTAACAATTAAAGACACTCAACTTGTTTTAGACTTAACTGCAATTGGTCAGAAAAAATACGATGAAACCCTACCCAGCTTCTCAATTGAAAACATAGGGGGAAGCAAAGGCTTACCACCAGAACAACTAGCAGAAGCGATGGGGAAAAGCTTATTAAACAAGATCATCAAAGAAGCTAAAGAAAAGCAAAGCGAAAAGCTAAAGACTAAGGTGAAAGAAAAAGTGCTAGAGAAATTGAATGAAAAAAGCGGAGATAAATTAAAAGGCTTAATGAATAGTTTTGGAAGTTAAACTTGGCCCTATAAAAAGTATGGAGCAGCATCACCTGAAATAGATAAGGTTATGCTGTTTAAACACTGCCAACGGTTAACCCTCTAAAAATATCTAAACCTGCTTATCGCGCACTTATGGCTAAAGGTAATTTATTTAGCGCTTAGTAAGAGTGCCGAGGTGATCGTGAAACTGTTTGCATCGAAAATACTAAATTGGGAAAGCTAGTCAAAAATTTCTTTACTTTCAGCATCATGTATCAAGCTTTGGGTAGATAACCTGATACCTTCATAAAATTTTTCATATTTGTATTTATCGATGCCGAAGTCATAAGCAAGCTTAAATAAGATAAACGGCGCCCAAATAATGCGTTCTTGAGAAACATAAGAAGAAGCAAACAGGTCAACACTTTCTGGCTCATAGCCTCTTAAGTCATAGACTTCCATATCGACCCACAAGTCTGTAGGCCAATAGGTTGGGATCAGTGTGATAGAAGCAACCATCAACATAGCACTAATCTCATTGGGAATTACTTCAAGATTCAGGTCTGACTCACTGCGGCACATAAAGTGAAAAAGAAAATCAGCATGGCCACCTTGCACAACCTTAAAGCCATAATCTGTTAATGCTTGTTCAATATGCTTTGATGAGTCAGTTAACCGAGAACCGCCATACGACACTTCATTACAGTTAGTTTCGGCAACTACCGTAAATTTACTCTCGAAATTAATCGGGCCTTTACTTAAAGATTTTAATGATGTCGTTGAACATGCACTCAAGATTAATGTACTCATTATAATCAAGCCGCCACCAAGCAACTTGTTTATAAGTTTGTTTTTCCATAAACCTGTTTTCATTATTAATCTCTAATAGTTGACTAAGACATTATTTAATTTTCAGCCTTCGGTTGGCAGCTTAGTAAATTCA
Source organism: uncultured Oleiphilus sp. (assembly GCA_963974595.1). Taxonomy (GTDB): domain Bacteria; phylum Pseudomonadota; class Gammaproteobacteria; order Pseudomonadales; family Oleiphilaceae; genus PZPK01. The sequence goes on along the minus strand of CAXBDA010000018.1, from coordinate 8,196 downwards.
ATTTCTACATTAACATTAGCACATAGTGTAATGCTTACATCCTTGTTTGGTAATGTGCGACCGTCTCAAAACTGAAAGATGCTTATTTAAAAGGCTAAAATTTGATTATATTTGTCTTTTTAAAATAAATACCAACGAATAAGCCTTTTCATTTTATACTTCCCGCCTAATCTTTACCTTTATTCCATTTATGTGAGACCACAACAGCTATGCAGACCAATGATCTGTTCGAAACTTTGGGGAAACGTTATATTCTTCAACGCTATCCTTTTAAGAAAAACAGCGAATTACGAGCATGGGATGCCGCTGATCAGTATCTTTTAAATACCCTGACTGAACTAAACATAGACCTCACTGGGCTGTGCATTCTTAATGATAATTTTGGTGCGCTCACGATTCCTTTGCTTGAACATCAGCCTATTTGCTATAGCGACTCTTGGTTATCACGCGAAGCAATCTATACCAATATCAACGCAAATGACTTAGATAAATCTCTACACTTTCTACCTGCGATTGATGAACTAAAAAACCATACTCCTGCAACACCACTCATTATTGGGCGTATTCCAAAATCTAAAAGCCAATTAGCTTTTTTACTTCAGCAACTTCAGCAGTGGGGAAAAGATGGAACGTGCCTGCTGCTAACCGGTATGGATAAGCACTTGAGTAAAGGCCAATATGATTTACTAGCGGCCTATTTCGGGCCGAGCCAGTTTTATCCCGGTGTAAAAAAAGCACGTATTTGGCAGGCAACACTGGATAAAAATCTACATACCAAACCAATTAAACTAAACAATCTTAATCTGAAAGAATTCGACCTCAACCTTATCAGCCAAGCCAATGTCTTTAGTCAGGATAAATTAGATATCGGTACACGCTTTTTCTTAGACAATTTATCAAGACTGCCAGAAGCATCTACTGTTGCTGACCTTGCCTGTGGAAATGGTGTTTTGGGTTTAAGTTATTTACGGCTTCATCCTCAAGCGGCAATCACTTTTTCAGATGAGTCTTTTCAAGCGGTTCAATCTTGCGAAGTAAACTGGAAAAACAACCTGCCTGAATCCTCTGTAAGCATTCAAGCAGACGATGGTTTGAAACACTGTAAAACGTCTAAATTCAACCTGATCATGTGTAATCCACCTTTTCATCATCAACATATCGTGGGCACAGATATCGCTTTTTCTCTTTTTAAAGATGCTTTCAGAACATTAAAGAAAGGTGGTGAGTTTTGGATCGTTGCAAACCGCCATTTGGGCTATCACATCAGTTTAAAAAAATTATTTGGCAATTGCTCAACCGAAGCTTCGAATAAAAAATTCGTGATACTAAAAGCCCTTAAGTATCGTTAATTAGTTTCTAAATTAATCGGTAAGTGAATAGCTTAGCTATTTAAATGAGTTTGATAGTTTTTGGGCAAGACCTGTATTAACAGCAAATCCAGACGTCACTTCCCCCTATAATTTTATTCCTTCCATTTCGCCCAAGGATCGGAGCTTTGATCAGATGAGCGGCCAGAAGACTTAGGCTGTGAATTATCACCATTTCGGTTGCTTTTCCACTCTTGTTTCTCAGAATAACTACGCCTGGAACCTTGGCTATGTTCAGCAGCTTTTCTTTCACGCTTTTCACGAAGCCGTTCAGCATCGTCTAAACTCAACTCTGCTGGCGCACCAGAAACCTGATCATCAGGAATAATCCTATCTCTCGGCGGTAATGCAAACTGGGCTGATGAGGCGCGAGGCAAATTTTTAAATTCATATAAATATAAAACTTCTACTTTATGACGAGCCCATTCCGTTTTTTTAAGAAACTTAACACTCGATTCAATACTCGGATTCGTCTTAAAGCAATTAATATTTAAATAGGCATAAAGAATTTCAAACCCATAATGATCCACTAGTTCAATCAGCAAGTTTTTTAAACTTAGACCATGCAAAGGGTTATTCTTGTAATTAACGTCATCATTCATAGTTAGATCCAAAGTAGGTAATCAAACCATTATACGCACTGGAGAGCTTGGAAAAAGAATTCATTTAACAATCAGGCATTGTATAACCGAATATTTAAGATGAACAAAAAGGATGCCAGGCAGCCAAGTTCCAGTTTTTGGCCTCGTTGAGCAGCGCCCTAAGTTCATTACAAATATATACAAATTATCCAGCAGCACTGTATACATTTGCCTATACTTAATTAATAAAAACAACTACTTAATTTAGGCACACGAGACAGCTTCAGTGACAGCGAATCAACATAACGAGATAGAAATCCCTGTTAACCAATTAACATTGGGTATGCATGTTATTCGTTTGGATCGGCCTTGGCTGGAAACAGACTTTCAACTTCAAGGGTTTGTCATTAAAGACCCTTCACAAATCAAACGTTTAGCAAAACAATGCCAGTATGTGGTAATCCGCTCAAACTCAAAGTCAAACTCAACTTTCACTCAAACACCTAATTACGATGAACGGCGTATAAAAAAACAAGGCCTGTTCGCAAGGTTATTTAAAAAGAACAAACCTTTAACCAAGACAAAAAGCGTTGCAACCTATCATCACATTGCGAACGCTCCACCTGTGCCTGAAAAACGCATAATCTATACCGATCAAATCGGCACCGGTAAAGAATTACCCACGGCAAAAATCACTTACGACGAAGCTAAAAACAGTGTCAATCACTTGATGGAAAGTATACGAGTCGGACGATCAGTGAATGTGCTGGAGAGCAGTAAGGCAGTTGATCATATTGTGGATAGCGTTATTCGCAACCAGGATGCTCTTCGCTGGCTGACCAAGATCAAGCATCAAGACGCGTATACGGCGGAACATTCAATCAATGTTTGTATATTATCTGCCACATTCGCCCGTTTTTTAGGCCACGATGAAGGTGAGATCAGGCGAATTGCAATAAGCGGCTTGCTGCATGACGTGGGAAAATCCAGAGTTCCAGCCGATATTCTGAATAAAAATGGGCGACTGACAGTAGATGAGTTAAATATCATGAAGGAGCATACGACCTTCGGTAAAGATCTGCTTCTGTCCATAGGTCACGCCGATAGAATTGCTGTGGATGTTGCGCACACTCACCATGAACGACTTGATGGTAAAGGGTATCCCAGAGGTTTAACCGCTTCGCAAATCCCCTACTATGCCAAAATTATTGCTTTAGCTGACTGTTATGATGCGATCACCAGTAGTCGCTGCTACGATGGCGCTCGTGCATCTATGGAAGCCCTGGACATTATCTACAAATGTCGAGGCGTGCAATTCGACAACGACCTTGCGATAGACTTCATAAAATGCATTGGCATTTATCCCCCTGGCGCAATTGTTGAACTCAATACAGGCCAAGTAGGCATTGTGATTGCAGCCAATATCAACAACAAATTACGCCCCAAGGTTCTGTTGGTGAGAAATAAAGACAAAAAGATTATGAGTGAAAAACCAGTCGATCTGACAAATAGTGAATTTCAAGGAAAGATCAAGATTGCTCGAGAACTACCTGATGATTCCTATGGTGTGCATTCAAGAGATTATCTTTCAATGGGCGCCATTATGGATATTATGAGAAATCAATCATGAGCAACAATTCCATCTCGGAAAAACGACAATCAAAGCGTTATTTATGTGACGAGTTTTTCACCCAAAGCTCCCTTCAAACACCTGAGGGAAATGTGGATTTGACAGCAATTGACTTCAATAAAGAAGGGATTGGTCTGTTTTCGAACGAGCTTATTCCCGAATCCGGCAATGTGGGTTTATCGATGCGTTATGAAAACCCCGCTCTTACTCATGAGTTTTGTAATCTGCCCGGCTCAATCGTTTACTGCAACCAAACCGAAGTAGGCTCACATTGCGGCATTCGTTTTACATTAAATGAATTATCACAGACCGACAGAACGGCGCTTGAGAAAATTGAGACCCACTTGATTAACTGCGATGACCCTGATGATCGCTATCATTTATTCGATGACGATTAACCTTTAATTATTTCTAAAAACTATCCAGATGAATAATTATTGAGTTAAACTAATACAAGAATCTATAGCTTGCATAGCATACCCGGCTATATCATAACGAAGCTTATTCATACTTTTGAAGGGCATTTTTATAGCGTAGAGGTCAATAAGCAATAAATTAAGGAGTTGATACGTGTTTAATTTCGTGACCAAAAAAGATCCAGCTTCAGAACATGGCAACCACCTGTTTGACCACTCGGATGACAAAGAGATCCATGTAGCGCTAGCCTCACTGCTTTACCATGTCATATCCGCCGATCACACAGAAAGCAGAAAAGAAAAGCACGAGTTTGCAAGCATTCTGAAAGATCAGTTTGATCTCAATGAACAACAAGTGGCCGAACTCTATTCCCATGTAAAAAAGGTTAATACGACTGTTTCGGCAGACTTAAAAATTATCGAACAGCACTTGAAACACAACCCTCACTTACGCCTAGCATTCATGAAGAAGCTGAACCACCTCATTGCAGTCGCCGGACTAAAAGAAACCGAGATGGAGATATTCTATTCGGCACAGAAAATACTATTCCCCGAGATTGACACAGAAGGCGATGATTTTGATTAATTCAAGCCCGGCGTCGAGGCTCTAAACTTAAATTTAGTACTCTAATATCGGGGTTGAAAAGGTAATCTTTTCAACTGATCATCAGGTAACTTTACTGATTCTATTTCTACCAGACTCTTTTACAGCAAAGAGTCTCTTATCGGCACTTTCTATCAGCGCTTTTGCACTATCTTGATCCTGAAGCTGAGCAATGCCACCACTAACAGTGATATAGCTTTCGACTGAAGAATATCCATGAGGGTAAGCTAGCTCTTTAAAAGCACCAATAATCCGCTCTCCAACGACTTCTGCTTGCGCTATATTTGTATTGGGTAGTATCAACGCAAATTCTTCACCCCCATAACGTGTTACGATATCTGTGGTTCGACACGCTGCCGCTTTCAGCACTTTCGAAACAGCTTTTAGGCATTCATCACCAGCCTGATGACCATAGTTATCATTAAAAGGTTTGAAGTGATCGACATCGAGCATGATGACGCTAAGAGGAGACTTTTCTTTTCTTGCATAGTCAAACTCTAAAGCCAGCGCTTTATCAAAACCTCGCCGGTTAACCAAGCCCGTTAAGCCATCTTGATAGGCCAATAATTCCATCTTAACTTTGGTACCGTGCAATTCATCCTGAATATTGACGATACGCTCCATGGCATGAATCATAGACTCCAGCACTTCAGGCACTATCGGCTTGAACAGATAAATATCACCACCCGACTTAATCCCTTCCGAGAAAAACTTAGGGTCTGTTTTGGCACTGACAAAAATAATAGGAAACCAAGAAGAGCTTTCCTGGCGAATATGTTTGGTTGTTTCAAAACCATTCATGCCTGGCATTTCAACATCCATCAGAATAAGATCTACCTTCTCATTTTCACAGATATAAACAGCATCCTGGCCACAACTGGCTTCGATCACATCATGCCCTAATGAGGAAACGACAGAAGAAGAAACCATTCGTATAGAGCGTTGATCATCAACAATTAATACTCTCACTAGTTATTACTCTTTTATTATTTATCGACGGCTAAACAAAAAATAGACGCCATTCTTTTTATAACTCATAAGTATAGATCAATAATGAATATTTTATTGGCTTAGCAAGTCACTTATCAGAATTATTCAGAAGCTGAAGAGTCAACAAAGACTCATAGTATGAAATCAAGCGGCTCAAATACTCTGGTGAGATATATTGTAACGCTTTAAATGCGCGAATCACCAAACGTTCTGGATTAAGCGGCCCAGCATTTTCGGGTATTTCTTTCATAACCTTCGCGAGCAAACGATCTAATGCCATCTTCTCAAACATGCTTTGATATTGCTGAAAGGATTGCAGTTCATTATGCTTTATTTTATTTGACCTATTGTGTGATATTTTTTCTGTTTGATCAGTAGCAGTAAGGCTTAATGCATCTTTAGTCAGTTCATTTATCAGTTCTTTAAAAAAGCCATCAGCGTCTTTATGTTGAACTGTTTCATATAATTTTTTAAGCGTGAAATAAGACCTTGATTCGAATAAAGACGTTGCCTCGTCATATGCGTCGTCATACTCTTCTTCAATGATTGTCAGCTGCTCTTGGGCCTCATTTCGCTGTCGCTCCAAGCTGGCTTCCAGCTCACTCAAAGCTTTGTAAGCTTTGTTAATTAACTTAGTTGCAAGCGGATGTCTATGCTGGTTTTTAATTGCTTTATCAGTAAGCCCTCGAACATAAAACCACTTTGTTAGCCCCGTAACTGGAAGATTATTGAAAGATAACGAATCTAATTTTTGTTCGAGGCGCGAGATATCATCCTTTAATTGCACAGACATTAAGGCAGTTCTTCCGCTTTCGCTCTGGGAACCGGGGCCATTTCAACACGTCTATTTTTCGAACGATTTGTCGAGTCAATATTCGGAACAACCGGGCTTTGCGCACCAAACGCAGCAGCAAAAACAAGCTCAGGTGGCATACCTGCTTCGATCAATGTTCGCGTCACCGTCAAGGCACGCTGCGCTGAAAGCTCCCAGTTGTCGGCATAACGCACATTACCTTTTTGGATGGCTAAGTCATCGGTAAAACCACTTACCATGAGTATTTCGTTGCGTTCGCCTAAAAATACTTTTAGGGGAATCACTAACGTCGTCAGCAATTCACGACCTTCTTCTTGAAGTTGGTCTGAATTTAACGAGAACAGTACGCTGCCGCTGATACCAATTTTGCCATTTTGAAAGGTCACGCGACCACTGGATAGCGGGTCGGCTAATGCTTCTTCAAGCACCAAACGTCGCTGTTCTTCAGCTTGACGCTTGGCGACTTCTTCTTCGAGGCTTTTAGATAATTCTAGTTGATAACCAATCACCCAAATGAGCAAGAGAACAAAAACACCGACCAAACCAGACATCAAGTCACCGAAGATAGCCCAAATAGGGGGGGAGTCTTCTCGAATCTCTTCCAATTCCATACTTAAGCGCCTGTTTCTTCAGTATAGCTTTCAGCTCGACTCACGGCCATTTGGTTGATCTCTTCAATCAAACCTTTTTGAGACATCATGCTGTGGTCAATAATCTCTCTCGCTTGAGCAACATAATAAGCCAGCTGCTCATCACTTCGACTTGTTGAGGCTTCAAGTGCGGATTCTATCTTGCTTAAATTATCGACTAATTTGTCATTTGATTCACTAAAACGCGCTATGGCGCCGACAAAGGCATCACTCATACTCGCAATATCGATGCTGCTTTCTGAAAACTGTAAAGCGATATCTGATAATTTATTCACTTCACTATCCACTCGTGCATCAAAACGTTCGCTAATATCAGCTAGCATGGTGCCTGATGAGTTGAGTAAGGTTTCCATTGCCTTACCTTGGTTTACGGTACTTTGTGCCAAGGAGTCTGATAAACCATCCAAGTCAGACATGATACGACGACGCTCTTCTAGCAAGTCGTTATCACGAGCCATATTCTGGGTCATTTCTTCTTTTAATTTAGTAATCACTTCAGCAGCTGCTTTAGGTGCTTGGGATGCTGTTTCGATAAGACGACTCATCGGTGCTTCCAGGGCTTGTCCTAAATCGGCTAGCTGTGTTGAAACGGTAGTCTCTAACTGAACCAAATGTTGAAGTGCTTTATCTGCCCTAGCCTGCTCTTGATCACGTAACGCGCTTAATTGCTGCGTTAACTGTGATGCAATATTGTCCATTGCTTCAGCATGCTGGGTTTGCCATGCAGCTTCAGCTTGTTCACGTATTTGTAAGCTCTGTTCTGAAGCCGTATTCATAGCTTCGACTTGCTCACTCATTTCCTGGTTATTTTCCAAAACTGTTGTTCTTAACTCTTTGAGTGTTTCAGCAATCAGAGAGGATGCCTGTTTTTGTGAGTTTTCCTGAGCTATCACCGCTGAACTCAAGTCTTTTGATAGCTGTTTTGAGCTAGTTAAAAACTCCGAAGAGGCTGTTTGCCATGCTTGCGTTTGTATATCAGATAGGTGGCCCCACTCAGTTTGAGCCGCCTCCTGAGAAAGCTTAAGCGTTTCTGTCCACCGGGCTAACTTAACGTCATCTAATTGTTGCCTTTGCCTGCCTTTGCTCTCTGCTTGTTGCATAAATCCTTCAACAAACTGGCTAGATAAAGCCTGAAACTGCTCAC